>DYRD01000001.1:0-43142 GCA_020718905.1 Syntrophus aciditrophicus | reverse complement strand
AATCGCCGAGGCGATTTATCTGGCAAACTGACGAACTTTCCTTGCATTCAAAATTCTCAACGGCCCCCTGATTCTTTGGGAGGATTGATATCCCGGGCTCGGTCGGCAGGCTTTACATAATACTGGCGTTCGATGTCGTAAATGGCGGAACCGCTCAGGCTCCTGGAGGAGTTCCTGGTCTATCATTTTACGGTCCTGCCCGGGGTTATTCCCGCTCATAAGCATTCTCGGGCACGGAAGAAATCCGCCGATTATGGCAGCAGGCCTGCAAACGCCCGGTCGTCATCATAATACCTGACCTGACTGGAAAGACTATCGGGAATTGTAAATTTCTGTCAGCACGCAAGGAGGCCCTTAATTATCCTCGGCCGTCCCTGGCCAAGCGCCGCTCCAGACGGGCAACGCGGCGCCGGAGAGCATCCCTTTCCCTTTCCGGGGACGGCAGCGGCAGAACCTGGAGGGCCTTGCGGGCCAGATTCAGGGCCTGTACATAGTCGCGGGTCCGGTGTTCATGCCACTTGGCCAGCTCGACGAAGGCAAAGACACCGTCCTGACCCTGGGGAATCATCTCTGCCCAGATTTCCACCGCCTGGGGCCATTCACCGGCCCGTTTGTGGATTAAAGACAGCAGGCGGCAAGCCTGTCCCATTGTTGACGGGCAGGAGGCGCTGCGAAGCTCGGTCAGCATCCGGTGCGCCGCAGTTGTTTCCCCTCGGTGCATGAGCAGCCGGGCCGCCGCCAAAAGATCCGGGGGAGATCGCAGGGAGGCGCCCGGCTTTTCCGCCGCGATCATTTCCGTGAGATGGGCCGTCAGGGCCGCCATGGACAGGACGTCGAGACGGTTATGAAGGAATACGTCCGCCATCAGCCGACCATCGCGGCTTCTCAACCAGTCGAAATAGCGCTGCGGAATCTCATATCCGGGAATGTCCCCCAGGGCTAATACCGCCTCTTCGATCGTGCCCAGGCGGACATTGTCGAGGCGATGCCGGAGCAGGCGGCGGGCGGGGTGGAGCAGATCGAGATGGGGCAAACCCCCAAGGGGGTCGGCGAGGCGGTCCAGGATGAAGCGCGCGGTCAGGAGGTTGACATCGAAGGCCTTGCCGTTAAAGGTAACGAGGAATTGCCGGCCTTGAACGAGATCCCGCAGAAACATCAGGGCCGGCCGCTCCTCGGAATAATCTCTCATAAAGAGCTGCTTCATGACAAAACGCGACCCTTCGAACCAGCCCATACCGATGAGGAAGGCCACCGTCCCCGTCCCGCCGGCCAGACCCGTCGTCTCCGTGTCCAGAAAGACGCCCCGGGTATAGTCGAGGCCAGCCAGGGCGCCGTCATTGGCCAGCGTAGAGACAATGGTCATATCCAGAGGGGAGAGATCACCGACACAGCGGCAGCCGTGGTGGTGGGAGATGCCCCACCCGCTCTCGACGCAGAAAAAACGGCCCGCCGGCGTTGTGATTTCCTCCCCGGAAACACATTCCTCCAGGGGCAGGAACGGACCACGGAACGAAACAGGGAACGTCTCCACCCGGGTTGCCGGGCGACGGAAAAGAACGGTATCGATCCGCCTCCGCAAATCACTGAGTTCTGCCGCCCTTCCCGTCTCATCCGGGGGCCCCTTCTCTTCTCCCGTCAGACGCCGGAGTCGTTTAATGACACTCATGTCAGAGTCGCTTCCCCCTGGCGCGGGGCCTGAAAAGCACATAGGTGGCCCCCGTCCCGCCGTCGCAGGAACGGGCGCTCGCATAGGCAAAAACCTGTTTGCGCCAGACACCGCTGGTCAGCCATTCGCTAACCTTCTTTTTCAGGACCGGCTCAGCGGGGGAAGAAAGCCCCCGGCCATGGATGATCAGCACCCCCGTTTTCCCCGTCATGACGGCTTCCTTCATAAAGCCGTCGAAGACCCCTTTGGCCTCGACAACGGTCAACCCATGGAGGTCGATATGGGCCTGGATGGAAAAATCCCCGGCATGAAGGCGCCGGGCGTACTCGGGATGGATATTGTAGCCCGTTCCCTCGATATACTCCGGGGTCAGGGAAAGGATAAAACCTGCTCCCGTGGTTATGAGTCTGGTCAGTTGTTCCAGGGCTTCCCGGTTTTCATCCACCGCTGGCGCCCCGGGGAAAGGCCCGCCGGTTTTATCCCGCAGGATCTCCCGCTCCCGTCCCTTGCTCAGGGGAACCACGTCCTCCATGGCCGCGAGAAAAACTCCCCTTTCCTCCGCCGGTTTCGTCACGGCCGCGGTGCCGCCTTTACGTAACACCGTCGCCCGGGGCGACAGCGGCGGAGGTGGCGGCGGCCGGTCCTCGAGTAGCCCCTTGATGCTCTCGAAAGGATTATGGGACAGCGGTCCCGGGATCATATCCGGGGTGGAATTCTTTTTTTTCATCACCTTCATTTGCCTCCTACCGCAGCCTCAGGCTTACCCGGGTCAGGTCGTCAGGCGGCTTTTCGGGAATCATGCCGAGCTTCTCACAGACCTTGACCATCTTCCGGTTCGTCGGCTGGATGTAGCCGAAAAACTCCTCCAGGCCTTTCTCGTCGGCGATGCCGATAAGGATATCGAGCAGTTTATAAGCCAGTCCCTGGCCCTGAAACTCGTCGTGGACAAGGATGGAGAATTCGCACCTTTTGAAGTCCGCCTCGATATTGAAGCCCCCCATGCCGATCAGGCGCCTCCCGCCGTTTTCCCTGATTTCGGCGACCATCACCATCTCCCGGTCGTAATCGATATTGCAGAAACGAACGTACATTTCATGGGTGATCGTTTTGATGGTCTGATAGAAACGCTCCCGGAGGGTTTCCTCCGCAAGGGAAGTAAGCATCTCATGCTCCAAGGGCTCGTCCTCGGGCCGGATGGGTCGCAGGTTAACCTCCCGCCCGTCCGCAAGCTGCCAATGGACAATATAACGGGTGGGATAAGGGGTGACGAGGAGATGGGGATAGGGAGTCCCCTGGTCGATCTTTTCCCGGTCCAGGATGATCCTGACATCCAAGGCCTGGGCTTGGCCGTTGCTCACCGCCACGGGATTCATATCCATGGCGAGAATCTCGGGAAAGTCCACGATAAGATTTTAAAAACTGACGATGATGCTTTCCAGCCGGCCCAGATCCGCCGGCGCCTTGCCCCGGTAGCCCTGGAGCATGGTGTAAACCTTCGTCTCTTCCATAAGCCGCCGGGCCAGGGTCTGATTGAGAGGAGGCAGGGCGATGGAGAAGTCCCGGAAGATCTCGACACCGATCCCCCCCATGCCGAAGAGCACCACGGCGCCGTAGTTTTTGTCCTTTTTCGCCCCGAGGATCAGCTCGTAATCGATGACTTCGATCATCTTCTGGACAACGACACCCCGGATCGCCGCCTGGGGTTGAAACTTGGCCACCCGTGCCCGGAGCCTTTCATAGGCGCTCCGCAGGGCCTCGTCGGAATTGATCCCCGTCGCCACCCCGCCGACATCCTGGCGGAAGATAATATCGGGAGAGTCAATCTTCAGGACCACGGGATAACCGATGTCCCGGGCGTAAGCGACGGCCTCTTCGGGAGAGGCGGCAATATGGGTCGCCACAAAGGGGATGCCGTAATTGGTTAAAAATTTCTTGGCATCTTCCTCCGTCAGGACATGATTTCCCTCCCGGAGGACCCGGCGGATTATTGATTTAAGATGGTTTTTCGGCGGCGCCTCGTTGACGGGAAGTTCGGCCGGGGTTTCGTGGAGTAACTGCAGGTTCCGCTCGTAGTTCTACATATAGACATAGGTTCGGGCCGCTTCTTCCGGTGTTTCGTAGGTCGGGACGCCGTTCCGCAGGAGCAGTTCCCGGCCCCGGCGCACCTCTTCCCGCCCCAGCCAGGCGGCAAGGACGGGCTTGGCGGCGTTCCTGGTCAGGTCCACAACCGTGGCGGCCAGTTCTTCATCGCCGGCGGCGGCGGCCTGAAGGCCGAAAATCACCAGGACGCCGTCAACGCCCTCATCGGCGAGGCACAATCGAACCGCTTTTTCGTAACAACCGGTGTCGGCCGTTCTCAGGAGATCGATGGGGTTCCCCAGCTTTCCGTAGGACGGCAGGATGGCTGCCATTCCCGCCAAAGTCTCCCGAGAGAGTGCAGCGAGGCTGCCGCCGGACTTGGCAAGGCGGTTGGCCGCCAGGAGACCCGCCCCGGCGGCGTTGCTGACGATCGCCAGCCGTGCCCCCCGGGGCAGATTCCGGGAAAAAAGGACATTGGCCGCATTATAGATATCCTGGGTCTCCTTGACCCGGACCACGCCGACCCGGCGGAGAACGGCATCGAAGATGTCTTCGGAACCGGCCAGGATGTCCGTGTGGGAGATCCTCCCTGGGACTTCTTCGCTAAGCCGGGCCGTCTTGAGGAGGACGATGGGTTTGTTCCGGGCAAATCCCCTGGCGGCGCCGATGGACTTCAGGAGGTGGCCGATATCGTCCTCCATGTAGATCATAATGCTCCGCGTATGGGGGTCCGTCCCCAGGAAGTCGATCAAATCCCCAAAATCAATGTCGATGGCAGAACCAAGGGAGTCCAGCATGCTGAAACTGATATGGGCGCTGACGCCCCAGTCGAAGAGGATCTTGCCGAAGGCGTTGCTCTGGGTGAGAAAGGCGATCTTCCCCGGTTCGGGGGCGCCCCTGAGACGGGCGGCGCAAAGGCCGGCATGGGGCCCCGGATGACGCCGAGACAATTGGGCCCGAGGATCCGCAAGGGATACTGCCTCTTGATACGCAGGATCTCTTCTTCGAGTTTCCGTCCTTCCGCGCCCACTTCCCGGAAGCCGGCGGAAATGATGATAATGCCGTCCACACCGGCCCGACCACAGGCTTCGACAACACCGGGAACCGTCGGGGCCGGCGTCGCTACCACGGCCAAATCGATATGCGCGGGGATCTCCGCGACGCTGCCATAACAGGGCCGCGCGCCGATGGCCGTGCGCGCCGGATTGACGAGAAAGACCTTTCTTTCCCGGCAGGCCAGCAGATTACACAGGATCGCTTTTCCCGGGGCCCCCTCCTTGTCGCTGGCGCCGATCAGGGCAATCGTGCCGGGATCAAACATGCGTCTCAGGTTATCCATACAAAAAGTCCTTATGATTCCGGGATGAAAGGCTGTTGCCCCCCTCATCCAGGAATCATTGTCTTAACTTGTAAGCGCCGCAGGCTATAATCACATTGCCCGTTTTCTGGAAGTACGCCGTCTTGAAATCGATCCTCTTCGTCAGAAGATTTGTCCATTGATAATCCGACCAGGAGCTTCCCATCCTTTTTCGGCAAAAAGGCAACAACCCCCCTGATTATTTTTATATTAATAGCTGATTGAAGGGGAAATTACAAGCCCTCGTCCTGCCTGTTGACTTGTCCCCTCAATCTTTCGCCCCCGCACCCGCCATTTTGAGGGGCAATATCTAATTGACATACAATTTTATTGTGCCTATAGTTCGCTATTACAAAAATAAGTTAGTAATTTATGGCGTTTTTCCGCATAAGCACCCGGGGAAAGTCAGGCAGCATTTAAAAAATGGTCCGCGGCAAGACAGGCACACAAAACGCCTATCCGGAGAAGATAATTTCCCGGCTGGAATCAAGGCAATTCGCCTGACGGCCGGGCATAGTCGAGGAGATGAAAAACGGGGGATACTTTCGCTAGTTCGTTAATTACATCAATTTGTTAACTTATACCGATACCCCGGAGAGGGAAGGCGTCCTTATGAACAACAACAGGGTTGCAAGTTTCATCACCGGTCTGTTCACCTTCTGGAAGCCTTCCCTCGGCCGGCGGATGACCATAACCTTCACCGTCTTCGGCCTCCTCATCGGCTATTTGACCTTCATTACCCTGACCACGACCTTCACCAGGGATTTTGTCTCCTTCTCGGCAAGGATCCTGGAGGAACGCCTCCGGGATATGACGCCGCCCGGAGGGGCGGACAGGCTGATGTCGCTTGTCAATGTGCAACGGCAGGACCTTCAGGATACGGTACGCATTGCCAAGCATCTATTTTTGAAACCCTATGCCCTTTCCCGATTCAACCTTTACGTTCAAGGCGGGGCCGGAGATAAATGGCGGGAGATCTATGCGGATAAGGAAAATGTCTTCCGCACCCGGGATGTTGATGACCCCGGCCTCGTCTCGGAATTGCAAAGGTGCCTGTATAGGAAAACCATCTTGAAGGCCCAAGGAATTTTCTGGGGGGGGACAAGACACGATCACCTTTATGAGCGACATCACCCGGCCGGGGGATCATCATCGCTATATCCTCAATCTGCAGGTCAATCGCCTGGGGATAGTGGCGCTTTTCAACCGGAACGTCTATAAATTCTTCGCCTTCGGTTTGCTGCTCCTCCTCGTATCCCACCTCCTGGGCCATTTGTTCAGCAGCTTCCTGGCACGGCCGATCATCTCTCTCGCCCGGGAGGCCGAGGCGATGGCGACGGGGGATTTTGACCGGGTGTTTCAGACCCGGGAGAAGAATGAGATCGGCGTCCTTGCCGAAGCGCTGAATTCGCTGGTTGCCAGGCTCCGGACCGATATCAGGGAGCGGGAAGAGCTCCTCCTGGGAACCCTGCTGGCCCTGACCCGTTCCATCGAAGCAAAATCACCCTGGACGGCGGGCCACAGCGAGCGGGTCACCGGATATGCGGAACAATTGGCCGGGTCCCTGCAATTGGACGCAAAAACACGCCAAGTGCTCAAGATTGCCGCCGTCCTCCACGACATCGGAAAGATCGCCGTTCCGGGGCGAATCCTGGATAAAGACGGACTTTTATCGACGGAGGAATACGTCCTCGTCAAAGAACACCCCCAAACAGGGGCGGACATCATTGCCGACATCCCGGCCTATGAGGCGGTGCGGCCGGTCATCCTTTATCATCATGAGCACTGGGACGGCAGTGGTTATCCCGCAGGTCTCCAAGGAGAAGACATTCCCCTCCTGGCACGGATTCTTACCATTGCCGATGTCTACGACGCCCTGCTGGAAGACAGGCCCTACCGGAAAGGGCTGGGACGGGAAGAAATCCGGGCCTACTTCAAAGCGGAGCGGGGGAAGCTTTTCGACCCGGAACTGGCGGATGCCTTTATGCAATCCCTATTATCGAAATCAGCGGAGGACGGTCAATGAAAGAAACTATGGGTCTTGCTTTTTTCACTCTTTTTTTTATTTGCGCCTGCACCGGCACCCGGCAGGCCGATCCGGGAGCCCAGAACGGCCGCCTCCGTCCCTGCCCGGATCGCCCCAACTGTGTTTCCTCCCAAAGCGCGGATCCAAGGCATGCGATCCGTCCCCTGTCCTATTAGGGAACCCGGGCGGACGCCACCGAGCGCCTGCTGAAGCTCCTTAGGTCCATGCCCAGAGCGCGGGTAGTAACCGTCACGCCGGACTATATCCATGCCGAGTTTACATCCAGGGTTTTCCGTTTCGTCGATGACGTGGAATTTGTCTTCGCCGACGCCGACAAGAACATCCAGCTCCGTTCCGCCTCCCGTCTGGGCTACTCCGATTTCGGCGTTAACCGCAAGCGTGTCGAAACCATCAGGGAAGCCTTTGAAAAAACGCAATAAAACGACAAAACTATGCTCGTAGTGATGTGTTCATGCAAATCCGGTCGGAAATCGCCCCAGAGCATAAAGAAGCGGTCCGGGAACTGCCGGCAACCTGCGCATCAACCATTCCCAATTTGAGCGAGGATGGACAGGGCTACTTCCTTGGCCGTCGGTCCCACATCCAGGGTAGGACCGACGCAGGAGGGGCACCCGTGGGAACAGGGACAACTCCGCAGCAACTGTCGGACCCCCTGGAGAAGATCAAGGTGCTGTTCGTAGAGGAGGGCGGAAAAGCCGATGCCCTCCGGGTAGGCGTCAAAGAGAAAGATGGTGGGGTCGAAGGCGTCGATGCGTGAGTTCTCCCCGGCGGCGTCACTGGTGATGGCCCGGGGCACCTTCCCTTTCTTTACAAACCACTCCCCGCTCTTGTCGCCGATGGCCCGGTCGAGGTCGTGAAGATCGGCCATCAGGCGCATGGCGGCCAGATGGTGGAAACTGTAGGCAAGGCCCCCAAGACCGTCGATGATTTCCGCCTGATTGTAGGGAAGGGCCATGAGGAGGTCCTTGGGAATCGTCAGCCAGTAACTCGTGGTGTGCATGTCCTTCTCGGGCAGGGAGACGTCGCCGTAGCCGAGATTTTCCGCCGTATAGAACCTGATAGTCTTGAATCCCACCACCTTGCGGACGACCTGCACCTCACCGTGCTCGACAATGACCTGGTGGAACCGCTTGCTGTCGAAAGAGTCGATGACCCGGACATGCGTGTAGGTCATGGCGTCGTCGTGGACGGTGGTAAAGGCGCTGTCCCAATCCACCTCGGCAATGACCCGGTGCCGGCCGGCATCGGAGGTGTCGACGACAACGACATTTTCCGGATTGATGCTCCGCAGGCTGACCTCGTCGGCGGGATAGCTTTCCGCCATCCAGTGCCAGCACCCTTCGACCCGGTGGAGGACCCCTTTCTCCTCGAGATAGCCGAGGAGTTCTTCCAGGTTTTCCTTGCCGAAACGCTCCCCTTGCTCGAAGGGCAGCTCAAAGGCGGCGCTCTTGAGGTGGTGTAAAAGAATCAGGAGGTTATCCGGATTGATCCGGCAGTGCTCCGGGGAACGGGAAAAGAAATAATCGGGGTGCTCGACGATGAACTGGTCCATGGGGCTGCTGCGGGCAATGAGGAGGGCCAGACTGTGACCCATCCGGCGCCCGGCCCGCCCGGCCTGCTGCCAGGTGCTGGCGATGGAACCGGGATAACCGCAGAGGATACAAGCCTCCAGGTCGCCGATATCTATGCCCAGTTCGAGGGCGTTGGTCGTGACAACGCCCATGATCGTCCGTTTCCGGAGACCCTCTTCAATCTCCCGGCGGAGCATGGGTAAATAGCCGCCCCGGTAACCCGTCACCGACCGGGGGTCCACGGGCTTGCCCCGGTTGAATTGATCCTTGAGATATTTCGTGAGGACCTCGACGTTCAGACGGCTCGTGGCAAAAACGATGGTCTGGATGTCGTTTTCGATCAGCTCCGCCGCGATCCGGCGGGCCGGGGTCAGGGCGGACTGGCGGATGCCCAGCTCCCGATTGACGATGGGCGGGTTATACAGGATGAAGGTCTTCGCCGCCGTGGGGGCGCCGCTGTCGTCGATGATGGTCATGGGCCGCTCCAGGAGCGCCTCGGCATGTTCCCGGGGATTGGCCACCGTGGCGGAACAACAGACGAAAACGGGGTCCTGCCCGTAAAAACGGCAGATCCGGACCAGCCGCCGGAGGACGTTGGTCAGATGGGACCCGAAGATGCCCCGGTAGACATGGAGTTCATCGATGACGACAAATTTCAAATTAGCGAATAGTTTCTGCCACTTCGTGTGGTGGGGAAGGATGCCCGCGTGGAGCATGTCGGGGTTCGTGAAGACGACGTGACCCTGGCGGCGGATGGCCTGGCGGGCGTCGTCGGGGGTGCCGCAGTCGTAGGTATAGGTCTTGATGTCCGCCTGCAGTTTTCCGATGAGGCCATGGACCTCGTGCATCTGATCCTGGGCCAGGGCCTTGGTGGGAAAGAGATAGAGGGCCCTGGTCTCCGGCTCCTCAAGAATACGTTGCAATACCGGTAAGTTGCAACAAAGGGTCTTGCCGCTCGCCGTGGGTGTCATCAAGACCACATCCCGTCCCGCCCGGACCAGTTCGACGGCCTGTCCCTGGTGGCTGTAGAGCTGCCCGATTCCCTGCCCCGCAAGCACCTCCCTCAGGCGGGGATGAAGCCAAGCGAGAAAGGGGCTAAAACGGCCTTCCAGGGGAGGGATCTTTTTCAGGGCCCGGACGTTCGCCAGAAAGCGCTTATCCCGCTCCAATCTCGCGAGTAATTCCCGCAGGGTGAGTTTCGCCATGACTTTTTCTCCTGGATCATATTGTTTGTATTTATCATGAAAATTGTCGTTTTCACAGGGTAAACTTTCTGATATGCTGTTTCCCATGAATCCCCTGACCCGGCTTATGGGAACCAGCAAATTTCACTACATCCTGGCTTCCCTGGCGTTGATGATTATCCTGTATCCCTTTATCGAGGGAAGAGGCTTCGCGGAAAACCTGTTTGCAGTGATCATCCTGGCCATCTTTTTATCCAGTCTCTACACCCTTGACCACAGTTCCCGCCTGCGCCGCTTTGCCTATTTCAACGGCGGCCTGATGCTTTTCCTGGTGACGCTTGCGGGCTTCGTCAAAGATATACCCCCGCTTCTTGGAATCGTGGGTGCTTTTGCCACCCTGTGTTTTTTATCCTTATCGCCTTTGCGATGATCTTCGATATCTTTCACAGTCAGGAGGTTACAACCGATACGATCAGCGGGGCCGCCTGCCTTTACCTCCTGATCGGGATTATCTGGGGAGAGGCCTACAGCCTGCTGGAACATCTCTGTCCCGGTTCTTTTTACTACTCCCTCCCCCAAAAGCTGGGCCACCTGATCAGTTCCTCATTCTTCACCTATTTCAGCTTCGTCACGCTTACGACGATCGGTTACGGCGACATAAGTCCCGTAAGCGAAGGGGCGAAACTCCTCGTCATTGGCGAAGCGATTTTGGGACAGCTCTATATTGCCATTTTTCTGGCCAGAATAATCGCGACTTATGAGGGAAGGAAAAAAACGGTCATGCCGTCCAAAGCACAAAAAGGACCGTCCCCCTAACTCTCCACCATCCCGACTTGCTAAGGTTTTCCCCCTGAAGCGGAAAAACCGTTTGTCCGGAAGGAAGAGACCCGGCAAATAGCCCGATGGAATATATTGACAAACCCTGCCGACATGGTTAGGTTAACTTACTTGTCGATGGCAGCAACCGCGACAAACATTAATCTTTATAAGGAGATAACTATGCTGGAAGTTACACAAAAAGCAAACGAGGTGATTAAGGAATTCCTCCAGGGCAAGGACCTTCAGTCCATCCGGATCATGATGACCGCTGGTTGAGGGGGACCCAACCTGGGAATGGCTCTGGATGAGCCAAAAGAAACAGATACGGTGATCAAGGATAACGGCCTTACCTTCCTGATCGACAAAACTCTCTATGAAGAGGCCCAGCCCATTACGGTAGATTTTATGGACAGCGCCATGGGGTCGGGATTCAAGCTGTCCTCCAGCCTAGCCGCAGCCGGCGGCGGCTGTGGCGGTTCTTGCAGCAACTGCTGAAAGCAGGCAGGCACGATGGGGCAAAGGGATCATAACTTGGACGACAAGCAGGTTTCCGAACAGATGGCGAAAGCGGCCGGAAGGCATCTCCAGAAAGGGGAATACCGGACGGCCATCGATCTCTATGAGCAAATTATCGAACGTCATCCCGGGGATGATTCCTTTGCCCTGGCCCTGGCTTGGGCTTATCATGACGGCGGCTTCATGGACGAGGCCGTCGGCTGCTTCGAAAAACTCCTTGAAAAAGAACTGCAGCGCAAAATTTTTACCGGTTTTGCCTTCGATGAACTGGTACGGATATTCAAGCGTGACGGCCACTATGACCGCCTGGTCGTGCTCTGTGAGCGGGCCATGAGCGCCCAGCCCGCAGACTATGCCCTCATGGGCGACCTGGGGGAGGCCTATATGAAGATCGGCAGCATCGAAAAAGCCGTCGTTGTCTTCAAAAAGATGACCGACTTGGAACCTGAGGACGCCATGGCCTTCTGTCGTCTGGGAAATGCCCTGGCGGCCGGGGAGTCGTTTGCAGAAGCCGAAAATGCTTACGAGCGGGCTACGACAATCGAGCCGTCGATGGCCGGGGCATACTATAGCCGCTTATCCGAGGTCTACCGGCAGGCAGGCCATTACGAGCAGGCCCTCCGGGCTCTGGACCGATGTATGCGGGAAAACGCCTCCGAACCGGTGTACAATCTCCTCATCGGTGACATCATGGTTGAAAAAGGCGACATCGCCGCCGCCCTTAGGGCCTACGCAAGGGCCGTCAAAATGAGGCCGGACTTCACAGGCGCCTACTACAACCGTCTCGGCAATACCCTGGTCCGGTTCTCCCACCATGAAAAAGCCGTGACCGCCTTTCAGCAGGCCATCACGGCAGAACCTGACAATCCCTTTTACATCCTCTATCTTGCCGGCGCCTATGCCGCCCTGGGGCAGGAAGATCTGGCCCGCCAGGCCATGGAAAAGTCCGCAGCTCTGAAAAAATAACCCACCAAGATTGAAGGCTTATCATCCGGTGAACGGTTCCGATTCCTTCGGGGTTCCCACGCCGATTTTCACCCTCCCCTGAAAGGGAAGGGGGGGAAGGGGGTTGTCTAAACCTTCCCCAGCTTTTTCAGAGTCTCTTTGAAGACATGGTAGAAGGCGGTGTGGTCGGCCAGACCCCGTTTGAAAATAGAGGCGAAATCATCCACGTTCGTCAGGTTAACGACGAGATTGACGCTTTTATTGAAAGCCGCCATATTGTCGGAACTGCGAAATCTCTCCGTGAGGAGGATGACGAAGGTCTGGCGCCGCGTGGCCATGGGCAGGGACCCGAAGTAGACCAACAGGTCGTTGGCGTCCGGGTTGTCCGTATCGAAGCGTTCATTGAGAACGACGTCGTCGTAAAGATGAAAACGGTTCTTCTTCAGGGCGTCCCGGGCGTTGGCAGCTTCGGTAATCAGATAGCCCGCTGCTTTCATGGCGGTAACGATCTTTTCACGAACGGCGGCGTCGGGTTCACAGATCAGAACCGTCTGCGCCCCTGCCTCGACAAAATCAAAAGGCATGTCCGAAGCATTGTAATCGCCGGCGGCAACGTCGTTGGCCAAAGTTTTTTGCTCATCCATAGAGTTATCCCATCCTCCTTGTCATCCCTACCATTTCTGTTGAGGCTTTCCGTATTTCTGATCGATGGACAGCTTGCCCAGTTCCGTAGTCTTTTCGCCCTTGGCGCTCTTCACGAAATCGATACCACGGCCAACGACGCCTCTGTTAGTAGCGTAGGCCCGGGCTGTTTCCTCGGAGATCAGATCCTGCTGGTAGAGCTCCACGATATAGTCGTCAAAGGTTATCATCCCGAAGGCCTTGCCGGCGGTAATGATTTCGGAATAGGTTTTTCCCTCCGATTCCCCGTGCAGGATCGTGTCCTTGATCCGGAGATTGGCGCCCATGATCTCGAAGGCCGCTATCCGGCCGCCGCCTACCTTGGGAAGGAGGCGCTGGCAGACGACCCAGCGGATCGTGTCGGCCAGGCGGATGCGGATCTGGGTTTCCTCCTCCGTAGAGAACATGCCAAGGATGCGGTTGATGGTCTGACCGGCATCGACGGTATGGAGAGTGCTGACGGCAAGATGCCCCGTTTCGGCAGCGGATATGCCTATTTCCACGGTTTCCCGATCCCGCATTTCCCCGACGAGGATAACCTTGGGAGCCTGACGCAGGGCTGCCCGGAGACTATTGGCGAAGGTATCGAAGTCACGCCCCATTTCCCGCTGGTTAAAGGTGGCCTTTTTGTGAGGGTGGGAAAATTCTAGAGGATCTTCAAGGGTTACAATGTGGACGGATTTGGATTCGTTGATCCGGTCAAGAACGGCGGCCAGGGATGTGGATTTACCGCTGCCCGTGGCGCCGGTCACCAGGATGATCCCGTTTTTTTCCTCGGCCATCTTGTAGAAGGCCTCGGGAAGATTCAGATCTTCGCAGGTGGGAATCCGGGTCTCCAGTTTTCGCATCACGATGGAATAACTGCCCCGCTGGCCAAAGATATTCACCCGAAAACGGGCCTTCCCGGGGAGCTCATAGGAAGAGTCGCAGGACCCTTCGGAAAGGAGCGTTTCCGTCAGTCGCCGGCCCTGATTGATGAGGTTCATGGCAAAGATTTCCGTCTGGAAAGGCGTCAGCTTCCGGAAGGGCGGATCGAGCTCCACCCCCGTCAATTGTCCCGCAGCCTCGACCTGAAAGGGTTTGCCCACGGTGATGTTCAGATCCGAGATATTACTGAAGGAATCCAGCATCTTCCCTAAAATAAAGTCGATTTCCTGTTTTCTCATAGCAGCTTTTCACCCCCGCATGCCTTGAATAATTATGAGGTTATTGTTTATGCATCGGTAAAGTCCGAGGGCGGATTCTTCAGCATGGGACGGAAACGGGTCTTGTCATTGGCCTTGGCATAGGCCTCGTCGGGATCGATCCAACCCTTGTTCAACAACTCGAAGATGGCGTCGTCGAGGAGCTGCATGCCGTACTTCCTCCCCGTCTGGATCATGGAGGCAATCTGGAAGGTCTTGGCCTCCCGGATGAGGTTCCGGACGGCAGAGGTGGCAATGAGTATTTCCAGGGCGGCGCAGCGGCCTTTCTTGTCTATCCGCTTGAAGAGGACCTGGGCCACAACGGCGCGGAGGCCGTCCGCCAGAGTGGAACGGATCTGCGCCCGCTGGCCGGGAAAACTTCGATAACGCGGTCCACGGTCTTCGCCGCCGAGGTCGTATGGAGGGTGCCGAAGACAAGATGGCCCGTGGAAGCCGCTTCCACTGCCAGGCGGATGGTTTCGAGATCACGCATTTCCCCGACGAGGATGATGTCCGGGTCCTCACGGAGGGCGCCGCGCAGGGCCGAGGCAAAGGTCTTGGTCTGGACGCCGACTTCCCGGTGGTTCACGATACACTTTTGGCTTTGATGAACGAATTCGATGGGATCTTCCACGGTGATGATATGATCCTTCCGCATCCGGTTGGCCTGATCGATGATGGCCGCCAGGGTCGTGGATTTACCGCTTCCCGTCGGACCGGTTACCAGGACCAGCCCCCGGGGCAGGGAGGCCAGTTTCGAAACTGCGGCGGGCAGCCCGAGCTGTTCGGCCGTGAGAATCGTGCTGGGAATTTCTCTGAAGACGGCGGCGCAGACCCATTTCTGCATAAAAAAATTGGCCCGGTAACGGGCAAGACCCGGAATTTCATAGGCAAAGTCGACATCTCCCGTTTCTTCGAACTGCTTGATCTTGTACTCCGGGGCAATCTCGTAGAGCATGGCCTTGAGAGAGTCGTTCTCCAGGAGGTCGTATTTGATCCGCTCGATCTCGCCCCGGAGGCGGATCGCCGGCTGCTGTCCCGTCACGAGGTGGAGGTCTGAAGCCCCCTGCTCGTTCATCAACTGGGAAAAGGCGTCGATTTTTGCCATAGTATCCCTCCCTTTTTATTTTGCGGAGAGTATAGAAAATGGGGGGGGACCTTGTCAAGAATGAAAAGGATCTTCCGCCAGCAATTACTTGACAGAAAAGATAGAAATCATATATGGGGAACCGAAGCCTAGGATGTGGCGGCAAGCATATGCCATATAAAACGGCATAACGGGGATGTAGCTCAGCTGGGAGAGCGCGGCGTTCGCAATGCCGAGGCCAGGGGTTCGATCCCCCTCATCTCCACCAAGACATAGTCCCAGGAAGTAAAAACCCCGCTATATCTAGCGGGTTTTTTATCGCCACAAAAAAACATCCTGTCGCAATAACAGAGAATAAAGAAGTGGCCCCTCTTTCTCGGTCCCATCCAGCGTTGTGCAGTTTCTTCCGTTCTTCCTTATTTATTTAACATCGGCAGCCAGTGCCTTGCCACCCGTTCCTTAATCAATCCTTTACCCTCCGCCAGATGTGGAGTCTCCTTTCCTGTGACCAAGGCAACCCCACCAAAATATCAACAATAATTACAGAGGATAATGACCGATTTCATCTCCACAAGAGGTGAAGGAAACGCGTGACCTAGGGATTCTAGTGGATAGCGTATCGCATTGTCTGTCGTATCTTTAAAGACTTGCCATCTGATCGATTCTGTAACCGGCAAAAGACATTGCATTATATTTCACCTTCGTGTAATGTCTTTCGTAGTTATGGACTATTTGCCGGCTATAAACCGGCAAAAATATCGGCAATTGAAGATATCTGCATGCGCTCTCAAATCCATCGTATGACACCACTGCTGCCAGAAAGAGCAGGCGAGCTTCAAGATCTTGCTTTGGATGTGATCCAGAAATCTGCCGCCCTCGGGAATCGTCAGCATCCTGTGACCCTTGACACACTTCGAGAACTGCTAAGGATCATCAACAGTTACTATTCCAACCTAATTGAGGGGCATCACACCCATCCCCACGACATTGTTCGTGCCATGCAGAAAGATTACGATTCGGAACCGCCCAAGCGCAATCTTCAACTGGAGAGCGTTGCCCATGTCACTGTTCAGCGGGATATAGAAAAAACTTCTGATAGATTCGGCCGTAAACATTACGGGTAGGGGATTCCTCTGTAACATACACCGTGAATTGTATCAGCAGTTGCCGGAGGAATTCCGAGTCGTGAAGAATCCGGAAACGGGTCGTGAAAGCCTGGTGATACCGGGAGAACTTCGTCAAGAATCCGTGAAGGTGGGATATCATCACCCGCCCGGACATGATGCACTTAAGACGTTTCTCGACCGTTTCGGTGAATTTTATGCGCCGGAGAGACATCATGGTGCCCTGAAGCTCGTCGCGGCAGCGGCTGCCCACCATCGGCTGATGTGGATTCACCCTTTTCTTGACGGTAACGGGCGAGTGGCACGTCTTTTTACCGAGGCATATTTTCATCGCATCCCCGTTCACGGTTTTGGACTCTGGTCGGTGAGTCGGGGGCTGGCCCGCAGGAATGTCGATTACAAGTCTGCTTTTGCCTGGGCTGATGCTCTGCGCAAGAACGATATAGACGGCAGGGGAAATCTGTCCAATGAAGGACTCATTCATTTTTGTCGCTTCTTTCTGGAGGTATGTCTCGGCCAGGTAGAATATATGGGAGGTCTGCTGCGATTACAGGAACTGGTTGAACGGATCAGACGGTATGTGGACCTCCGCAACTCCGGCATTATCCCCGGCCCGACAGGTGAGAAGGGACTGAGGGCTGAAGCAGCCCGCATGCTTCAGGAGCTATTGGTGAGGGGCGAAGCGCCACGTGGATCGGTCATTGCGGCGTCGGGTCTGAAAGAGCGGACGGGGAGAAACCTTCTGGGGCAACTGGTTGAAGAGGGACTGCTCGTTTCTACCACCCCTAAAGGCGAAGTTAAACTGGGACTACCGATTCATGTCGCGGGGTGGTTTTTCCCGGATCTATATCCCACATTGTCTCGATGAAATTCTTCCAAGAGAAGTAAAAGGGGCAGCCGTTGTGAATGTCAACGAGTTACTGGGGAAATATCAGCTTTTGTATGCCGAGAACAAGGCCTTGTTTTTTAATCATAAATATGAAAATAGCAATCAAACATTGAGCTGGGTTTGATGAAAATCGCTCTTACCAATTTTCATTATCTTTCAACATAAAAGGGAGCATTGTCAG
This sequence comes from Syntrophus aciditrophicus, assembly GCA_020718905.1. GTDB lineage: Bacteria > Desulfobacterota > Syntrophia > Syntrophales > UBA8958 > UBA8958. Next base: position 25,812 of record DYRD01000001.1, on the reverse strand, counting down.
GCATGTCACAGGTGAAAAGAGGCAGTTGGGTAAAGATCTCATATACGGGCAAACTCAAGGACGGCAAGGTATTCGAGACTAACATCGGCAGCGATCCTCTGGAATTCAAGGTAGGAAAGGGTAAAGTTATCAAGGGTTTTGAAAACGCCGTTATGGGAATGAAGGCGGGTGAAACCAAGACCGTCACCATCAAGCCGGCGGACGGCTATGGGGCCAAAGATCAGGATCTGATGTGGATCGTGAACGCAGGTGAACTGCCTGCCGACACCATACCGGCACTGGATACGGAGGTTGCCTTCACCCGGACCGACGGCAGCGAGGTGGAGGGCCGCATCACGAAAATCGCCGGCGACCTGATCACCATCGACGGCAATCATCCCCTGGCCGGTCGTAACCTAACCTTCGAGATCAAAATGCTTGAGGTGCGATAAATTTAAGAGGGCGAAGGAGGCATTGCCATGAAAATTGCCATTTCTTCCACGGGTCCGGACCTGAACGATCTTGTGGACCCGCGCTTCAGCCGCTGCCGTTACTACATATTCTACGATATGGACACGGGAACGTACGTGTCCAAGGAAAATACCGCCCCCATGCACTGAGTCACCCGTGAAACGGTTGCCGGGAATTTCGTAGCCGCCGCAAAAACGGATTTTGTCCTCACGGGGCATATCGGACCCAAGGCCGCGGCCTTGCTCAAAGGGGCGGAGGCGAGGATCTTTCTAGGTGATACCGGGTCGGTGCAGTCAGCCGTTGCGGCCTTCCAGGCGGGTCAACTCGCAGAGCAGGCATAGGAGACGCCGTTTCTTGCGAGCGGCTGCCCTCGGTCTTTTATAGGTAACTTTTTTTACTTAAACAGCCCGGCAAAGTGCCATTTTTTCCGCTTTTTCCAATTCCCCTTGAGATATGCATAATTGGCCAGCAGCGGCAGAACCGAAGTCGCTTCCGCGTAGACCATTTTTTCATAGGCCACATCGACCTTCCCCCACGATTGGGCCTCCTTCAGGGTGGAACTGGAACAGGCGCCGTCCCGGACGTCGGCCACGGTAATCTGGATGGCGTATTTATGCATGGGGACTTCCTTACCGAGGAGCTCGGCGCAGATGACCGTATCCTGCACGAAATTCTTGGGAACGCCGCCGCCGATCATGAGCAGTCCCGTCGTCCCCGCCTTGATCTTGATCATGGTCAACTCCCGGAAATCTTTCACTGAATCGATGGAAAGGCAGTTGTCGGGGCGTTCATGCTGATGGAGTACGAGGCCGAACCCGGCGCTGCTGTCGGAAAAGGCGGGGCAGAAAATGGGGACGTCGTTTTCATAGGCCGCCTGAATAAGAGAATCCTTCTTCTTGGCGTGGGTGGTCAGATACTTTCCCATCTCCCGGATGAACTCCCGGGAGGAGTATGGCCTGGGGGCCATGACGTCGGCTATCTCCTTGACGGTGCGGTCGCAGCTCTGCAACTGCTCCTCATCTATATAGGTGTCATAGATCCGGTCGATGTAGAGGGAACGGAGCAACTGGTCATCCCCATGGGGCGAACCCTGGTAGTGACTAAACCCGAGGGCCTCGAAGAAGTCCATGTCCACGATCGCGGCGCCCGTGGCCACGATGGCGTCCACCATGTTGTTTCTGACGAGGTCGACATAGATCTGCATACACCCGGCGGCGGAAGTGCTGCCGGCGATGGTCAGGATCACGGCGCATTTCCTGTCTTTCAGCATCCGGTCGTAGATGTCGGCGGCATCACCCAAGTCCCTGGCAGTAAAGGACATTTTTTGCATAGCCTCAACAATGGCCACGGCGTCAAAGGATTTGATGTCGATATGGTGGACCGGTTTTTTCAAAAATTCCTTTTTCTTCATATCCTCCCCAATTTTAAAAAGATGTTTTCCTTTAAATCATAGACGGATAAATGTCAATAACTTATGAAAAACTACCTTGTCATTCCCCCTGATTTCTGATAGGCCTCGCATCAGAAAGAAGGCTACCCATGCAAGATGTCTGGACGGTCAGCCAGCTCAGTGAACATATTAAAACCCTTTTGGAAGCCCGGTTTGAAGCCCTCTGGGTGGAAGGGGAGGTCTCCAACCTGCGCCGCCCCGCCTCGGGCCACAGCTACTTCACCCTCAAAGACGACCGGAGCCAGATCCGGGCCGTGATCTTCCGGTCGGCGCAAAAGACGCCCTTCGCGCTTGAAGACGGTCTGCATATCGCCTGCCGGGCCCGGCTTACGGTCTACACCCCGCGGGGGGATTATCAACTCATAATCGACCGGGTGGAACCAAGAGGGTTGGGGGCGCTTCAGAAGGCTTTCGAACAGCTCAAGACCAAACTTCAGGCGGAGGGATTGTTTGACGAGGGGCATAAAAAGCCCCTCCCCTTCCTGCCGAAACGCATTGGCGTGATCACCTCCCCGACGGGCGCCGTAATCAGGGACATCCTCCAGATAACGGGCCGGCGTTTCCCTGCGGTTTCCATCCTTATTGCCCCCGTACGGGTCCAGGGACCGGAAGCGCCCCCGGAGATCATCAAGGCGATCGACGTCCTGCAGCAACAGCGTGGCGTCGATGTCATTATCATCGCCCGGGGTGGAGGTTCCCTGGAGGACCTGCACCCCTTCAACACGGAAGCGGTAGCCCGGGCGGTTTTCCTCTCCCCCCTTCCCGTCGTCTCCGCCGTCGGCCATGAAACGGATTTTACGATCACCGATTTCGTTGCCGACCTGCGGGCTCCCACCCCATCCGCAGCGGCGGAAATGGTTGTCCCCGCCCGGGAACAGCTGGGCCGGCAAATAGACGGCTCCTACTGGCGCCTCCTGCAAATCCAGCGGCGGTGGGCGGCCCGGCGCCGGGAAAGGCTCGCCGAGGCAGCCCGGCGTCTTAAATCTCCGGACCGTATCCTCAGCGATTTCCGCATGATCCTCGATGATCACCTGGAGAAGCTGGCCCTGTCAATGAACCGAACCGCCGCTATTGGCAACGGGGAGCTTGGTCATCTCAAAACCCGCCTTGCCCTGGCCGGTCCCGGCAACAGGATCGCAAAGTCCCGGATGGTCGTCGCCCACCAGCAACAGCAGCTTGTTACGGGGATGAGAAACTGCCTCAAAGAAGGCTGGCATGGGATGGACCGGCAACGGATCGCCCTTCAGGGCCTAAGTCCCCTGGGGGTCCTGCAGCGGGGCTACAGTATCACCCGCCGGCTCCCGGAGGGAACAATCGTGAAAAATATCGCTACCCTTGCCGCCGGCGATCATATCGATGTTCAGGTGGCCGGGGGAAATATCCGCGCCCGGGTTGAAGATGTGCTATAAGTAATTGCCTGAAAGGAAGCAATCATGGCCAAGGACAAATTTGAAGAAGCCCTGAAGAAACTGGAAGAGCTGGTCAAAAAGATGGAATCCGGTGATCTGGCCCTCGAGGATTCCCTGAAGGCCTTTGAGGAGGGGATACGTCTGATCCGCTTCTGCACCGGGAAACTCGATGAGGCGGAAAGAAGAGTGGAAATCCTCCTCAAGAATGATCAGGGCGACCTCGCCCCGGTCCCCTTCCCCCAGGATGAAGGCGATGCAGTCAGCTAAAGGGGCCCCTCTGGAAGCCTATCTCGCGGAACGGAAGGCCCTTATCGACGACGCCCTGGAGCGGTTTCTCCCCGGGGCGGAAGACGGTCCGGAGATCATCCACCAGGCGGTCCGCTATAGCCTGTTCGCCGGCGGCAAGCGGATTCGGCCTATTCTCTGCCTGGCCGCCGCCGAGGCCGTCGGCGGCGGCGGGCAAGATTGCCTTCCCTGTGCCTGCGCCCTGGAGATGATCCATACCTACTCCCTGATCCATGACGATCTGCCGGCCATGGACAATGACGACTATCGACGGGGGATAGCGACGAGTCACCGGGTCTTCGGAGCGGGAATCGCCATCCTTGCGGGAGACGCCCTGCTGACGGAGGCCTTTCAGCTCCTCTCCCGCCCGGAATGCACCGGGGGCGACATGGAGAAACGCCTCCGGGTGATCAATCTTATCGCCCGGGCGGCAGGCATGATCGGCATGGTCGGAGGACAAGTCATGGATCTGCAGGGGGAAGGAAAAAGCGTGCCCCTGGAGATCCTCGCGGACATCCACCGGCGCAAGACGGGAGCCATGCTCACCGCTGCCGTCGTTTCCGGGGCCATTCTTGCCGGAGCGACGGCAGCACAGACCGCCGTCCTTTCCCGTTACGGTCAAGATATCGGCCTGGCCTTTCAGATCGCCGATGACATCCTGAATGTTACCGGCGACAGCGCCCTCATGGGTAAAGGTACGGGCAGCGACATTTCCCGGGGGAAAACAACCTTTCCCGCCCTGATAGGGCTGGAAGTCTCCCGCAACCACCTGACGGAGCTGGTCGCGGGGGCTGCCGCTCACCTTGCCGGTTTCAACCACCGGGCCGACCCCTTAAGACAGATTGCCGGATATATAATGGATAGAAACAGGTGAAAACGGGGTCCATAAGTAAGTCTGACCCCAAGAGATTGCTCGATACTATCAAAGACCCTGAAGACATCCGGCGCCTCGATCTTCCGTCTCTGGACATCCTTGCCCAGGAAATACGGGAACTTATCGTGGAGACGGTTTCCAGGACCGGCGGCCATCTTGCCTCCTCCCTCGGTGCCGTGGAGCTGACCCTGGCGATCCACTACGTCTTCAATACCCCCCGGGACAAGCTTATCTGGGACGTAGGACATCAGGCTTACGCCCACAAGATCATCACCGGACGCCGGGATGTTTTCCATACCCTGCGCCGGAAGGGGGGTATCAGCGGTTTCCCGAAAAGGGAAGAGAGCCTTTATGATGTTTTCAATGTCGGCCACAGCAGCACCTCCATATCTGCGGCTACGGGAATGGCCGAGGCCCGGCGCCTCAAGGGAGATAACAACAGGGTCGTGGTGGTCATCGGGGACGGTTCCATGTCGGCAGGCATGGCCTTCGAGGGGCTGAACTGGGCAGGCGACCGCAAAGAGGACCTGGTTATCATTCTCAATGACAATGAGATGTCCATTTCTCCCAACGTGGGGGCGTTATCTTCCTATTTGAACCGGATCATGACGGGCGAGACCGTTACGAGGATGCGGACGGATATCAAGACTTTTCTCAAGAACATCCCCTCCATCGGCGGCCATATGCTGAATTTTTCTCGGCAGGTCGAGGAATCACTCAAGGCCTTTCTCTTGCCCGGCGCCCTTTTTGAGGATCTCGGCTTCACCTATGTGGGCCCCCTGCAGGGGCACCGCCTGGATCGTCTGGTAAAGAATCTTCAGAATATCAAAAAGATGGAAGGGCCGGTCCTTGCTCATGTCCTGACGAAAAAGGGCAAAGGCTACCTTTACGCCGAGGAAGAACCCCTGAGATTTCATGGAACCTCGTCTTTCTGCGTCGCAACGGGACAGCCGGAGCTAACCGATGACTGTTCCGCACCCATCACCTATACCAGGATGTTCGGCGAAACCCTCGTTCGCCTCGCCCGGGAAGAAGGGAGAATTGTCGCGATTACCGCCGCGATGTGCGACGGCACCGGCCTGGACCGGTTTGCCCGGATCTTTCCGGAGCGTTTTTTCGATGTCGGCATTGCGGAACAGCATGGCGTCACCTTCGCCGCCGGTCTGGCCGCCGAGGGAATGATTCCCGTCGTGGCTATCTATTCCACCTTCATGCAGCGGGCCTATGACCAGATTATCCATGATGTCTGCCTCCAGAATCTCCATGTCGTTTTTTGTCTCGATCGGGGCGGTTTTGTCGGCGACGACGGCGCTACCCATCACGGCGTCTTTGACCTGTCCTATCTGCGGGCCATCCCGAATATGATCGTCATGGCCCCGAAAGACGAAAACGAGCTGCAACACATGCTGAAGACGGCGGTGGAGTGCCAATGCCCGGTGGCCGTGCGTTACCCCCGGGGCAGCGGCAGGGGCGTTCCTATCGACACAACGCCGGTTCCCCTGGAGATCGGCCGGGGGGAGATCCTCTGCGAAGGGATGGACCTCGCCATCATCGGCATAGGCGCCACCCTCGCTGCCGCTCTCGGCGCCGCAGCAGAACTCCGGAAAGACGGCATCGCCGCCCGGGTTGTCAATGCCCGCTTCGTCAAGCCCCTGGATGTCGAACTCATCTGCAAAACGGCAAAAGAGATTAAACATATCGTTATTGTTGAGGAAAATGTCCTCATGGGAGGCTTCGGAAGCGCCGTGCTGGAAACCCTGGCCGGCAACGGCATCAACGATGTCCAGGTCAGGCTCTTGGCCATACCGGACGCCTTTGTCGAACACGCCACCCAGCAGGAACTCCGGCACATCGCCGGCATCGACAAGGACGCAATTCTTGCCGCGGCCCGGGAACTGGTAAAATAAATGGCGAAGGTCCGCTTAGACGTTCTTATGGTCGACCGCCGGCTGGCGCCGACTAGGGAAAAGGCCAGGTCGCTGATCCTCGCCGGCGCCGTCCTCGTTGACGAACAGTGCGTGGATAAAGCGGGAACCCTTGTAGCCCCCCAGCTATCCCTGCGCATTAAAGGGGAGCCCGCTCCTTATGTCAGCCGCGGAGGTCTGAAGCTGAAAGGCGCCCTGGAAACATTTGAGATCCACGTCGAGAACTTAGTGGTCCTGGATGCAGGGGCGTCCACGGGAGGATTTACGGACTGCCTGCTCCAGGAGGGGGCGAAAAAAGTCTATGCCCTGGATGTCAGTTACGGCCAATTGGCCTGGCAGCTGCGCCAGGATCCCCGGGTGGTTGCCATTGAGCGCACCAATATCCGTTACTTTGACGGCCGGGGCATCGAGGAAGACCTGGACATGGCCACGGTGGATGCGTCCTTCATCTCCTTGAAGCTCATCATTCCTGCTATCCGCCGCCTCGTAAGGCAGGACGGATTTATCCTGGCCCTGATCAAACCCCAATTCGAGGTAGGGAGGCAACAGGTGGGCAAGCACGGCGTTGTCCGGGAGCCCGCGTTGCATCAGCAGGTCATTGAAGCAATGAAAGCCTTTTTTCAGGAAACGGGGCTGGAGGTGCTGGGAACCTGTGAGTCCCCCCTCGTCGGGCCGGCGGGCAACCGCGAATTCTTTATCTATGCGAAGAACCTGAAATGAGCATCAAGCTTGCGGAAACAGCGGGGTTCTGTATGGGGGTCAGACGGGCCGTGGACATGGTCCTCGACCTGGCCCAGCATAAAGGTCTAAAAACGATCTATACCTACGGACCCCTGATCCACAACCCCCAGACGGTGGAACTGCTCAAGAGCAGGGGCATTATTCCCGTTTCCGGGCTGGAAGAAATCCCCCCCGGAGAAGCAGGGCTCACCATTATCATTCGCGCCCACGGCATCTCTCCCCAGGAACGAAAAGGGATCAAGGAAAAAGGTCTGCAAATCATTGACGCCACCTGTCCCAAGGTTGGCCGCGTCCAGGCCATCATCAAAAAACACGCGGCCCGTGATTTCACGATCCTCATAATCGGCGACGCCCAGCACCCCGAGGTTAACGGACTGTTGGGATATGCCTATGGGAAAGGTCTGGTGATCAACCATCCCGCCGATGTCCGGCAGCTCCCTCCGCTGGACAAGGTATGCGTCGTCGCCCAAACGACTCAGAGCGTCGATGAATATCAGCATATCGTCGCGGAGATCCGCCAACGTTTCCCCGGGGCCGTCATTTTCGATACTATCTGCGATTCAACGGAAAAAAGACAAATGGAGGTCAAATCCCTGGCGGAAGCCATGGACGCCATGATTATTGTCGGGGGCAAAAATAGCGCCAATACGCAACGTCTTGCCGCATTGTCGGCACTGCAGGGAGCCCCGACCTTCCATGTGGAAACGGCAAATGAACTGATTGCGGAAAATTTACAACCATTTAAAAATATTGGCGTCTCCGCTGGCGCCTCCACCCCCAACTGGATCATCGACGGGGTCGTCGACAACGTCACCACCCGGCAGACCGAACAGGCCCCCAAGGTAAAATTATTTCTGAAATCATGGATCTGGATGGTCAGAACGGATATTTATTCCGCCCGGGGGGCCGGCTGCCTTGCCGTGGCCAGCATGTTGCTCCAGAGCCTGGCAATCGAACCGCTGTACGTCCTGATTACTGCCCTGTATGTCTATGCCATGCACACCCTGAACCGCTTCCTCAATCGGCAGACGGGCAGCATCATCGGCTCTTTCCGGGAAGACTCCTACCGCCGGCATGAAAAAACGTATATCAGAACCGCCGTTGCGTCCCTGATGGTTGCCCTCGGGGCCGGCTTTCTCTCGGGACCCGTTCCATTCCTCTTGCTCCTGGCCATGTCCACCCTCGGTATCCTCTATAATGCGAAGCTGTTACCGGCGGGTTGCCGATTCCGGAGCGTCAAGGACCTGCCGGGATCAAAAAATGTATCCATGGCCTTTGCCTGGGCGGCCATCGCCGCCGTTCTCCCCCCCCTGGCCGGGGATTTGGCCATGACGGCCGCCACGGGCGTCTCCTTTGCTTTTATCTTCGGGATCGTCTTCATCCGTTCGGCCCTGTCCGACGTCCTGGATATACAAAGCGACAAACTCATCGGCCGGGAGACGATCCCCGTCCTTATCGGCAAGACCAACACCCAGAACCTGCTCCATCTGGCGTTCCTGCTGCTCCTCCTATTGCTTAGCGCCGCTTTTCCTCTCCGATGGACAACGTCGGTAAGTTTTTTCCTACTCCCCGCCATTATTTATCTGTGGATTTGCTTCCAGGATTATGATAGAAGACCGGGTCTTATCGGAGTAGTCATGGAAGGGATCCTGGAAACGGCTTATATCATTGCCGGGTTAAGTGCCGGGGTATGGCTTTTGATCAGCAGGGGAACATGGGCATGAGGAAAAAATCGTGGTTTTGTGCAGGGCTCCTGACGGCGTTGATCATGAGCATCATCGCCTGTGGCGGATCGCTCCGCTATGCGGAGCGCGACCCGGACATGAAGGATTTTCATCCCCGGACCATCGGCCTGCTCTCTGTCGACCCGGGAACCTATGGGGAGGCGAGGGGCGTAGTCGAGGGGCTGATCAGCGCGGCCCTGATTGAAAAGCAGTGGTTTACCACGGTGCTGACATCCGATGCCGTGAAGAGTCAGCTCAAGCACGATCAGGAGCTGCAAAATACGACCGCCGATTACCTCCTGAAGCTCAATACGGTGAATTACTCCGATCCCACGCTGAGCAAACAGATTGGCGATGCCCTGAAGATCGACGCCTTGCTCGTCGTCACCGTTGATTCCTGTAATTATTCAACGGAACAAAAGGAAAGGGTAATTCAAGATGTGGCCAAAGCAGGTTTGAGCATGAAACTCATCGAAGCCGGGACGGGGAGAATTGCCTGGAAGGCGGGACACAACATAGTAAAGGAATATACGTTCTTGAAGCCCGATCTGAAAGATGTGGGGAAGAGCGTAGTCAATGCCATGATCGGCGACATGCCCCATTAACAAAGAAAATCAGGGAGCCCATTATGAAAGAAAAAGTACAAAAAGCTATCGACAAGATTCGGCCTAACCTGCAGGTGGACGGTGGGGACGTACAACTCATCGATGTGTCGGACGACGGAATCGTGAAGGTAAAGCTCCTCGGGGCTTGTCACGGTTGCCCGATGTCCCAGATGACCCTGAAGAACGGCATCGAACGATTCTTAAAGAACGAAATCCCGGAGGTTCGGGAAGTCATATCTGCATAAATCTTTACAAGAAAAGGAGATAGTAAAAATGGCTTACATCATTACGGACGAATGTATCGCTTGTGGTTCCTGCGAGGACGAATGCCCTGTCGAGGCCATAAGCGAGGGCGAGGACAAGTACGCAATTGACCCCAAGGTCTGTAACGACTGCGGGGCATGTGCAGATCAATGTCCCGTTGAGGCCATCATTCCCGGGGACGATAAATAAGACTGCAATCCGTATCTCTTCATCTTATCACCCAGAATTACATATTATTATGGGATTATTCGTTACCTTCGAAGGCATAGAGGGTTGTGGGAAAACCACCCAGATTCATCTTGCCGCGGATTACCTCGGCAAGCGGGGGATTCCCTGCCTCCGGACGGAGGAGCCGGGTGGCAATACCCTGGGAAGAAAACTCCGGGAGATGCTCCTCAATCGCGGCCCCTTCATCCTCTATCCGGAAACGGAATTACTGTTATTCACTGCCGCCCGGGCGCAGCATGTGCGGGAGGTCATTCTCCCCGCCCTTGGGGAGGGGAAAGTGGTCCTCTGCGACCGCTTTGCCGATGCGACCTTGGTCTATCAGGGCTATGCCCGGGGGCTCGATGTCGAGGCGATCCGTTATCTCAATACCTTTGTTACGAAATCCCTGCAACCAGACCTGACGCTGCTTTTCGATCTGCCCGTGGAGGTGGGGCTTACCCGGGCCAGAGAGAGAATCGCCCGCCTCAACCAGGTATTGCGGGAAGACCGGTTTGAAGAAGAAGACCTGTCGTTTCATAAAAAAATCCGCGAGGGCTATCTCCTCCTTGCCCACCAGGAAAAAGACCGCTTCCGGGTCATTGATGCTGCGGGTTCCATAAGCGATCTTCAGGAGACGGTTCGTCTCCACCTTGATCAAGGATTACGATATGTCCTTTCAGGATATCTACGGCCATGAAAAACAGCTTGCCCTGTTGAAGTCCGCCATCACCGGCGGGCGCCTTGCCCACGCCTATCTTTTTCACGGCCGGGAGGGAATAGGCAAGAAAGCAGTCGCCATGGCCTTTGCGGCGGCCATTCTCTGCGAAAGGAAGGAGGCGGAAGCCTGCGAAATCTGTCTATCCTGTAAAAAAACCGGCCACGGCAACCATCCCGACCTGATTACCATTGCCGCAGAAGGGGCCTTCATTAAAATTCAAGCCATTAAAGATCTTCTCCATGTGATGGCCTTTCGTCCTTTGGAGGGGGGCCGGAGGCTTTTTATCATCGACGAGGCGGACCGGATGAACCAGGCCGCCGCCAATGCCCTCTTAAAGACCCTGGAAGAACCGTCACGGGCGAACATCCTCGTCCTCATCACCTCAAAGCCATACACCTTGCCCAGAACGATCCTTTCCCGGTGCCAGCAGCTCCGGTTCAGCCCGTTGCGGCAGGAGACCGTGGCCGCGTACCTTGAGCAGCAAGAGTCTCTTGCCGCGGAGACGGCCAGGATGATTGCCGCCGTAGCCGAGGGAAGCATCCAGCGGGCGCTGCAACTCAAACAAGACGACTACCTTGCCGACAGAAAGGCCCTCCTGAGACATATCGCCGCCGCTCATTCGGGAGATCCAATGCTAAGGCTTGCCCTGCTAAGATATCTGGGAAAAGATAAAAAAGACGTCCCGGAAAAGCTCTCCATCCTCCAGTCCTGTTTCCGGGACGCCCTGGTATGGAAGGAACTTCCGGGAGACCGGACGCCGGCAAACGGCGACGAGACGGACGCTATCCGGGCCATAACCCGTTTAACCACCGATGATATCCTCTTCAATCTGCAAACCATCTCCGCGTCGATCCGCGCCCTCGCGTACAATGCCAATAAGCTGTTGACTTTAGAGGCCATGACGTTTACACTCCACCTCTGAATTCAATCAACGTCTTTTATGGATGCTCATGGCTGACCCGGTTATTGTTGGAATCAAGTTTAAACGCGAAGGAAAAATCTACAATTTTTGCACCGCCGGCATTTCCCTGCAACAAGGCGATCCCGTCATTGTGGAAACGGATCACGGCATGGCCTATGGCGTGGTAGTTGCGGAAATGGCTGTTCCTGCGGGGGAGCCGTCCGCCGATACCCACAAACCCATCCTCAGGCAGGCAACCGATGAAGATGTACAGATACAGGCGGAAAAGCAGCTTTTGGAGAGGGAGGCGAGGCGTTATTGCATCGATAAGGTCAAACAGCGCAACCTCCCCATGAAGATCGTGGATGTCGAATATATCTTCGATCGCAGCAAAGTCGTTTTTTATTTTACGGCGGAGAACCGGGTTGATTTCCGGGAATTGATCAAAGATCTCGTGCAGAGATTCAAAGCGAGGATTGAACTGAGGCAGATCGGCGCCCGGCAGGAGGCCAGCATGCTCAAAGGCATGGGGATTTGTGGGCGGGAAGTCTGCTGTACGACCCTCCTCCACAATCTGGATCGGGTATCCGTAAAAATGGCCAAGGAACAGAGCATGTCCCTCAATCCGGAAAAGATATCGGGATTATGCGGTCGGCTCATGTGCTGCCTCGCCTTCGAATACGACTCTTATCTGGCAATGAAAAAAGACATGCCCAAATGCGGGAAATTGATTCAAATCGACGCTTCCCGGGCCAAGGTCATCCGCCAGAACGTCCTGAAGGGAGAGATCACCGTGGCCATGGAAAACGGGGAGGAGCGGGTCGTCAAGATCGAGGACCTATAAGGAAGGGACGGTTGTTTATGGAAAAAAATTACTATGTTACGACACCTATTTATTATGTCAATGCCTCGCCTCATATCGGCCACGCCTATACGACCATCGTCGCCGACGTGCTGGCGCGCTACCATCACCTGTCCGGTTTTCGTACCTTTTTTCTTACCGGCACCGACGAACACGGCGATAAAATCGCCGCAGCCGCTCAGAAGGCAGGGGTCGATCCCCAGACCTACGCCGACGGGATCAGCGCGCAATTCCGCGCCCTCTGGCCGGCACTGAGCATCAAGAACGACTACTTCATCCGCACCACCGATGCAAACCATGTCCAGGTTGTGCGCACGATTCTTCAGCAGGTGTATGATGGGGGAGACATCTATTTCGGTCACTATGAGGGACATTATTGCGTAGGGTGCGAGCGTTTTTATATGGAGAAGGAACTTGTGGACGGCCTCTGCCCGGATCACCAGTGTAAACCGGAATTTCGCAAGGAAAGCAATTATTTCTTCAGGATGAGCAAATACCAGGACTGGCTTATCCGGCACATTCAAGAACATCCCGATTTCATCCGTCCCGAACGCTACCGCAACGAGGCCCTGGCCTTCCTGAGAGAACCCCTGGAAGATCTCTGCATCTCCCGTCCGAAGACCCGCCTGACCTGGGGCATTACCCTGCCCTTCGACGAAAATTACGTGACTTATGTCTGGTTTGATGCCCTGATCAACTACCTTACGGGTATCGGCTACCCCGACGGCGAGAATTTCCGGAAGTTCTGGCCCGTAGCGGAGCACCTGATCGCCAAAGACATTCTCAAGCCCCACGGCATCTACTGGCCCACCATGCTCAAGGCCGCCGGGATCGAGCCCTACCGGCATCTCAATGTTCATGGATATTGGAACGTGGACCAGAGCAAGATGTCCAAGAGCCTGGGAAACGTCGTCAAACCACTCGACCTGAAAGACAAGTACGGTCTCGACGCCTTTCGCTATTTTCTCCTGCGAGACATGGTCTTCGGCCTCGACTCCAGTTTCAGCGAAGAGAGCTTCGTACAGCGGGTCAATGCGGATCTGGCCAACGATCTGGGCAACCTGATCAGCCGGGTCATGGCCATGGCGCTGAAATATTTTGACGGCGCCGTTCCCCAGCCGGGGGCGGCTTCCGATGCGGATCAGGTATTTGCCGCAGCGGCCCGGCGGACCCGGGAGGAGGTTGAGGTCTGTTTTCAGGAATTGGCCCTCCATAAGGCCCTGATGGCCATCTGGGCCTTCATCAATACGGCCAACAAGTTCATCGTAGAGAGCGAACCCTGGACGCTGGCCAAGGATCCCGAAAAGAAGGACCGCCTGGCGGCGGTTATCTATAACCTTCTCGAAGCCCTGCGGTGTATCGCCGTTTTCATTACCCCCTTCATCCCGGATACGGCAAAAAGACTGCTCGTCCATCTGGGCATGGAGGACCCGGAAAATCAGGATTTCTCGACCCTCCAAGACTGGGGCAGGTTGCCTCCGGGGAATCCTTTGAAAAAAATTGAGGCCTTATTCCCAAGGATTGAGGTAAAAAAGGAAGGAAAAATGGAATCTCAAGCAAAGGCAGCTCCGACCTTCAAACCCGAGGTCGCTTATGAAGACTTTGAAAAGATCGACCTCCGGGTGGCTAAGGTCCTGGAAGCAGAGCTGGTGCCGAAATCCAGCAAGCTATTGAAACTGAAGATCGACCTCGGCGAGGAGCGGGTGATCGTCGCCGGGATGGGGAAGGATTACAAGCCGGAAGAGATCGTGGGCAAGATGATCGTTGTCGTCGCCAATCTCAAACCGACAAAACTCATGGGCGTCGAATCCAGGGGGATGCTGCTCGCCACGGATACGGCCGCCGGTCTGACCCTGTTATCCTTTGACCGGGCACCGGAGGCGGGGGCGAAAGTCCGCTGATTCCGGTGCTGAATCAAAGTGCTATCTGCGTTGACTGCGGCAATCGGCTCCTCGCCGTATGCACAATACGCCTGCATCGCCTCTGCCTTGCCGCCTCGATTTCATCTTTGCTTTAGAACCGGAAGATAGGATATTCTTCTAAACTTGATGAACCTGAAAAGGTCGAAAGATGCCCTCTCCTTCCCGGCGAGGGGCGGGGTGAGGAAGCTATCCTCATCAGCCACAACGAAGGCGGCCGTCGTCGCTTGCTGGTCGATAACGGACACCTCGCCGCCACGAGGTTAGGATCGATCTTCGCGGCCGTGGTTTCCATGGTTTATTCTTTCGTTCATTCCTTCAGCCCGGCCGGGACCGGGAGAGGAACATCCTCCGGTTTCACGAATGTTTCCATGATCTGCTTCGTATCCCCTACATGCAATTGTTTAAAGAGAAAGGAGAACTGGTGTTCCAGTTCCGCTCCCAGGGAGGTCAGACGGCCGGTTGGCAGTTCCCACAGGTCGCGTTTGAATGGTCCAAATCCCTTTTTCCGGGTCTTGTAGAGGAACTGTTCTTCCGTGTCGCCCTCCTGCTTTTCCCTGCGGCAGTCCTTGTTCAGGTAATCATAGATACGGTTCTTTATGTCGGTGGGAAAATGGGAACTGTCGTAAATTATGTTCTGAAATCCCGTGGCCAGATGAACTTCCGCCGTCCCGACGGCGGGAAAGCGATCAAAGGCTTCGTCCGGTAAGGTGGAAGCCCCGTGCTGGACCGCCCCGGAGAGGCGATAAATATCCCGTGCCGCCGCGGAGAGTTTCCCCAGGGTATCGAAGTCAAGCTTGACCGCCGCAACGGACCCGTCCGGCATGGGCACGCCGCCGTGGCTTGTTCCCGTCTGCACACTTATCTTGCTGATCCCCTTCATGTTTTCATCAATCTTCTGCAATTCCCCCGCATAGCCCTCCATAAAGGCGGCCAGTTCTTCCACGGTGCTGTTCTTGCCCCCCACCTCCCCGATCTCGCCACCCACGGAGATGGTAACCGCTGCCGGCTCCAGATCCCGGATAATGGTCGTCAATTCCGCTGCCAGGGTATAATTGAGTTCCTGCTGTGCTTTGACGGTTGTTTTCGTCAGATCCACGAGGGTCGAGGTATCCACGTCGATATTGTAAAAGCCCGCCTCGATGGCTTCCCAGATCAGGTCCTTGACGGCCTGGACCTCTTTGTCGGGATCCTTGGCAAATTTGCCGGCATTTATCTGAAAATGGTCTCCCTGAAGGAAAAGGGGTCCCCCGTAGCCGACCTTGATGGCTGCCGCCGTGACGGCGGCGGTGTATTCCTCGGGACGCTGCCGGGTGTAGTCGATCTCGGAACGGGCAATCTCAAAAATAACGGGGCCAACCCTCAATTTCATCGCCGCCCGGAGCACCGCCTGGGCGCTATGATAGGTGAGGGCGCGGATATTGATGGCGGGAACGGTAAATCCCGCCGCCTCCTTACGTCCCATCGCCTCGTAGAGGGACTGGATCGAGGCCGAATGAATGCCCGCGGCCGCCCCCGCCCGGCGGATGATCCACCTTGCCGCCTTCCGGACATCTTCATGGTCGCTGAAAACGGCGGTATAAATCAGATCGTCGATAAATGTTTTTTGCAGGATCCCGGCCGCGAGGATCTCCACCTGCTCCGCGGCAATCCGGAGGATCCCGGTCATCCCTTTTCTCAAGTCCTCAAGTTCATTATAGATCAAGATCGAACCTCCTCTAAAAACTCCTTGGCCTTTTCCACTTCCAAGCGACTGCCGATATAGATGGGGCTCCGCTGTCCGATGTCTTCCACGGGAATATCAAGAATAAGCTCCTTGCCGTCGGTTGCCATGCCCTCCGCCTGTTCCATGAGAAAGGCCATGGGCAGAAGTTCAAAGAGCAACCTCAGCTTCCCCAGGGGGCTCTTCTTGAGGGCGGGATAGGTAAAGACGCCGCCGTTCTTGATGAGGACCTGGTTGATGTCGGGGACAAACCCGCCGCTGTAGCGCAGCTTGTATCCCGCGGATTCCAGATATTCCACAAAGCGCAGATGCTCCGGAGTCCAATCCTTGCGGAGGCCGCCCAGGCTGTAGATATCTCCTTTTTCCCTGAGGCGGATATTCTCCTGGGAGAGGACATACTCCCCTTCCCGGTTGAGGACGAATTCATGGGTTCCCTTCCCGGCGGAATAGACCATCGTAATCAGGGGACCGTAAGTGATATATAGGGCCGCCACCATGGTATCCCGTCCTTTGCCGTACATGGCGCCGTTGTGAATGCCGATGATCGTACCGATAGCCAGGTTGGTATCCACCAGAGAAGATCCGTCTAACGGATCGGCGGTCACAAAATACTTTTCTTCCCCTTTCCCGATCTGGACGATCTGATCCTGTTCCTCCGAAGCATATTCCCGCACGAAACCGGAAAATTGGAGCTGCTTTTTCAGGATCGCATCGGAACTCTTATCCAGAGCCAATTGTTCCTCGCCGAATATGTTTTTAAAACCCGCCAATTTCCGGTTAGATTCGTGAATTTTGGCAGAAATGTACTTTCCCGTAACGGCTATCTGCCAGATCAGACGCCGCAGTTCCGTTTCTACCCCGGCAATCCACATGTGTCTTCTTAGATCCACGCAGAATTTTGTGTAATCAGAAATCCCTGCTCCCATGATTTATCAACCTCGCAATTTTGGCCATAACTACCAATGAATGAGGATTTTGTCAATAAATACCGGCCTGGCAGCCCCCGGCGAGGACGCCGCCAAGTTCGCGGCACTGTGCCAGGATCTCCGGAGTGAGGACACCCCGGGAAATGACAGGGGTATAAACAGGTTTGAATTTGTAACCGAGGGCAATCCGCTCAATGGCCTTGAGCGCCCCCGTACCATCGTTGCCGGCGCTGATAAAAACCACATATGGTTTCCGGAAGACTTTGTCCTGGGCGGGATAATAGGTGCGATCAAAAAAATACTTCACCATCCCGGACATATAGCCGAAATTCTCGGGGGTGCCGACGGCTAGGCCATCGGCCTTGAGCAGGTCTTCCAGGGTTGTCTCTCCCGCCTTTTTACAGACGACATAGATATCCTCAATGGCGCTGGCTCCCGCGGCCACCGCCTGGGCCATTTGCTCCGTATTGCCCGTCTGGGTGTGATAGACGATTAAAATGTTGGTCATTCAGTTGTCTCCGTTCTCGGATGATTATCAGGGGACGGCCCTTTTCCGTTGGGAATTATCTTGCCCTTTTGCTACAATAGATCAACTTGATCTGTCAAAGGGCAATTGGGAAAGAGAGGAATGATGAAATACTCAAAGTGGCATCTCCAGATGATCATTTGCGGCGTCTTCATCCTTCTGGGCAGCCGCGGCTTCGTCCTCGCCGCGGAGGAGAGCAGGTGGAGTTTTGTCGGATTCACCAAATACCGGGACGCCCTTTTTATCGACAAAGCCCACCTGCGCCGTCCATCCCCGGGAACAGTGCTCGTTTCCGCCCGGATCGAACCTGCAGCCAAAAGTCTCTTGCGAAAAAGCATCCAGAGGGAAATTCCGCAGGATAAGAATAAAGCGAAAAATTTCAAGTAGTTGATTCTGGAAATGGAGATGTCCTGTAGGTCGCACCGGATGCGGATACTGAAGCTTCAGTTCTGCTCCGCAGCAGGCAAGATCATCCATACCGCTGCCGATCCCGAGGCTGCCTGGAAAACCGTCGGATCCGGGAGTCTCTGGAAAGATCTGGAGGGCGCCGTTTGCCTGTGCAACCTATTTGACGAGCATCTTCATCAGGGCCACTTTTTAATTCACCTCCTCGCAATAAGCGTCGACAACGCCTTCCAAGAGCTGAAAAGCCTTTACCCGGACGAGGATAAACCGAGCCCGGGGATCATCGATAAAATCCTTAAGATGGGGATGCCTGTCCAGCAGTCGCCGACGGATCTCTCCCCTCTTCGGTTCATCCTCTACCTTTTCATAAGTTCCGGTAACAGTGAGGGCCTTGGCCCGCTGTCTTCTTTCCCCCCGGTCCGTTTCCCGGGAGTCAATAAGCAGGCAGACCCTGGGGTTTCCTTCCAAATTATTAAATTTTTTAGTATTGTTATGAGTAACCATGTAAATTTCCGTGCCGTCCCCGGCGGCGGCATAGGACATGAGCGAGCAGTGCGGCGTCGTACCTGCTACGGTCGCCAGCACGCAAATGGCATTATCTTTGATCAATGCTCCGATTCTTTCATGCATAGCAGTAATTTCTCCTGTCAATCATAAATATCGATCCTGTCAATGGTTATGACTATACAACAAAAATCGCGGAAAAATAAGGTAATTTGGCATCTCTCTCAAACTTTACTTGGCGGAGCATTTCGGATATACTGGCAGAGAAATGGTTTTCATGAAGCCGGCAGGGGAATGTTGACTCCCCTGTCGATCATGGTTATGTTAAAATGGCGTTTGAGGTCCCGATGTCAAAAGAGAAATTCCCGACGACACCAGCCATAAGGGCGCT
Organism: Syntrophus aciditrophicus; assembly: GCA_020718905.1. GTDB lineage: Bacteria > Desulfobacterota > Syntrophia > Syntrophales > UBA8958 > UBA8958. The sequence continues at coordinate 7,003 of DYRD01000001.1, read as the reverse complement.
GAAAAGCCATGACGCCGTATTTCTTCTCCGCTCCTACAGATACGTAGATCGGGGGGGAACCAGGGCATCCGCACAGGAACTGGGGGTGGACGAACACATCGTGATTAAAACCCTGGTCATGGAAGACGAGCATGGCCGCCCCCTGATCATCCTGATGCACGGCGACCGGGAGATCTCGACAAAATCGCTGGCCAGAAACCTCGGCGTCAAGGCGGTAATTCCGTGTGATCCTAAAGAAGCGGCAAGACATACGGGCTATAAGGTCGGAGGCACTTCCCCCTTTGGAACGAGGAAACCGCTGCCGATTTACGTCGAGGAAACGATTCTGTCTTTACCAAGGATGCTTATCAATGCGGGCCATCGGGGGATTCTCGCCGAAAGGGCCCCGGCTGAACTGGTAAGGATACTGGGTCCGACGCCCGTGCATGTGGCGATTGAAAGGTGAGAGGCTATGACAGCAGCAAAGGATCAACTGATTATCCGTTGTCTCAGTTGCGGTACAAAAAACAGGATGCCCGAGACGCGTCTCAGCGATCGCCCCCTGTGCGGTCGTTGCGGTGCCCCCCTGGTGGTGGGCGGCGATGCGGGAAGGCCCTTCGATACCACCGACGCGACCTTTGCCCGGGAGGTCCTGGCCGTAACGGGCATCGTCATCGTTGATTGCTGGGCTCCCTGGTGCGCCCCCTGCCGTCTGGTAGCCCCTGTTCTCGATGAACTGGCCGCGAAATACGCCGGGGGAATCAAGATCGCCAAGCTCAATGTCGACGAAAATCCTCTCACCGCGTCACAGTATGATATCCGCAATATTCCCACATTATTGTTTTTCCGGGCAGGAGAACTTGTCAATCGGGTCACGGGAGCCTTACCCAGGGAAGAGCTTGAACGGCATCTCCTGGCCGTTATGAAAACAAATTAAAACCAACAGCGGGAGGAACGGGCCATGCCAGTCGTTTATAATTGCCGCGTCTTCAAGGTTCTGGAAGAAGACGTCCAACTACCCAACGGGCATAGGTCCCGCTTGAGCTGGATCGACCATAATCACTGCATCGCCGTGGTTCCCGTGGACGAGGAAGGCAATTTCCTGCTTATCCGGCAGTACCGCCATGCCACCGGCGGATATCTGCTGGAAATCCCTGCGGGCAATATCGATGCCGGGGAGTCTCCCGAGGTCTGTGTCCAGAGGGAATTGGGAGAAGAGACCGGTTTTCAGGCCCGCCGGATAACCAGTCTCTTTGACGGATATCTGATTCCGGGATATGGAAATGAATACATGCATTTCTATCTCGCCCAGGAACTCTATGCGGCACCCCTGCCTCCTGATGACGACGAAGATATCGAAATAGTCAGGATGTCGCCGGGGGAGGCCAAAGGCAAACTGCGGCGGGGAGAGATTCGGGACGTCAAAACGGCCCTGGGGATTACCCTGGCCATGGAACGCTTATCCCTACCGGATGGCCCTGTCCCGCCGCTGTAGCTCGATTTCCAGCCGCTTGAGTTGTTCGAGGTTCTTTTTCATCTGTTCTTTTTCATCTGTTCTTTTTCATTCCACAATAGTACGTTTTCCTGATTTAACTGCTCGTTTTCCTTGCGCAGCCGGGAAAGATCGTCTTGGGTCTTCAACTGATCGGTACGGCATTCCTTTTGCGTATGCTCCCATAGCGCCTTGATCTTTATACAGGCCTGCCTTTCCTTTTCCTCCTGCTCACGGGCGGTCTGCGTTTCATCCATGAGGAACAGAAAGCTCTTGGCATAATTTCGCCACTTGCTCTGGGGATATTTAGTAATCAGCAGTTCGAAGGCTTTACGGGCCTTGCCATAATCAATAGGCCTGTCTTCGCCGCTGAGCTGGGCATATCCTTCCTGGAAAAGGGCCGCGTCGGACTGAAAGCGCGCTGCCAGAATGCCTGGGGGCTCTATAGGAACGTTATGCGCGGCGCAGGCGCCCAAACATATCATGATCATGATTACAATACTAATATTTATGCAAAATCCCTGCTTACGCAAAGTTATCACTCCCGTCCGCTGGCCGGCCCCCATGTGGCAGCCTCACGAAAACATTCACGAAGATATCCGCGCATCCATGTCCTCTTTTTTCACGTAGTTGCTCCCCGCGAGGGTTTTGCCGTAATTTTTGACCTCCGCCGCCATCTTCGCCATCTCCAGCGGGCTCCGGGACAGGGAACAGTTGTCCGTGACAATGGAAAGGGTCACTGTAACGAGGGGGAACTCACGCAGTTGTCCCTGACGGTCCTTGGCCAGGATAAAACCCCGCCGTTGATCCTCTTCAGTATAGAACTTCCGGATCCGCCGATCAAATTCTGCGACTATACACCGACACATTGCTTCGGCCCGCGCCGGTTCCGCGATGAGGATGAAGTCGTCACCCCCGATATGACCGATAAAATCAACCCCACGGCCCCATTTCTGTTTACAGTCCGCCAAGATCACGGCTACTTCCTTGATGACTTCGCTTCCCCAGGCATAGCCGTAATGGTCGGCAAAGGGCTTGAAATTATCGAGATCTAAATGACAAAGAGAAAAGAGCCCCTCCTCCTGGAGGCGTCGTTCAATTTCCTGTTCAATAGCCAGATTCCCCGGTAATCCCGTCAAAGGGCTGGCGTCAAGATGCAGCGTTTCCAAGATCTTCAGGCGTTTGGTCATGGCGTTGAAGGCCTTGGCCAGGCTGCCGATCTCATCCCGGCGCTGGATGTTGATCTCCGTGTCGAAATGCCCTTCCGCAATTAAACCGGTCGCTTTTTCAAGTTTTCCCAAGGGGTGGGAGATATTGAAGGTAATGGCCGCCGCCAGGAACAATCCGACAACGAGACTGGCCCCGGCCAGAAGAATTGTCATCCGTGCTGCTTCCAGGCCCTTGATGTTAATGGCGTTCATCCTCGTATCGATATTCTTTTCCGACTGCATCTGGAGCGAACGCAGGGCAAAAGCCATCTTTTCTATGATTATACGCCCCTCTTGAGACGACAGCACCACTGCGTCTTCGATACGGGTTTCTCCCACAAGGGATGTCTCTTTGTGGAAAGTTGCATTATATTGACTAAATAACAGATATAACTGTTCTACCGCTCTGTCCTATCCCTGGGGACTATCCTTTTTTAGAATTGCCAGCTGGGTTTGAAAATCCTGACTTCGGACCCCAGAAGATGTCTGCCATGGAGGGGTCTTTTAAGATCAGATATTTCTTCTCCGCCCCTTCCCAGGCGAGGAGCGTTTCGATCATTTGTTTTTCCACCTCCAGGAGGCGGGAATCCTGATGGATTACTGTGAAGGCCAGCTTATTAAGATCTCGCAGATGCCACACGGCATAGGCGCTGGCCAGAACGGTCAGCACGGCCATGGCCATGGCCACATAACTCAGGATCAGTTTACTGCGAATATTCAGTATCATATGATTTGCGTATCATATCTTTTCTTGTTGCGTAAAGACCTAAGATCATTTGCCATGACAAAGTCAGCCATAATAATTCATCCTCATGGACGCAAGATCAGGGGAAATCTGCTAAGGGGACAGTCAATGGAAAATCCGGAGATTCAATATGGCGCCATGGTCAAAACAGGGCTGAAAATGGGCATCCAAAAGGGCTGGGAAGGCTTTCTCTGGATGATGAAAATCGTCCTGCCCGTTTCTCTGCTGATCTCTCTCCTGGACTGGAGCGGCTGGATCGGCCGTCTTGATTTCCTCCTCACCCCCGTTATGGGCTTCCTCCAGCTACCCCCGGCCGCCGCCCTCCCTTTGTTAATCGGCATGTTGGCCAATATCTACGGAGCGATCGCCGCCATGGTCGTCCTGCCCTTAAATGAGGGACAGATGACCCTGATCGGCATCTTCCTGCTCATGGCCCACAACCTTATTCAGGAGGGGATAATCCAGGGTAAAGCGGGGACCAACCCCATAAAGGCGACACTATTCCGGATTATTACAGCATCTATTACCGTGATGATCGTCGGCCCCTGGCTGGTTTCCGGACCCGCAGCGATATCTTCGACGGGGACCCTGCCGCCGGTCCGACCGCTTTTCACGGCAATGTTGTGGCAGTGGCTCCAGGCTACCACTTTCCTGTGCTTCAAGATCTTGCTAATTATCATGTTGATCATGACCCTACTGGAGACCATGAAGTTTCTGGACTGGATCAGTTACATCGTCCGCGTTTTTTCCCCCCTCCTCAAACTTGTGGGACTGGACGCCAAGATCGGACTCCTCTGGATGCCGGCGATCATTTTCGGCCTTGCTTATGGCGGGGCGGTAATCGTCGAGGAAGCCCAGGCGGAGCACCTCTCCATGGTCGAAGATCCCCCCCTGTTCATCTCCCTCGGATTGAATGCCTGGTGGCTCTACATTCCCCGTATCGTCGTCGCCGTAATCACGGTGCATCTCATTCGCCTGTGGTACCGTTTCCGCCACTGACGCTGCCTCTCGGTCCATCAAGGACTCGTAAAAAATACTTATTTACCTTATTGTCCCTTGCCCGGAAAAATTTCTTTTGTTATAGGTAATTAAACGATGAAAAAGGGGGGGTTGGGTACATGATCTACAATGAATAGTTTGAAACCCTGCCCAGGGAGGCCCTCGAGGCACTGCAGTTGAAGCGACTTCAGCAGGTGGCACAGCGGGTGTATCACACCGTGGGTTTCTATCGAAGAAGCTTTGACGAGGCGGGGGTAAAACCGGAGGACCTCAAGACCCTGGGAGACTTGCAATGCTTCCCCTTTACCACTAAACAGGATCTCCGGGAACGGCTATCCGTTCGGTCTTTTTGCCGTCGCCATGAGCAACCTCGTGCGTCTACACGCCTCTTCGGGAACCACGGGGCGGTCCACCGTGGTTGGCTACACCCATCGGGATATTGAAACCTGGTCGGAACTCATGGCCCGTTGTTTTGTCGCCGCGGGGCTGACAAAAAACGATATCATCCATAATGCATACGGGTATGGCCTATTCACGGGCGGCCTCGGGGCCCACTACGGTGCGGAAAAGTTGGGGGCAAGCGTCATTCCCATGTCGGGGGGCAACACGAAGCGGCAGCTCATGATCCAGGATTTCGGACCTACCGCTATCTGCTGTACCCCTTCCTACGCCCTGAACCTTGCCGAACAGGGACGGGCCATGGGAGTGGACATGCAGTCTCTTAAACTCCGAGTCGGCATCTTTGGTGCCGAACCCTGGAGCGACAAGATGCGCGATGAAATATAAAACACCATGGATATCATGGCCCTAAATATCTACGGCCTTTCCGAAATCATGGGGCCGGGGGTAGCAATGGAATGCACGGAAGGCCGCGAGGGGATGCACGTCTTCGAGGATCATTTTCTCGTCGAAACGATTAACCCCGATACCGGCGAGGTCCTCCCCCCAGGAGCAATGGGCGAACTGGTTTTTACTACCCTGACGAAGGAGGCATTCCCTCTGATCCGGTACCGGACCCGGGATATCTCCCATATCATCACCGCCCCCTGCCGTTGCGGCCGGACCCATCAGCGCATGGACCGCGTAACGGGAAGAAGCGACGACATGCTCATCATCCGCGGCGTCAACGTCTTCCCCTCCCAGATCGAGGCGGTCTTGGTCGGTATCCAGGGACTCGAACCTCATTACCAGCTCATCGTGGACCGGGTAGGCACCCTCGATACCCTGGAGGTGCAGGTCGAGGTAAGCGACGCCTTCTTCTCCAACGCCGACGAGGTTCGGGTCCTGCAGAAGATTAAAAAACGCATCAACAAGGATTTGAAAGATTTCCTCGGCATCACGGCCAAGATCAAGCTGGTAGAGCCCAAATCTCTCCAGCGTTTCGAAGGCAAGGCTAGCCGGGTTATCGATAAACGATAGATCTGACGGGGAGGTAAAGACCATGAAAGTCGAACAGGTATCTGTATTTTTGGAAAATAAGCAGGGGTCCCTGGAAGAAGTCATGAGGATCCTGAAAGAGGCCAATGTAAATATCCGCACCCTGTCTTTGGCGGACACGACCGACTTCGGCATCCTCCGCCTGATTGTAAACGATGTGGATACAACCAGCAGGGTACTCCGTGATAACGGTTTCCGTGTCAGCCGCACCACCGTCGTCGCCGTTGAGGTCCCGGATAAGCCGGGGGGGTTGCACAGCATCCTCGCCGTCCTCGCCCGGGAAAACATCACCGCCGAATACCTCTACGCCTTCGTGGAGAAAAGCGGGGAAAACGCCGTGATCATCTTCCGTTTTGACGATTCCGCCGCCGCCCTCGAGGTCCTCCGGAACAACTCCTTTTCCGTGCTGTCGGGGGACAAGCTGGTCGGGGGACAAGCTGTATGGTTTTTAGAATGGGGACGGGCTAGATAAGCTGACGGATGGCATGATAATAATAAAATTTGGAAAAAAGGAGGCTCGTGATGAGAAGTAAAGTTACGCGCTCCGCAGATGCACTTGTAGAAGAACAATTGGGAAAATGGCGCCTGGCAATGACAGAAAGAAAAAAGGAAAAAGTAAAGTCGGGGCCTGTTATCACCCTGTCCCGGGAGGCCGGTTGCGGCAGCACCAAAATCGCGCAAGGGATAGGGAAAGAGCTGGGCTTTGATCTCATGGGGGGCAAAATCATCCAGATGGTCGCGGAAAGCGTTGAAATGAGCGAAAAGGTCATCTGCTCTCTCGACGAGAAGGAGATGACCAAACGGGATGATTGGTTGACATCCCTGTTTGAAACGCGGCATCTCTGGCCTGATCAGTACCTTCATCATCTGACCAAGGTCATCGGCACCATCGGCCGCCATGGCAATGCCGTGATCCTCGGCCGGGGGGCCAACTTTATCCTTCCCCAGGAAAACGCCTTCCGGGTCAGGATCATCACCCCCTTCGATCTGCGGATCAAGAACGCAACCAGAACGACGGCAGACGAAGCGAGGCGTTACCTCATCAAATCGGATTCCGACCGGGCGGCATTTATACGGAAATATTTTAATGCCGATGCGAACGACCCGGTCCACTAGGACCTGGTTCTCAATATGCGGGTCATC
>DYRD01000270.1 GCA_020718905.1 Syntrophus aciditrophicus | reverse complement strand
CGCTACCAAATAATTTGCCTTTTGTCAGAAAATCTGATTTATATTCCTGACAAAATTGAATGGTGATGTAACATGCAAAGCATTGATTCAAAAATACTTAGCAGGATTTATGGGTCTGGCAGGGGTGCTGTCTTCACTCCAGGCCGTTTTCTGGACCTTGGCAGCCGCGACGCCGTTGACAAAGTGTTGTCGCGCCTGGTCCAGAAAGGCGCCATCCGCCGGCTGGCCCGTGGCCTCTACGATTATCCGGAGCATCATCCGATTATGGGCATTTTGGCGCCGCGCCCGGATGCGATTGCCGGGGCTCTGGCCGGTAAACAAGGTATCCGCCTCCAACCCTCCGGGGCGTATGCGGCCAATCGGCTGGGTTTGTCCACGCAGGTGCCCGCCAGGATTGTCTATCTGACCGACGGACCATCCCGCACGGTGCGGGTGGGAAATCAGGAAATCCGCCTCCAGCGGACGACGCCCCGGAACATGGGACCAGCCGATCGTATCAGCGGTTTGGTCATTCAGGCGCTGCGGCACCTGGGCCAAAGGCATGTGGATGATGCCGTGATCCTGACCCTGAAAAGCAAACTGAGTGATCAAGACAAGAAACGGCTGTTGAAGGACATCGCTTATGCACCCGCGTGGGTGGGCAAGCATCTGCGGGAGATTGCCCGGGGAGATGCTTGAATCATGGATCGGTTTATTCGACTGTCCGACGATGAGCGTCGTCGCTACTTTGTGCAAACGGCTGAACGGATGCGGCTCAGTCCGCAGATCATTGAGAAGGATTTCTGGGTCTGATGGACGTTACGCGAGCTTTTTTCCCTGCCGAACATCGGGAGTATGCTCATTTTCAAAGGAGGAACCTCTCTGTCCAAGGCATACCGGTTGATCGAACGCTTTTCTGAGGATGTTGACGTATCGATGGACCGTGCCGGTCCTGGTTTTGGCGATGCAATCTCCAATCCGGAGGCGGTTATCAGCGGCAAGGAGAGAAAACGTCGAGATCGATCGGCTCAAATCAGCTTGCCAACATAAGATCGGCGATGAATTGAGGCCAATGATGATCAAAACCATCGAGGCCGCTCTTGGGGATGCGCAAGGCTGGTCACTGACGATTGATGATGGCGACCCCGACCGTCAGACCCTTCTTTACGCCTATCCGTCGAGCTTGCCGGAAACAACCGGCGCATATATCAGACTCGCCGTGAAGGTTGAAATGGGGGCGCGATCCGATCATTGGCCCAGCGACCAGGTGCGCATTGCGCCCTATGTGGCCGAACGGTTTCCGGCGGCCTTTGAAACACCGGACTTTATCGTTAAGGTGCTTGCCGCGGAACGGACGTTCTGGGAAAAGGCGACCTTGCTTCACGCGGAATATCATCGTCCGCCGGACAAAGAAATTCCCCTCCGATTGTCACGCCATTACTACGATACGTCCCGGCTGATCCTGTCCGGGATTGGCGAAAAGATAACCAACAAGGCGGAGCGGAGCGGGCAAAATATGGCGCCAGGTTGTTGTCACGTCTTGCCGAACGGCTGACGGCAGAGTTTGGGAAGG
>DYRD01000269.1 GCA_020718905.1 Syntrophus aciditrophicus | reverse complement strand
TTTGTTAGAACAGCGCCTTGAAGACACCGGCCGTCACAGCCGAATTCATCAGTATCTGGGTTATGTCCTTGACCTCTCTGAGCCATGCAATCCGACCGATCTTCTCCGGAACAACGATCGTGTCGCCCGGTTCAATACCTTTTATCTCCCGTTCAAAGCCGGCAACCTCCCAGCGACTCCGCAAGGAACTCCAGTTGAAGAGGCCCTTCGCCAGCTTTTCCGCCGTGCCGTCCACCTTCAGAACAAAGACATTGTCCCTGTCGGCGTATTTTGCGTAGCCGCCGGTCAGATCAACATAATCCTCGTATTCCATTTTCGCTGAGTAGATAAAGCTTCCCTGCGACATGACAGAGCCTGCGACATTGACCACGTTGTGTTTCGGGGGGATAGAGAGCATGTCTCCGTCCTCCATTTCGACATCGAACTCGCTCCCCTTTAGAAGCCGCAGGTGGGCAAGCTTAATCGTCATCCGCCCATTCGCCTTCAGACTTCGCAAATAGGCGACAAACAGCCGCTTCTGCTCCAGTTCGGCCTTCTTCGCCGCCACCTCTTCGGCGGACGTCGAAGTCGCGATCTCCCCGCCGCCGGAAAGAAGTTCGCGCTCCATCCGGTCGGCCATCTCGACGAGCCCCTTCTGCTGCAACACCCGCACAGACTCCCGCGTGAAGTACGCCCCCCGCAGGTGAGCGTCATCGATATACCCACCGGCTCGCGCGATCACATGGGACAGCTTCTCTCCCTTGGATATCACATACCGCCCCGGATACTTGAATTTACCGGAAAGAGTCACATATTTTTCGGCACTCCATTCAGAGATGGGCTTGACGAAAATCCGGTCGTACGACTTCAGCGGCAGGTTGTGCTCCGGATCACCGGCGAGCGCCCGTCCGAGGTTTATCTGCCGGTGGGAAACCTTCATCGTGTTATTGCTGTCCACCTTCCGCGAGGAAACCTCAGCCTCCTGCAGCGACGCTGATTCCAGAATGTTTCCCGCAGCGAAGACCAGATCCCGTACCGTCATATTGTCGGCCATGGGATAGCTCCCCGGCTTCAGCACTTCCCCTTCGATCGAGACATTTTTTTTGTACACCGTCTCCCAGAGCGAATGCACAACCAACCGGTCGAGATCCTTTAGCTTAAGGTTGTGCTGCGGATCTCCTGCGATCGCCTTGCCGAGGTTCAATTTTTCAAGAGTCACTTCCTTCGTTCGCCAATCAGTCCGGTAAAGCTCCGCCTCGCCCAAAAGCGTGTCGCGCGTCTGCCCGCCCGCCTTGAAGATCAGGTCGCATATACGCATCTCTTCCGTCAGTACGATCGCCCCCGGCATTTTCACCTCTCCGGCTACTGAGACAAATTCCCGCCACTTCTCCTCGTAGAGAGAGTGGACAACAATCCTGTCCTCGTCCTGAAGCAGAACATTCTCTGTCGCATCCCCTTCCATTGCCCTGGCTACATTGAAATAAATGGTGTGGAATTCTTTATTTTTATTTACTCTAACGATCTCGCCCTTTTTCATGTAGGCGTTTTTTGTCAGATCACCGGCGGTGCGCAGGGC
>DYRD01000099.1 GCA_020718905.1 Syntrophus aciditrophicus | reverse complement strand
CTATATCTAACCCGCTGATCATATAATCGCTTTTCCTCAGCGGCGAGCTTTGCCGCAAATTCAATCCTCGACTCAAAATTTTTATTGAACCGCGTCAGCCCTTCGTTCTCGGCCCGCCATAGGGCCTCTTGTTCTGCTGTGAGCCCCTTTACAAGATTTGTTTCCTCAATCCGGGCCGCCCGTATCGCCCGTGACCCGGCCATGTAATCGTTAAATGCCTGACCGTCAATCTGCTTAGATTTTAACTTTGCCTCGGTCAGCCGGTCATATGCCTTGACGCCATCTGAGAGAGCGTTGTCCTGTTCCCTGGCCATTTTGACATAGGCGGCTTCGGCGTCCTTGATGTATTTGACGTAGGACGCCACTGCCTTCACAACGATATCAATGACACCCCGGGCGCCGCCAAAGGCCGCCGCCATCCCTACGATGCTCTTAGCGGATGCCGACGATGTCTTGCCGACACTCTCGATCGATTTGTCGAGCTTGTTGATGTCCTTAACGGCCTGGGTACTGTTCGCCAGTATTTTGATAACAACTTCTTCGATATTTATTGGCATCAGTTACTCCCTTTGTTCATCGCCCGCCATTCCCCTTCCATCAAGGCCAGCACCTCTATAAAGTCCGCCGGGTAATCCATCCAACCACCGCCATTCGGTAGGCCTAGGCCCGCATTGTGATACCGCCATGCCCGGAACCGCGCCCAGAACTCGTCATCAAGATAATCCTTGATGTCCCGCCGCCTGATGATCGCTATCGGGTTCTTGGCGTCCCCGACAAATATCCTGCCATCCTCAAGGCCCCGCCTTATAGGTCGAGCTCCGCGCCCTGTGACGGCGAGGCGGAAAGCGATGCGTTTTTTTTTATCGCATCCTCGCTCACCGAAGTTCTGGCCGAGTACTCAACCACAAGCTCGTAATAGAGGTCCGAGAGTTCTGCGGTATCCGGGATATCCGCGGCCGCCATCAGCCTTTTGCTCCCGTCAGGGAACTCCAGGGTGGGAGGGTTACGGATACCGGATATCGCGGCCAGGAACCGGCGCACCGGGAAGCTCTCGTCATCACCCCCCCGGAGCGCAAGCTCATCGTTGCCGGAAAGTCGGCGAAATGTAACCACAGTATCTTTGAGCCCGCACGATGTCGGTCTGTAATCAAAGTCGCCGAGTATCTGGATCGTCATCACGGAGCCGCCGGGAAGGTGTACTCGTAATACGCGAGGCTGAATTCGGAGCTTGGCGCAATTACAAACGGAGCCGAGAAGCTCTGCGCATCCTCGCCTCCAGCAGATGCCGAGAATCCGGTCAATTCGATCGGAGCAAGGTAAAAAGCCTCAATCTCTGCCGGGTCGTTGGCCGTCTTGTCAGCGTATAGTTGGACCATCATGGTTGAGCCTTCCGCGAGGGTCACCTTGTATTCTGCTGTCTCCCCCGGAGTCTGGCGCACGATGTCCATAAACTGGTTCAAAAACCCACCATCAATGCTTGTCACACCGGTGGTGAATACGCCCTCACAGCTCCCGGTCACATCGGTTTTACCGGCCCGCTTTGTCCGGACGGTATCGCAAAATGTGGTTACGTCCACAGAGTCCTTTGCAAACTCGAGGCCCCAGGACTGGATGTCGCACATATCCTGCCCGGTCCACAGTTTAGCCTTGTCCCCTGTCCCGAGTGTTTCCATGTCCCCTTTGAGCATATATCCAACCGTTGCACCGTCCGGCAACCCTGAGATTGCACCCACGCCGGTCACAAGATACCATTTCCCAGCCGCCAGGGTCCCGATAGTTATCTCGGTCCCAAAGGACCCGATTACCAGTTTCCCATCCGCGCCAACAAGCCGCTTAGCCATTATTTAACCCCCCATACAGTTTCTATCGTAAACGTATACCGGTATATCCTGACATCCTCTGTCTGATACCCGATAACCCCACTCATCTTAAGATACCACAGACTGACCGTAGTCAGCGCATTTCTGGCCGCTACAAGGTCTTTTCTCAGCGCATCCATTGCGTCAAACAAACTCACCTTGTCACTGCCATAACCCGAGAATTCAACCACAGTCCGCCCGGAGTCCGTCCAGCAGAATTCTCCTGTGGTCCCCTCATCGGAGACAGGCGACATCGTGTAATACGGATCACCCGGATCTTCCGGGGCGACATCGAAGGCAATCGGCCCGGGGATAAATGTCTGCTGGTTGATCCATGTATAGAGTTCCCCGATCATGCTCATCATTTACCCCCTCGGAAGAAATTCGCGATCGCCCCGATGATCCCGCCGAACACTGTTGTCTTGCCCGGCGGTGTCCTCTGCAATGTTCCCCGCCATGTCTGACCGAGTATCCCCGGTAGCGCGCGCATGACATCCCGGAGCGCCGGCCGCAGGAATGGGGTGAACTTGGTATAGGTCGGGGTGGTCCCCTCTTGATACCCGGCATACCTGACCGTCGACCCTACCGTGTACTTGCCCAGAAACCGTATCGAGGCTTTGAGTTTGCCGGTGTCCACCGCCACATAATGCCGCGCCCTCTGCTGGATCCTCAACCGGATCGCGTCGATGGCGTCCTGCTCAAAGTTCTTCAGCGCCTTTTCCATATCCTTATTGCGCTTGACGGTAACTGTGGCGCTAGGCATTCTGTAGCTCCATGGCACACTCCAAATGATCCATTATGCCGGACACTCCCCGGTCACGCGGGACACTCATTACAACGTAGGTTCGTCCAAAGGAATCGACCACCTTGTCGCCGCGGCGCACATCAGCGGCGACCTCGCAGAACATATCATAGGTAGCGTTAGGCATCACCGCACCGGATGTGGTCCCCATGGTCCCGCCACCCGGCTGGATAAATGCCTTGATCTTCCCGGCCAGCTCATAACCTGCCGCCACCCACCCTGTCTCAGCCTTACGGCGGTATATCGATACCCGCTCAGTAAACCAGGCCGACATGCGGCTACTCATATGACCCTCGGCCTTTTGTATGCCGATAACCCTGCGGTAAGGTCTGCCGGGTATTCGATCCCGCCTACCATCTCAATGCGCGTGTAGGAATAACTCCCCACAGTCTCCCCGGCCATTCCAGGGGTCGCCCCCGGCCTCACGTACTCGTCGTACCATGCCATACGGGATGCGATCTGCCGCAAGCCCGCCGGGAATACCATCGGCCATATCTCGATGGCCCAAGTGTCGAGGTATTTCACCGGCGGCAACGGCGATATCGTCAGCTCATCAGTGGCTACCGTGGTGATATCATACGTCCCGTCATTACGCCTGGAGCCGACCACTACGATTGTATCACCAGCAAGGAAGCTATCCTCAAACCAAGCGCCAGGGCTTGCTATCGTCCCGGCCGAGAAGTCAGCCCCGTTAAGGCTCACCGAGTCCTCGACCTTGGCAAAACTGTTGTAGAGATGCCTCGGTAAAATCTCGGTGAGGGTGCGCAGGGCCACATCGATGCCCTCATCATGGGTCTTGTCCTGGGTCCATACTGCCGCGCCAACCGTGGCATCCGCACAAACCCAGGTGGTCCCATCTTCGACGAGTAGGACATACCCGGCAGAGAACCCGGCCGAACTGTCGAAATCCGCGTCAGGCGGTAGGGCTGATAATCCATCAAAGCCCTTTGCAATCAATTTGACCTGATATCTAGTGCCGATCATGTCCCACCCCCTCCTAAATTAGCGTTGTATAGCATACGCCTAAGGCATCCGGCTCAGTCACAGCCGCGCCATAGACATAGAGTCCCTTGACCGCCTCGGCAAACCGCAACTCCGGCTGATAGCCGATGATCTGATTGAGACTGTCAACCAGGCTGATACCCATCTCGTTGCCAAAGTACCAGGTTTCCGTGACGCCAGTGCCACCCGTAAAGGTGTTATTGGACATCCACAAGTCAAAGCCCGCTACCCGGCCCTTGTAACCTTCCGGCAGAGTCCCCGGATCGCCGAACTGTCCAATCAAGCGCACAATGTCGCCCGCCGGGGTGTCACTGAGCATCTCGCCAGAGTCTTTGAGCAGCTTGATCCCCGCGGGCCCCATGATCATGAACCTGTTTGCGGTCGGGACATTAAGTTTGTCCAGATCTTTTGCCGCCTGGGTGAGGATGCCATACACCGTGGTATCTGTCGGGGTTCCCGGCGCCGCCGAAGTGTTGATCTTGGTGGTCGCCCCGGCATGGAGCCCGGCAATATACATATCCACCGCGTTGGCCATTGAATAGGCCGCCCGCTCCATGGCCTTATTCATGATATTCGGCCGCGCCTGGGCTTCATCGATCGAGTCGATCTGAAAATTAAAGAACTTCTGTTGATTTATGGTGACCACTTTCTGGGTTGCCGTAAGTGCCTGAGGCCCGCCTGCGAAGTTGGTGTTTTTTGTGTAATCACCGATGGTGAGATCGCTGATTTTATCAACATTCACCGCGTTTCCGTACTCAGCGTCCGGCTGAAATACCCGATTAACCGCGTTGCCAAATACCAGGGCTTTGTCGAGATTCGCGAGGAACCTCGCTGACCATACTGCCCCTACCAATGTATCTAAGTTTGCCACCACATACTCCTATTTGGCCGAGCCCTTTACCCGGCCTTCTTTCCACAATTTGTTGATTTCGGCTGGGGACATCCCTTTTAACTGTGCCACCGTATAGGTGCGGCCTGATGCTCCGTCTCGGGGCGCTTCCGGATCTCGCAGGAACTCTGACGCTACCTTTTTGGTGGCATCTTTAACGTGATTTTCAAGGAGCCCTTTGAGCGTAACCGCCCGATCTTCGGGGTCATCAATATCGAATAGGCTCCGGAAATCCTCGGTCAAACCGTGTCTCCCGAAAGCCTCCATCGTTGCCGCCCTCCTATCTGTCGCCTGTTTCTCCCGCTCCAGTATCGCGATTCTGTCCTCAACGGATTTTGCGCTGGCCGACCGCTCATCGAGTTCTTTTTTCAGCGCCGAATTGGCCCTGTTGAGCCCCTTCAGTTGATTCTCATAGTCAGTTCTCATTTTCGCGATCACGGGATCATGTTCGCCACCACCCGCAGGTGGAGCCTCAGTCTGTTGGGTCTGTTCCTCTGCCATTGTCATCCTCCGGACTCTGCCCCTCCATTACTGGATTGGCCTCTTCCGCTGTCATATCTACTACGGGTAACACCCGTTCATTACCAATTCGCTCAGCCTCAAGTATCGGGTCAACCGGGAGGCCAGAGAGTTCGACCAGCGTCTGATTACTCAACACGATACCGGCGTTCCGGGCCTCCACCAGTGCCTGCAGGATGTTCCGCGGCGCTGTCCGCCGGAATATCCGGTCGATGTCCGACACATCATAATCAGCGACACCCTCAAAGGTCATCAGGTAATTCTTGACGATGGTATCGTGTAGCCGGAATGCCTTTTCCCACTCGGCAACGGTGATCTGGGTATCCTGCTCGAGGGCCTCGAAGCGCATGTTGACCTCAAACGCTGTCGGGGGCTGGCCTTCCGAGAGTACCGATGGGTTGTATGATGCCGCCCCCTCAAAGATGAGCTTTCGCAGTTCGTCCTGGAGTTGTTTGACGGCCGAAACATTCATGTTGCGATCGACGAACCGAGCATCCCCGCCCGCCTCATCAATGACAATGATCCCGGCCTGTTTGAGCTGCTCTTTGATCCCTGCCGCATCACTCCCGGCTCCATGGATGAGCAAATAGGACAATCTGAGCTGGGCAATCTCTGATGACAGGTCGGACATGCTGGTGTCGTATGCGTCGCAGAGTGATATCACCATTTCCGGATTCCCGATGCGCTCGGGATTGTTTGGGTACTCGACGATCGGTACTGCCGGGTTGGTAGCGGTCCCCAGGCCATGGGGCCGGGTATCCTGGGCAGTCCAGATGCCAGACAATGGCCGGTACAGGGTAACCTCAACCCCGTCGTAAACCTCGCAAAAGGAATATTCCTCCGCCCCGATAAAATACCGGTATCCGTACATAGGATCGCCGGTCACCGGGTCATAGTCCACAAAGCCCTCGTCTCCCCGGAGAGAGCGCATCCGGAATTCCCCGGTATCGGATACTACCCAGCAATGGGCAAATGAGGTCCCTTGATCAACCGCGAATTTCGCAAGCGACATGATTTTGGCCTGGCCGCCTTGAGTCTCTCGCCACCAACGATAGTAATCCTCAACCCCCGGAGGCAGGGCCTCACCGAACACAAGCTGGATATTCGACGCAAAATAGGCCACCTTGTTGGAAACAATCTCTCGGTCATAAGGGACGTGCAATCTCTCGTTCACGGCCCCCGGAGTGATCGCCCGGCGGGCAAGTATCGGGACACCATCAGCCTCTCGCGGATCGAGCCACCAGTAATTTGTGGCAGGCTGGAGCATATACCGGGACCACATACCGTACGCGATAGCATCCCGGGTGCCTGTCAGCGCCAACATCCTCTTTATCTGATCATCAGACCCTGGCATAGAGATCCCCCCACTTGATGGCGGTAAACCCGCCCAGTCTCTCAACCCCGTACCGTACCGCGTCCACAAAGTCCCGCGACCCCATCAGGTTATCATTGTCATCAAAGCCCAGTTTGCAGAATTCCTCGTAGGCTTCCTCAGTCCCCGCCCCGAAAACTATCTTTTTAAATTTTTGCAACTTATCAATTCCCCGGATTACAGACCCCGCGCCCTTCCGGGATGGCCTGACCGTATATCCCTGATCCCTCAGCAACCGGATAACCTCCGGCCTGGCCGAATCTACAATAATGGTATTGTCGATATTCCCCAGCCAAGTACTCATCTGCTGGAGGGGGACCTTGGTTGAGGAGGCCGCCGTGTGGATATTAAGCTCATGATCACCCTCGGAGGTTGATATACCCGCGAGGGCGTTCCGGCCTGAGTAGGATAGGTCGAGTCCATAGATGGCGGGTTCCCCAAGTAATCCGGACCCTGCCCATGCCAAAGTGTTCGGGGAAAAGACAGCTCGGGAGCCATAAGGGCGTAAGTGCCCCTCCCAAGTGTGGAGGTAATATCCGTAGTCCCTTTTTTTATCATACTCGAGTTCCTCCATCAAAACCTCAGGAAACCATGGGTTGTCCTGGTAATTTACTTTGCATAATAGCACATTATGATCACTTTCCAGCACAAAACGCGCATAAACGTAGTCTGACGCATACCGGGGGTTGAGCGCCATCCATATCTGACTACCCGGTTTCCGCACAGTAGGAATCAATAGCCGCATCGAATCCTCGGAAATGGTCTGGGCTTCCTCAATAAAACAGATATCAATCCCCTCGGTACTCTTAACGCTCTCGGGATTGTTTTTCAGGCCCGCAAAACTGATCACAGAGCCGGTCTTAACGTGTTCGATAAATGAGTTCCACACCTTGTACTCATAGCCCCAGCCATTCGATGCGATGATATTTTTCATGAGCTGGTGGACTGATGACCGGATACTTGTCTGGATTTCCCTGCAGGCCAGTATCCTTAATGTATCCTTGCGGGCCATGAGCAATAACATCATGCATAGGCTGGTACTCTTGGAGGATCCGCGGCCACCTGCCGCCACCTTGTATCTG
>DYRD01000268.1 GCA_020718905.1 Syntrophus aciditrophicus | reverse complement strand
TTGTGTGAGGGTAGAGAACAAGTTTGGATTCAACAGGTTCCGTGTCGTCAAAGACAAGCATGCCGTTACTGCCCACGATGACAAGCTTCTGTTCTTTGTAGGGATTCAGCCAGCTTACAAAGATATGCGCCCCAATACCGGAGGGAAATTTCAGATTGGTCATCGTGACATCGGCAATCCGGGCATGAAGAAAATTGCTGCCGATAGAATCGACATAGGAGGGCTCCTCCCCTGTCAGACTGAGAATCAGCGAAATGTCGTGCGGCGCGAACGACCACAGGATGTTTTCTTCCCGGCGGATTTTTCCAAGGCTCAGACGGCGGGAATAGATATATTGGAGTCTTCCGATTTTACCATCCCTGATGATTTCTTTCAGCCTTATCACGGCAGGATGGTAATGCAGAATATGGCCGACAAAAAGAATTCTCCTTTGCTGCTCGGCCAGACGAAGAAGTTTTTCTCCATCGGTACGGTTCAGGGAAAGCGGTTTCTCCACAAAGACATGTTTTCCGGCCCGGAGTACTCTTTCGGCAATTTCATAATGCAGGGCAGCCGGGGCGGCTATAACAACGCCCTTGATGTCTTCATCCTTGAGAACATCGGATACGTCGGCGGTGATGACGGGGACAGATTTAAAATCTGTCCCCGCATAGGTCTTACTCATATCCTCACGAATGGATTGAGCGCCATCGCAGATGGTTTTGAGCACACCCAGTTGATGGAAATTCCGAACGAGATTTTTGCCCCAGTATCCTGCGCCGATAACGGCGATGTATTTCTGATTGGTCACTGCTTATGAGTCCCTTTCCAGTAATGTGTTGATGATTTTTCCCGCCGCATGGCCATCGCCATACAATGGCGGGTGCTCAGCGGGTAGCTTAAAGGATCGAACAGCAGCGGCAATTTTATTCTGGTCCGCGCCGGTAACGGTATTCCACCCGTTTTCGACTGTTTCCACCCATTCCGTTTCGTCACGCAAAGTCACGCAGGGGACTTTGAGCCAGTAGGCTTCTTTCTGCATCCCGCCGGAATCGGTCAGAAGCATCCGGGCGGATTGTTCAAGGGCAATAATGTCGAAATAACCTACCGGGTCGATTAACTTCATGGTTGAGGGGGGCTGATAACCGGCCTCCTGTAAAAGTTTGCGCGTCCGTGGATGGACGGGAAAGACAACGGGTTCATCCAAAACGGCAAAGGCTGACAAAATATTCGAGAGTCTTTGCTTATCGTCTGTGTTTTCGGCGCGGTGGACGGTCGCCAGAAAATATCCCTGCGGCTGAAGATCCAGACGGTCAAGGATATCTGAATTGTTCGATGCCTTTGTTGCGGCAAATTGCAGGGCGTCGGCCATGACGTCACCGGATATGACAACCCGTGGATAAATGGGGACACCTTGTGAATTGCTTCGCAATTCCCTAAGATGTCCCCATTTATATTCATTTTTCCCGATGCCTTCCGCGATGAGATTGTCAACAGAAGCCTGGCTCGGGCAAAAAAGAAGCGCGGAAAGATGATCCGTGACGACGCGGTTGATCTCTTCGGGCATGCTGCGGTTGA
>DYRD01000267.1 GCA_020718905.1 Syntrophus aciditrophicus | reverse complement strand
GTGCCATGCGCATGAACACCCGGGGCATCCTCGTGTACCAAGGCGAGACGGTTTCTATGGGAGCCAAGCTGGGGGCGGTAAATTACCTGGAGTTCCTTCGGACATGGCTATCAGGTGATTGAATCTCCATCGGGGACAGAGCTTAACACCGAGTGCCTTTGCTACGGCCCGGACGAGTTATACGGTACCATCAAAGTCCGGCCTTCCCCTGTTATTGGCAATCTGACCAGTCAACTCTTTGCCAACGAATTTCTTGATTCGCTGGATCTTTTTGTCGTGGAAACCTTGGCCTTCGGTTCCGCATGCCTCCGCTAGATGGACGACATTATTCTCTTCGGCAATTCAGAAGCAGGCCTTTGGGCGGCCGGGAAACGTATAGTGTAACCGTCTCAGGAATCCAGTTCCAACCAATGGACGGCAGCAAAGTCGATTACCTGTTTTTTCGGTAGGTTAAACGGAAGCAGGGCGATAAGGTCGCCCTTGGTATTGACCAGGGGCAGCGGGGAAAATACATAGATATAGATAGAAGAACGGTTCGTGGCCGTTGACCTTGGCCGTTTCGATGATGGTATTGAGGGCGGCGCTCGAATCGGCGCCGGCGGGGGCTCCCGGAGAACAGGTAGTTCTTTCGGTCGATCACGAAGGGCCGCACCGCGTTCTCGCCGGGTTATCGATGGGGACAAAGCCATAGTTGGTATAGCGGACCAGTTTTTCCCATTGTCCCAGGGTATAGGATATGGCCTTGCCGATCAGGCTTTCCGGCGGAACGTCGCCTGAGCGCTGATCCAGCCAGGCCCTGAATTCATTGCCGGCCGGCCAGCGAAAACGATCTTCCTCCAAGCGCTTCATCCACAGACAAAACCCGTTCGCGTCCCAGTACAGCGCCTTGATCGTCGTGCCCCGTTTGTTGAGAAACAAGAACAGATTCCCCGTGAACGGATTCTCCTTCATCGCCCCTTCGGCCAGCATCGACAGGCCGTTGATGCCCTGCCGCCGTCGGTACGACCGGGGCGCAGGAATATTTTGGTTCCCCTGGGTAAAGAAATCATCCGGCCCGCTCCGTTTCAGAGCGGATGGTCAGCAGCAGGGATGCCGCTAGTAGTATTGGAAGGGCGTTTTCTCGATCAGTTGGCAGTATTCCTTTACGGTCGGCCCGCTTCCTGCTTGTTCTGAAATAGCATGTTGCCAGAAGTCCAGAGTATTCCCGTCATTCCTCATGGCCATATCATCCTCCGCGGATGGATGATACCAGGTACGGAAAAATCCGCTAGTTGGGGTTCATGAGACGGTTACGATGCAAGGGGGGATTCTTCCCCCCTACACAACTACTGCTATCCTCATTGAGCTACCCACAGGGGACTTGGATTTGCCCTGCTTTATCGCATCAACGACCAAGGCCGATTCCGGTTCCCGGACGTCAGGGGGCGGATTATCCGGACCAAGCTCTCTATCCGTTGCAGCTTTTTTTTAGGAGTATCGGTGCAATAATGCATTGCGAAGGCGCGGCACGCTTTAGCACCCCACCACGGTGACCGGCCCCGACGCTGTCTGCCGGACGTTCCAGGTAAG
>DYRD01000006.1:54639-57131 GCA_020718905.1 Syntrophus aciditrophicus | reverse complement strand
TATAGAACAATCCTCCCACTTATGCACCTGTCCAGTTTTGCCATACCCGCTCTTTTCTCTCCACGGCGCCGCTCAGGGCCTGAAAACCGATGTCAAAGGTGCCGCCGTCCCCGGCCCAGGTGATAACTGTCGTCTCCTTGTCCCCCTTCATGTCGAGGGCGGCCCGGACGCCGCTCGCCGTGGCGCCTCCCGTTTCGAAGGCCGTGTGGATCACGGGGATTTTCAGGCTTGACTGGGGGAAGGGGCCGGCGATCACGGACCAGCAACAGGCCGGCAGAACCATGACGGTCTTTTCGCCTAAGGCCTTCAGCACAAAGCGCATGGCAATCGTGGCGCCGCAACCCGGGCAGCCCACATGGCCGGAGCACATCAATTCCTTATCAAGGGCATCAAGTTGCACGGGTCACCTCCTGGAGCCCCACCCAGATGCTTTCCTTCCTGGGGGCAGGGCTTCCTTTTACATCAAAATAGATTTCTTCCAATAGTTTAACGGTAATGTCCCTACCGCCAAGACCGGCAATATAACCGAAGACGGGAGGATGGTTAGGTACGTTGCAAAGGGCCGCCCGGACCTCCTGGGCGAAGATGCCGCTGGCCCCGAAGGAGAAGTTGCGGTCCATGACGACGACCTTTTTTGCCTTGCCGAGGGCCAGGCGCACCGCTGCCACCGGAAAGGGCCGGAATAGTTTAATCTTGAGAACCCCGACCTTTTCTCCCCGGGGGCGGAGTTCTTCCAGGAGCAGGCGGGCGGTGCTGGTTACGGTTCCGGAGGTCACAATGACGATATCCGCGTCATCGCAATTAACAGCTTCCACGGCGCCGTAGCGGCGGTCGAAGATCTTCGCGAATTCCTCTTCCACCCGGTCAAACTGTTCCAGGGTGTCGTCCATGGCCGTGGCGATTTCATAGCGCATTTCCATATAGGCAGTAGGCGTCACGAGGGGGCTCAGGGAATAGGGATGGTGCGTATCGAGAATGAAGGCCGGTTCATAAGGGGGAAGGAAGCGGTCCACTTCCTCCTGGGCCGGGACATCGACGGGCTCGTAGGTATGGGAGAGGTAAAAGGCGTCGAGAATGACCATGGCGGGGAGATTGACCCTTTCCGCCAATCGGTAGGCCTGAATGGTCGTATCGAGGACTTCCTGGCCATCTTCGCAGTAGAGCTGAATCCAGCCCGTGTCCCGCTGGGCGAGGCTGTCGGCTTGATCGTTCCAGATGTTCCATCCCGGTGCCAGGGCCCGGTTGACCTCGGCCATGACGATGGGGAGGCGGGCTCCGGATGACCAGTGGAGGAGTTCATGCATCAGGGCCAGTCCCTGGGAAGAGGTGGCGGTAAAGGTCCTGACCCCGGAACTCTGGGCCCCGATCAACGCCGCCCGGCAGGAATGTTCGCTTTCCACCCGCAGGAATTTGGCGTTCATCTTGCCGGTGGTGACGTAATCCAACAGGATTTCGACAATATGGGTCTGGGGAGTGATGGGATAGGCAGAAATGACCTGGACCTTGGCCAGGCGCACCGCTTCTGCCACGGCTTGGCTGCCTTCGAGGACCTTTTTCATAGTTTTTCCTCCTCACCGAGGATCATGGCGTTTCTGGGACACTCCACGACGCACAGACCGCACCCCTTGCAGTAATCGTAATTGATGTGGCGTGCCGTCATATCCCGGCCCCGCAGGATGCAGACGTCGGGACAAAAGAGAAAGCAGTTGTCGCAGTCGTTGCAGATCCCGCAGTTAAAACACCGTCCCGCTTCCCGCATCGCCGTAGTGGCCGAGATCTTCATCTCGATTTCATCGAAGGAAGACGTCCGCTCTTCGATAAGGAGGCGGGGTTGAACGACCCGTGGTTCAAACTGGAAATAATCCGTGTTGATTTCCTGATAAGAGACGATGTGGGGTTTCCGCTCTTTCCGGAGGCCATGCATGTACATCTCCATGGAAAGAGCCGGTCCCGCGCCGACCAGGCAGGTGGCAAGGCGCTCCCGGACGGTGGCGGCGCCGTTCTGGAAGAAGGTGTCGAGGACCATGGCGGCCTGCTTGCCCGATGCGATGGCCTGGGTGACGTTCTTGTCCGCAGTCGTCAGGTCGCCGCCATAGATAATCGGTGTTCCGTGCTGTCCCTGATGGAGGGTGCAATGACTCAGGTGCAGGGGCAGGGCGGCGGGATGCTGTCCCTCCGCAGCGGCAGCCGGTGGCGGTTCATGCCATGCCATCGCCGCCGCGGCGCCGGTGGCCACGAATATCCGCTGCACCGAAATTTCCACGGGGCTGGTCCCAGCGGCAATGATGCCGCCCCGGCCGTCCCGGTCGACACCTGCCACTTTCATCTGCTGGACTGTCAGCATACAGTCCGATCCCTTGGTGGTGATCTGAACGGGGGCCAATAATTCCCGGAGTTCCACCCCTTCCTCAAGGGCGCTCTTGATTTCCTTGTCAAAAGCCGGCATGTCCTCCCGCCTGCGGCGATAGACGATGACGGCTCGTCCCCCCAGG
>DYRD01000006.1:0-54618 GCA_020718905.1 Syntrophus aciditrophicus | reverse complement strand
GGCGAGGTCTATGGCCGTATTGACCCCGCCGATGACGGCGGAAACTCCCGTTACGTCCGGCTTTTCACCTTGGCGGAGCTGCCTCAGGAATGAGAGGCCGTCTGCAACGCCCGTTCCGGATTCGCCGGGAATATTCAGAGCCGTGCTGGGCGGCCCGTAACCGCAGCCAAGGAAAACGGCGTCATAGGAGGCCTGTAACTCCTCAAAGCGGGAGGCCGATACGGCCTCGCCGCTTCTGATGCGGCCCCCCAGGCTTTCGATCCGGCCAATCTCGGCACTCAGGACCGCCGCCGGCAGCCGATAGGCTGGAATTCCCCAGCGCAACAGCCCCCCGCCTCGGGCAGGGCTTCGAAGATCTCGCTTTCGTAACCGAGCATGTTGAGAAACCAGGCCGCCGCGAGCCCCGCCGGACCGGAACCGATAATGGCGACGCTCTTTCCTTTGGGGGACTGCCTTTTCATGGCCGGCTTCATTTCATTCCGGACCGCCGTATCGGCAAGAAAACGCTCCATTGTATGGACGGCAATGGCGGTGTCGAATTCCCGGCGGTTGCAGCGGCCTTCACAGGGATGATAGCAGACCCGGCCGCAGACGCCGGGCAGGGGGTTTTCTCTCAGAATCGTTTCCCAGGCCTCCTTGAAGGCACCCTGGGTGATGAGCATTTCGATCCGGGCAATATCTTCTCCCACGGGGCAGGCGGCGCTGCAGGGAGATGTCTTTTCTTCATATCGCGGACGCAGAAAACGCCAGGACCCGGTTTTATTGCTTTCAGTGGTAACTGATGTCCGAGGCATGTAGAGGTTCTTTTTCAGACTGAGGTCAGTTTCCATATCTTTCCTCTCAATTTTATCTCCGCTTTAGAAGCGGAGTTATATCTCGCCCAATAACGTGACTTCCTCATAGGCTTCCCGGGCGGCGGCAATGTTCGCTTCCGGTTCGGAAGGGACCTCCTCCCGGATGGCGTTACACACCGCCTCCATCGGCGGTATTGCCAACATGCGGGCAAAGGCGCCCATCATGGCCGTATTGACAATGGGATGGGTGCGGCTTCCCAAGTGGTGTTTCATGGCGATCCGGGTCGCATCCACCCAGGCAAGCCGGAAACCGCGGAACCGAGCCGGGTTCGCAGCGGCTTCGGGACTGTTGAGAAGTATCCACCCCCCCGGTTTCAAACCCCTGGTGACGTCGATACTCTGCAATAAGGTCTGGTCCTGTACAACCACATGATCTGGGGCCGTGACGTTGGTCCGCAGGAGGATTTTTTTGCGTCCAGACGCAGGTATGCTTCCACGAGAGCGCCTCGCCTTTCTACCCCGAAGAAGGGAAAACTCTGTACCTGATAGCCGGCCTGGAAGAATGCCTGCGAAAGCAGGATCGTGGCGAGGACCGTTCCCTGGCCCCCCCGTCCGTGAAACCGGATTTCCAGCATAATCAGCCTCCCAAATCTTTCCTATAACCTGTTCCAGACGACTACGATCGCCTTCGCCGCCTTGCCGTCGAGTCCCCGGAAGGCATGACTGATGTCGGACTCAAAATAGATGGTGTCTCCCGGGGCGAGGATTTCTGTACGTTCGTGGGATCTGAATGCCAGTTTTCCTTCTAAGAGATAAACAAATTCCTCTCCTTAATGGGTGGAAAAAATCATGTCCCCTGTTTCCATAGGCATGAATTCGACGAAGAGGGGCTCCATGTGCTTGTCCGGCTTACCTGTTTCCAGGGATTCGTAGGTATAGTCCACTTCGCCCTCGTGATGATGGGGACGCCTCCTGACCCTCAATCGCTGGTCTTTGCGGGTAACGGAAGTCTTGTCCGCGACGACCGTATCCTGAAAAAAGTAAGCCATGCCTACATTCAGGGTCTTGGCAAGCTTGAGAAGTACGCCGACGGGGGGCGTAACCTCTCCCGACTCTATTTCGCCAAGGACGGATCTGGAAAGGCCTGTTTTTGCCGCCAGATCCATGATCGTCAACTGTTCTTTCTCCCTGAGGGTCCGGATCTTCCTGCCGATGTCTGGACCTCCGTAGGCCTGGTCCAATGCGTCGTCTTGCGCCATGGTGTCACCCCTTTCATGCCTGTCTATTTTGTCTTGTTTATGATATCTTCCGTATACGAGTTACCATAAAGAAGGAAAAGCCTTTTGTAAAGGAAAAATCACCAGCGGCGGAGATGCCATGATTACCATTGACAGCTATCTGCACCGTAATGCTATGAAGGATCTTATCCGTCGTTGCATGTACGGCAATGTCCAGGGCGGCGACGGCGACCTGATTATGCGCCTGGTCCATTTCAATCAGCTTTTCGTTTCCCGGTATCTTTACCATTTTGCGGGGAGGCTTTTCCAGGAATTATATGGTTCAGACCTGCGGGGGGAGCGGACCGGTCTGAAGGGAGAGGTCAAGGACGCCATGGTCCGCAGGCCGCCGTACTCCAACCTCCGCATCGCGGGACTGATCAGGGACTATAAGGATCATCCCGGAAGGTTCTATCGCGAAACCCCCTGCCACGCCATGCTGTTTTTCAAGAGGCAGGAAGAGGGGGGGGTTATCTCGGATCATTGCGGATCAAACGCATCCGGCGTTTGGCGGAAAAAGGGGCGAGGCGGATAATTGACCGGATCTTTGACGCGATCAAAAGACACGCCGAAACCCTGGCTGATGAGCGGGCCGTGCGTCTATGCATTCCCCGGGAATACCTTCTTTCTTCCCCGGAGGATATGCTCGGCGAATTTCTCGACGCGGAAGAGCGGTTTGTCGAAGACCTCCAGCAGCAGCGGGAGATCGCAGGGGCGACCGACTTGGTAATCAATGACGTAGCCGGCGTAAAAGTGGTTTTGGAGGACGACGAACAGGAGCGGATAAGGACGGCCCTCGCCAATATCGAACATTGCCGGGTGGTCGAGGAGGAACGCCATCAGGGGATATACAACGCCCTCAATCTCGTGGTTCGCATCGAGCCGCCCAAGGACGAATTGGTCCGCGGTCCCATGCCGGCGAGCATCCGCGCCGTCTTGGCAAGGCGGGGGGTGGCTCCGGAGTTGGCGGACCGACATTTTGCCGATTTCGTCCTTTCCGGAGAGGAAGATGTCTATCTGGAAATCATCGTCTCCAACTACCAGGAGATACTGGAAAGCGAGATCGGCCGCTGCATGCATGAAGACCGGATTATCTCTCAGCGCCTCCGCCAGCAGTACCGGGGACATTTAGCAAGAAACGTGGAATATCTGATGCGCTATCTTTTCCTGTTTCCCCTGTCCGCCCAGTTGGAATTGAAAGACCTCCCCGTGAAGTTATGGGACCGTTATCTGCCGGAATATTTTGACGCCGTAATCGCCGGACTCTTCCAGATCCCCCCGGGCGACTTCTAAGGAGAAGGAGGAAAAATTACCATAAAATTAACTAGATAATGTCCGCCCGGCAAGGAGAAAACTGACATAGTCTTTAGCTGTTAAGATCTTCCCAGACCATAGGAGAGGAGAAGTTATTTCCGAAAGGAGCTATACACATGACGGACAAGGAGCAGGCCGTCACCGTGAGGGAGTGGCTGTTTCGTAGCGCCGCGGAAGGCAAGGTGTTGGTTGCCGGCATGCATCTGCCTTTCCCGGGGATCGGTCCCATCCGGGCGGAAGGTAACAAAGCCTACACCTGGGTCCCCGTTGAGTATTCACCCATACGGGGGAACATCGTCGTGACGCGATACGGATTAGCGATTATCCATGTTGACAGGAAAAATGAAAATAGCCGAACGTGCGCGCCGGTTGATCGGTCGTTTCTTGCAGGAGATCGAATTCTATCGGCGTGTGCTTCGCCATCCGTGCACGCCGCGTCGTTCAAAACTCTTGCTCGGGGCTACAATAGCCTCTGCCGTTTCCCCGATAGATTTGATCCCGGACTTTATTCCCGTGGTGGGGCATCTCGACGACCTGGTCATCCTGCCCCTGCTGATCTGGATGGCTGTCAGGCTGATCCCGAAAACGGTGATTGCGGAGTGCCGACATGCAAAAGAGAACTAGGCGGGGGGTAACATACTGCCGCTTTGACGAGCAGTTACGTGAGGTTATGGTCTATCTTTAGCAAGCTCCAGGAGCTTTTTCCTGAAAAAAACCTCCGCTTTCACGGTAGTGCCGTCTGTAAACCGTATCAGGTATGGTTCGCCCGACATGGAAGATTTAGAGCCGCAAAACTTAATGAATTCTTCCGCCGTCCTTACCCGCTTACCGGCATTTTTGAGTTTAAGGCGCAAGTGGTCAGCAGCCGACGGGGCATCATATTCGCTGCCGTTTCTAATAAACTTCGCCCCTTCCAGGGTGGCAACGGAGGCAATTAAATACCGGATTTTTGCTGCTTCTAGGGAATCCTGAGCAAAGGCGCGCACTGCGACCAACAAAACAATGAACACTATTAATATTGCAATGATTTTATTCATGCAATTGCCCCCCTGTATGCAACTCATGTTTCCAACCCGCCCAAAGGCGCCCCTGAATTAATCATTCCATGGACCTTCACCCTGGCTGTCAGGGTAATGCTTTTGCTCCCCGATGCAAGTTTACGGACGGACAGTCGCTGAGAAGCTCAGGTCCGGCACGATGCTCCTTAGCAACGAGCGACGGTAGTACATCCGGAATCGTGGGCATGATAATGGCTTGACCAAACACAGGGGCGATGAAGATGTCGGGCTTCAGGTTATTCTCCCTCAGTTCCGAGGCAAGAATAGTCACGGCATCATCAAACCCCTCGATGCCAAGCCGGAAAACCTGGAAGTGGGCGGCGATGGTGAACGGTCCACCGAGATCCAGATGCGCCTTGACGGCTTCCACAAGTCCCATGTGGACAATGGATCTATACACGGGAGTCGACGCTTGCATCTTCTGCGGCCGGAAGGGCGCGATGGGAAGGAGCGCCACCCGGATAGGTGAAAAGCGGCGGGCGATTTCTTGAAAATGGGGACCATACCCGGTATCACCGGAATAAAAAATGTTACCCGAGGGTCCGGAAATGACAAAACCTCCCCAGAGGGTTTGATTGCGGTTCCAGAGGGTGCGCATCGAAAAGTGCTGTGCCGGGACCAAGGTTATCGTGACTTCGGGAGAGACGCGGACCGACTGCCACCAGTCGAGCTCATCCACGGCGGGGATGCCGGCGCTCCGGACGAGATCGAGATTGCCGAGGGGCACGATGGAACGCGGTGTTCCCTTTGCCGCGAGGCGCTCCAGGGTGGGAAGATCAAGGTGATCATAGTGGTTGTGGGACACGAGCACGACATCAATAGCGGGCAGATCTTCAAAACGGATGCCGGGCTGAAGGTGCCTTTTGGGACCCGTCCATGATACGGGGCTGCAGCGGTCCGACCAAGTCGGATCGATGAGAATGTTTAGAGTATCCATCTGAATGAGGAAAGTGGAGTGACCGACAGGGGTTATGCTGATCACGCCTTTCGGGGCACGGGCGACAGGACGCGGTCCAAGCGTAATATCTCTTACCTCCGGCCATTCCGGCCAATCATCGTTTAGAAGCCAGTTCCAAACCCACCAGGAGACGCCGCGTCTTGACGCCTGCCCCGAGGGGTCCGGCGGGGTTTGAGGAACACCGGGATTGAAATACCGGAGACCATCGAAGTGGTCCGAAACCTGCTGCATTTTCTCGGCGGATATGCCTGTCTCCACCATGAAGGCAGGAAGCAGCAGCGCGACTGTCAATAACAATGAATAAAAGAATAGATATAGTTTCCTATGTGTCATAGCGCGCTCTAAATGGGAAAATCACTGTTGTGTATGGTCCTGTTACCAGTTTCCCGGAGCAAGACAGGTCATCTCAGCTTAATCCTCCGTTTACAACCAGCGGACGAATAAATGGGCAAACCATTGCCTCATCTTCACGGACAAGGGCCTTGCTTCCCACTCTGCCAATTTTATCTGATGGGACTCGGCAAGATCCTTGGCAAATGTCTTCTCCATTTCCTGGGCAAACTCACGGCTCAGGATAACCGCATTCGCCTCGTCATTGCTTAAAAGGCTCCAGTAGTCCATGTTGGTGGAGCCGACCGTCGACCAGACACCGTCAATGACCGCGGTTTTGGCATGGAGTAACGCGTTGAAGCGTTCGTATATCTTTACCCCCCCTTCCAGGAGCCGGGAATAATTGTACTGCGCTGCATACAAGGCCAGCGTGGAATCGGTGGCTCCGGGAAGAATAATCTTGACGTCCACACCCCTCCCCGCTGCATCCGTGAAGGCCTTCAGTACCTGGTCATCGGGCATGAAATAGGCGTTCGTCAGGTGGATAGAATGCTCCGCAAACGTGATGGCAGCCACATACACGATAAACGTGATCCTGTTGTCCGCGCCGGGCGTGCTGCCGACGACTTGCACGAGGGCCTTCCCATCTTCTTTTAGCTGCGGGTAGTAGTTACCTCCGGATAGTTTAGGCCCATTCTGCCTCGACCATGTATCAAGAAAGAGTTTTTGGAATTCAGCCACGGCGGGCCCTTCAATTTGAACGTCCGTGTCACGCCAGGGCAGAGGTGCTTTATTCTCCTTATGTCTTCCGGAAAGCTTACTCGAGTAGACGCTGCTGATGTTGATGCCGCCGGCAATGGCGATTTTACCATCGACAATCAAAATCTTGTGGTGATCCAGATGTGCTAGCAACCAGTTACCTTGATGTATCGGATTGAATTCGACGACCTGAATTCCCCCGTCCTGCAAGCGCTTGAAAAAGGAAGCGGAATTAGTGAAACTGCCCACGCTGTCATAAATGAGATTGACCTGGACGCCTTCCGTCTTTTTTCTTAATAACAGGTCGGAAAATTCGCGGCCCACGTCATCATCATCGATGATAAAGGTTTCAAGGTTTATATGGTCTCTGGCATTCTCTCTGGCTTTGAACATTGCGGCATAGGCGGCCTGACCGTCGGCGAGGAGGGTGACTTTGTTCCCCTTCGTCAGTGGGCTTTCGGTGATCGATTCTACGACGGCCGTGTAACGTTCCAGGATGTCCGTCGGGTCGATACATCGCTTCAGCCGTTCCATGATGGCCTTGCTCTGTTTTGGAGACAACAGGCCTTTGGCCGAAGCGATTTGGCGCGGTTCCTGAGCAGCCGGTGCTGCGTCAATCTTTTCGGAGACATTCGGCAAGGTCGCACAGCCGCTGTTGATACCCAAAATGGAAACCAAAAAGAATAACGAAAAAAGATGCCTGGTGAGTGTCATTTTTTATCCGAATGTCAATGCTTCGTCCTGCCAGGGATATGAGGTCTACTGTCAACAATGTACAGCAAATAATTAATGGTGCAAGCGGTTTATGTCTTACGGGCGCTTGTTTTTCCCATGTGTCATGTTTATTCTATTATAGAACTAAAGTTGTCAGGTGGCATTCTGAACGATGGGCTTCAAAAATAAAATGTTTTGGGGATAATTACCATGATTTGCGATAAGATAAGAAGATGAAGGGATTTAGATTTGTCAAGAAGTCGATTTTTCGACCGCTAAATTGGCTGCGGACTTTCAATCTGCGGCGAAAATCCGCCCGTGCCCCCCTGGATGATTTCTCTACTGAACCGCTGGAGACAGGCTTAAGCTTAAAAATAATGAGCTTTAATATTCGCCGGGGAACGGTGCGGGACGGCAGAAACAGATGGGCGTTTCGCCGCCACCTTGTGCGCGAGGTTTTGACCCGATACAACCCGGACGTTCTGGGTCTGCAGGAGGCGTTAGGTTTTCA
Source organism: Syntrophus aciditrophicus (assembly GCA_020718905.1). Taxonomy (GTDB): domain Bacteria; phylum Desulfobacterota; class Syntrophia; order Syntrophales; family UBA8958; genus UBA8958. Next base: position 46,903 of record DYRD01000006.1, on the reverse strand, counting down.
AATAGAGGAGATTCATTCCATCCTTCCCGGATACAAGATGAGCGGCATGGAAAATTCGGGCAGTGGCAAGGCGCTGCACAATGCCATATTTTTTGATGCGGCGCGTTTTGTCCTTTCGGAGGAAGGCATTTTCTGGTTTTCCGACACGCCCGATATTCCCGGTTCAAAGGGATGGGGGAACATCATGACGAGAAAATGCGCCTGGGTGCGGCTGACCGACAAAGATTCTCAGCGTTCTTTTTATTTCTATAATACCCATTTGGATCATCTTTCCCCGCATTCCCGGAAGAAAAGCGTTATCTTGCTTATGCAGCGCATTCATGGCCGGTCTTGCCCGGATGCCTTTGTCCTGACAGGCGATTTTAACGCCCGGGAAAAGAGTGCCCCCATTAAATATTTAAAAGGGAAAACTCCTTTAAAAATAATAAATAAAGGTAAAGTTTCAAATCCCGACCCGGTGAGAGATACCTTTCGGACTCGCTATCCAAATCTGCGCAATGCCGCCACATTCCATGGGTATCGCAGATTTTTCTTCCGCTTCAAACTCGATTATACTTTTGTCTCCGCCTCTATCCGGGTTCTGGATGCGAGGATTATTCAACTTTGTGTCAAAAAGTGTTATCCCTCGGATCATTTTCCACTGTTTACCCGGATAGATGTGCCTGTAAACTTTGCTTCCGTGGGCCAAGATGCCCTAAGAAATACCTAGCCGCCGGATGCCGGGTTCGTTAAACAGCAGCTTCCGTCTCAGGGAGGGGGACCAGCAGGAATCTGTCTGCGAGGGATTGCTTCCTCAGGGCAAGGGCTTGAAATTCCGTCTCGATGTCCGGCCAGCGTACATTGACCTCATGAATAAACCACTCCCGGGTAGGAACCGGTCCCGGATGATCAAGAAGGTCGGGACGGAGGTAGGATGTTGCTTTCTACGCGAAATGTATTGTGTTATTCACCGGAATGTTTACGGGCCGCCTTACCGGCACAGCTCTTTTTCCAGGCGGGCATTGAATCCCGGGGCTTTCCCCTTGGGGATGCGCAACTTGAAATGTCCTTGGGGAAGGGCGTTCTGGCGGATTTCCGGGTTCATCTCCCTGATGATTTTGTAGGTGGCATCACAGGCACGGGCGATGGCCGTTATGGGCGTCTCACGGCGCAACGAGAGATCGATCTCGTCATATTCCAGGGGGGGATACCTTGTGGCGGCGGGGATGGAATAGCCGTATGCGGCGGGATTTGCCAGGATTGATTTTGCCGCCAGGATGCTGAAGATATAGCCCTCCGTCTCCAGAGGCAGATCGGCGTCATAAAAATTGCTGACCCCCTGGGTCTTCAGATCCCTGGCCATCCTGTTTTCTCCGCAGTTATAGGCAGCGATGGCCAGCGGCCAGTTGTTGAATTCCTTGTGAAGATCGCTCAGGTAGCTCAGGGCCGCCTCCGTTGCCCGCTCGAAATTGTACCGCTCATCGATCCAGCGGTCGTTGCGGAGACCGTACTTCTTCCCCGTCCCGTCAATGAACTGCCAGGGGCCGACGGCCTTGGCACTAGAGGTGGCATAGGTTTTCAGGGCGCTTTCCACGACGACGACATATTTGAGGTCGTCCGGCAGTTTTCGTTCCCGGAGACGTTTTTCCAGATAGGGGAAATAGCGGTGGGCCCGTTTGATCCAAAGAATCAGCCGTGGCTGATTATATACCGACGAGACAAAGGCCTGGTCCGCCATCTCCCAGACGTCCTGGCGTTCGAGGGGGACCCCTTCTCCGCACAGGGTCAGCCGGTCCGGCCATTGATAAACGGGTATTTGCTGACCATGGACGAGAGAAGGGGTCCAAGACAGCATGAGGAGGCAGAAGAGGGGAGGCAAGAGGCGATAAAGCATTTTCCGGCGCGGCTATTTTTTGGCCAGATTATCGGCGATATTAGTCTGAATCATTCGGGATGCCGTTTCGTCGCCAACCACCCCTACCCGGACGCCGACGGTGGTAATGGTTTTTTCTTTGAAGGTGATGGCAATCCGGACCTTTTCGCCGTTGATCACCGCATCGATATGACCGGTGCCGATGCCTTTTGCCGGAGCTACGTCCGTGCCCCGCATCGAAGCCACGGTTTTTTCTGCTGCTGACCAGACCTTGTCGAAATTGAAATTATAATCGGTCTTCAGTTCCCCGTTGATGAACATGTACGTTCCCGTGCCGGCGCCCACAACGGCCCCGACGACGAGTACGGCGGCGCAACCGGTTAGAATAAAAAGGCCAACCACAAGTAGCGCTAATGAACGGCGAATCCTTTTTTGCATATCCCATCCCTCCCTCATCAAGATTTATGATGACCACTCCTTTACCTTATTCACCCTTGCCTGTAAAGGGGCAGTCAGGATTATTATTTATCGCCGGTGCGGGCGAATTCCTTGAGGAGTTCTTCCTGACGCCGGTTTAGATTGGTCGGAATGGTCACGACGGTTTCGATAATCTGATCGCCCCGGCCGAAGCCGCGCAGATGGGCGATTCCTTTTCCCTTCAGGCGGAAGATCTTGCCGCTCTGGGTGCCCCGGGGAATTTTCAGTTTTTCCGTCCCTACGAGGGTCGGCACCTCGATATTGTCTCCCAAGGCTGCCTGGATAAAGGAAATCGGAATCCGGCAGATAATGTCGTCATCGGAGCGCCGGAAGAAGTCATGTTCTTCCACGTGGATGAAGACATAAAGATCACCGTTGGGACCGCCATGCTCCCCTTGTTCGCCTTCCCCGCGCAACCGCAGGCGGGAGCCCGTCTCGACACCGGCAGGGATCTTGACCTGGACGGTTTTGGTAACCTTTTCCAGGCCGGCGCCCCGGCAGTTCTTGCAGGGGTGGGAGATGGTCTGGCCCATGCCGCGACAGTTCGGGCAGGTGGTGCTGATACTGAAGAAACCGCTGGACTGGGTTACCTGACCGCGGCCGTGACATCGGGAGCATACCTCCGGCGCGGTTCCCGGCGCCGATCCGTTCCCGCCGCATTCATGACATCTTTGATGTTTGTCGATCCTGATGTCCCGGGAGAGGCCAAAGGCGGCCTCCAGGAAGGAGATTTGCATGTCATATCGTAAATCAGCCCCCGCCCGGGCGGAGCTTCGCGACCGGGAGCGCCCGTTGCTGAAGCCGAAGATATCGCCGAAGATATCGCCGAAACTGGCAAAAATATCGTTGCCGGAAAAGCCCTGGAAGCCGGAACTGCTCAATCCCTCGTGGCCGTATTGATTGTATATCTCCCTTTTTTGCGGATCGCTGAGGACCTCATAGGCCTCGGCGGCTTCCTTGAACTTTTCCTCCGCTTCCCGGTCCCCCGGATTTCGGTCCGGATGGTGCTGCATCGCCAGGCGGCGGTAGCTTTTCTTGAGATCCTCTTCGGTGGCCGTGCGGGTTACTTGCAGAATTTCATAATAACATCGTTTCGTCATGGAGTTGTTTCAATCTCTTTTCTGATCTTTTTCTTAATGTTTCCGGACTTTCCGGCGGCGGTATAAAGTTCGCTAATCTATTTACGACGGGTGGTTATGTCAAGGTTCATGAAGACATCTCAAGCGGTTAATCGACGCAGTGCCTCCTCATATTTCTCGGCAGTTTTACGGATTATATCATCGGGAAGGTTGGGTGCCGGCGGGTGTTGATCCCACGCGAGGGAGAGTAGATAATCCCGGAGAAATTGCTTGTCGAAACTGCTCTGTCCTCTTCCCTCCTCGTAGGCGTCCTGGGGCCAGAACCGGGATGAGTCGGGAGTGAGCAACTCATCGATGATGATCAGATCTCCGTCAAAAATTCCGAACTCCATCTTCGTGTCGGCGATAATGATCCCCCGGGTCAGGGCCAGCGCGGCGGCCCGGTTATAAATGGCAATACTGGTGGTGATGATATTTGCCGTCAATTCGGCGCCGATCAGGTTTTCCGTATCCCCTTTGCTGATGGCCATATCGTGGTCCCCTGCGGGGGCCTTGGTTGAAGGGGTGAATAGCGGTCCCGGCAGGCGGGACGATTCTTTCAACCCTGCGGGCAGGCGAATTCCGGAAACGGTCCCGTCACGGAGGTAATCCTTCCATCCCGAGCCGCTCAGGTATCCCCGGACGATACATTCCACGGGCAGGGGCTGCGCCTTTTTTACGAGCATGCTGCGTCCGGCCAGGATATCCCCGTAAGGACGGCACACCTCAGGGTAATCATCGGGATTGATTGATATTATGTGGTTGCCGATTATATCTTCCATCTGGCCGAACCAGAAGGCGGACATCTGGGTGAGAACCCGCCCTTTCCCCGGGATGGGGTTGGGCATGATCACGTCAAAGGCGGAAATCCTGTCCGTGGCCACGATCAGCAACTGGGATTCGAGGGCATAGATATCCCTGACCTTCCCCCTGCCGATTAAGGAAAGGCCGGGCATAGATGTGGAGATAAGCGCAGCGGTCATATTATAAACTCCTTACTGTCTTTAATCTTATCGGTGTTGCCGCAAGCAGGCAAAACCATAAACTGCTCCAATTTGACGAACTCGCAGAATATCCCAAAGTCCCCTCTCCCCGCCCTTGAAGGGGAGGGAGAAAATTGCTTTTTACGGGTTTATCAAAACTTCAGATACGGGTTGTGGCGCTTCTCGTATCCGATCGTCGAGGTCGGGGCGGCGCCGTAATTGTGTCCCGGCAGCACTTTTGTCTCTTCGGGAAGGACCGCCAGTTTCTCTTTGAGGGAGCGGGCCATGACGGCCCATGATCCTCCGGGCAGATCCGTCCTGCCCACGGCCCCCACAAACAGGGTGTCGCCGGTGAAAACCAGATCGTCGCCCCGGAGGCACATGCTGCCGGGAGAATGACCGGGAGTGGACAGGACCTGTAAAGACACCTTCCCCAAGGTAATCAGGTCTCCCTCCTTGACGATGACATCGGCGGGAGGGGACTGTTTGGCGCCGAACATGCGGAGATACATGGCGGGGGTGGAGACGAGCATTTCGGCGTCTCCCTCATGAATGATGATCTTGGCCCCGGTACGTTCCTGCATGTCCTTATTGCCGGATATATGATCCACATGCCCGTGGGTATTGACAATATATTTGATTTTAAAGTTATTTTTCCCCGCCAGGGAAACAATCTTGGATGTCTCCGCCGCCGGATCGATCACCAGGGCCTCGCCCGTTTCCTCATCTCCGATCAGATAGGCGAAAACGGCCATCTGACTGACCTGCATCTGCCTTAAAAACATGGTAACCTCCAAATATCCGCCCGGCTGTGTTCACTTTTTCAGAGGAGTTGCTCTACCATGATTGCAGTAAGAATGTCAACCAGCGAAATGTCCGATAAACTGTTAAAAATTCTGGATAATGCCTCTCTCCCGGCGGGAGCCGAGGCCGCATGGTTCATTAGGAGAAAAAGACGCCTGCCTGATGGCTGGTTCCGGATTTGTCCCGGGGTAGTTCCGTGAATTCCTGATAAACAGACTGAAAATTATGGTACTTCCCGCCGTGCTTGTCAGTAATTCTCCGCCCAGGTCTCTTCAAGCAACGAGATCAGGGCTGGTGGGATATCGAGCTTGCCGGTCGTTCCCCGAAAAGGGACCGCCCGACCCTGACGATGGTCGCCCCCTCCTCGACGGCAATCTCAAAATCCCCCGACATGCCCATGGAAAGTTCCCTCATCGTGACCCCGGGAATGCCCGCGTCGGCTATACGATCACGCAACGATCTCAGGGAGGCGAAACAGGGCCGCGCCGCTTCGGGATCGTCAAACCAGGGCGCCATGGTCATGAGCCCCTGAATGGAGAGGTGTTCGAGCCGGGAGACCTCCTTTGTCAGTCCCGGCGCCCCCGTAGCGTCGATGCCCCGCTTTGTCGCTTCCCCGCTGATATTCACCTCGATGAGGATCTTGATCAGCCGTTCTTCCTTGGCCGCCCGCCGGTTCAGTTCCAGGGCCACGTCCGTCCGGTCCACCGAATGGATCATATCGAAAAGTTTGACGGCGTACTTGGCCTTGTTGGTCTGCAGATGGCCGATGAAATGCCATTCCCGCGGCCGGCCCATGAGTTCGATCTTCCGCTTCGCCTCCTGGACGTAATTCTCCCCGACGATGTCCACGCCGGCGGCGATGGCGGCGATGATCCGCTGGTCGTCCACGGTCTTGGTGACCGCCATGAGGCGCACGTCATCGGCCCGGCGGCCCGCTCTGGCAGCGGCGGCCCCTATTCGCCGCCGGATATCCTCCACGTTCCTCCTGATCGCATTTTCCGTCATACCTCGAACCTCAGGGATCCGGTCTTTTTCAACACATCCACGACCTCACAGAGGGGCAGGCCCATGACATTGGTATAGGACCCCTGGATCTCCTTGATGAAGAAGGCCCCCAGCCCCTGGACGGCGTAGGCCCCGGCCTTGTCATAGGGTTCCGGCGACTTTATATACCACAATTTTTCATCTGCGGAAATGTTCCGAAAGGTGACGGCGGCCCGGACCCCTTCTTTGATGGCGACCTGTCCGGCCAGGCGCATAAGAGCAAAGCCCGTAAAGACCTCGTGGGTCCGGCCGCTGAGTTTTTCAAGCATGCGCCCTGCGGCGGAAGCATCGGCCGGCTTGCCCAGGACCTCGCCGTCGATGACCACAATGGTATCCGCCCCCAGGACCCAGGCGTGAGGATGGGTCTGGGCGACGGTGTGGGCCTTGTTTTCCGCAAGCCTCAGGACGTGCTCGGCAGGTTTTTCGTTAATGAAGAACGTCTCGTCGGTCCGGCTGGGGATAACCTGGAAATCAAGTCCCAACAGGCGCAACAGTTCCTCCCGCCGGGGAGAGGCGGAGGCAAGGATCAGGGGATGGCTAAGAATCAGACCCATATCGTCTTTCCTTTCGTGAAGCGGCAACTATGTAACAGCTTCTTTGCTACTTGACAAATTGAAAATTTGCGGCGAAGAAGGACAGAAAAATCGCCTGCCGTCGCCGCGGCGATAATCGCAAGAATCATTGCAGCAAAAGGAGCTTGAAGGGTCATTTATGAAGGCTTTTATTCTCACCCTCTGTTTGGCGATCCAGATGGGGAGCAGCCAATTTGCCCGGGCCGAAATGAGGACGGTGCAATTAAGCGTTCCCGGCTGCAATTCCTGAGGGGATCGGGCCAGGATGGGGTCCATCCTTAGAAGTACGGACGGTGTCGGCAAATTCGAGATGCCGAGAGAAGGGATTGTCGTCGTCACCTTTGACGACGGGAAAACCACGGCGGCAAAAATCGTCAAGGCCCTCACAACAGGAAGCTTTACCGTCAAGGGGAAACCGGTTTATGTCGAACCGAGTGCGTCTGCTCAGCAGGGCGCTTCCCCGGGGTCAAGTACTCAGTCGTTTCCGGGGTTGCCTCTTTACATTACTTCCCCCGATTCCAGCGGTACCATGTCAAGATAGGTTGCGAATAGCTAAAAGATCGAGGGCTTCTATCTGCCAAGGAGCTGGGGTTTCGCTACCCCCGGCTGCCAGATTAGGCCTTGCAAGCTAATATTTTCTCGAGCTCTCGGAGACGTTTTCTATCAACACGCTCTTTCTCGAAGCGTTCAGTAATGTCGCGTGCATGGGCTAGCGCGCCCAGGACATCACTCTTTGCATCAAGGACAATAGCGAAGCTGAGCTCGGCATATAGATAAGTGCCATCCGAACGAACTGCTCTGGTGGGTAGAGCTTGCCCGGCGTACTTCGTGGCGCGCTCGGCAATGGCACGTTCGAACCCGCGCCAATGGGTATCCCGGAGGCGTTCGGGAATGATAATATTTAGATTTGCTCCCAGGGCATCACTGGCTGTAAATCCGAAAATCCTCTCCGCTGCAATATTCCAAACGCGAATTATGCCTGCTTTGTCGGCGAACACGATGCCATCCGGGGATTGTTCCACCAACAATTCAGCTATATTAGAAAATTGCGTTGTGTCAGCGTTCATCGATTTTTCCTTGGTGCTCGGCGTTTGCTCCCGGACCGTGCAGCCAAGCTGCGGCAAGAAGGACCCCAGGGTCCGTCTTTGGTTTTTCTTCAGGTCAACGTCGGTGTTGATCTCTCAAAAACCAAGCGAAGCGCAGCCACCAGCCAAATCTCAAGGTAATGGACCAGGTCGCGAGGTCCTTCGTTATCACCGCTACGGGTATCGCATGGAGCAGAACCATTGCCAATGGATTCTTCGTTATATCCATTACTTCTTCCGTAATCACCACTTTGATAGTCACCGGGGATAACCATTAACAGATGACCCTGCCCTAGTTGCTGGGGAAAGAAAGGGTATTACAGATATTCCTCCCGCTTTTCTTCTTCCAGTGTCTCCACGACCTTTTTCACCTCCTGGGAGGCCCCCCGTTTACAGATCAGCAGGGCGTCTTCCGTTTCCACGACGATCAGGTCCGTGACCTCCACCAGGGCGACGAGCTTCTTCGGTGAATAAACAAGAGAGTTACGGGAATTTACGCTGATCAGGCCTTCCCGGTTCCGGGCGGCGATCCCCTGATCGTCTTTCTCGGAAACCTCCCACAGGGCGTCCCAGCTTCCGACATCGGACCAGCCGAAGTCGGCGGGAATGACGAGGGTGTTTTTAGACGTTTCCATGACGCCGTAATCAATGGATATGGAGCGAAAACGGCCGTAAGCATCGGCGATGATCTTTGCCTCCGCCGGTGTGCCCAGGGCCTTGTCGATCGCAAGGAGGCCCTCATAGATATCCGGCAGGGAGGCCTCCATTTCCTTGAGAATGGTTGCGGCCTGCCAGATGAACATGCCGCTGTTCCAGTAAAAGCCCCCCCGGGCCAGGAACGTTTTCGCCAGTTCGGCATCCGGTTTTTCCCGAATGGACTTGACGGTGAAGATGTCTTCTCCCCGCTCGCGGGTGGCAAGTTTGCCCTCCTCGATATAGCCGTAGCCCGTTTCCGGTCCCGTGGGACGGATCCCGAGCGTTACCAGGTGATCTCCCCGGGCGGCCATGTCGGCGGCGGCAGCCAGAACGTGGCGGAAGTGCTCCTCGTCGGCAATCAGATGATCCGAGGGCAGGACGGCCATCACGGCATTTCCGGCCCGTTTGCGGACCACGAGGGCCGCCAGGCCGATGCAGGGGGCGGTGTTGCGACCCACCGGTTCGATGAGGATATTCTCCGGCGTGATTTGGGGGAGTTGTCCGATCAGTTCTCGGGCGTGACTGGCCCCGGTGACGATGAGGATCTTTTCCGGCGGTGTCAGGGGGATAATCCTCTCCACAGTTTCCTGAATGATTGTTCTTTCGTTGCAGATGTCAAGGAGGTGCTTGGGGAGGCGGTTTCTGCTCCGCGGCCAGAACCGGGCGCCCTTGCCTCCCGCCATGATGACGGCGTACATAAATTATAAAGGTCCTTTCTGTATCGGTTTATCTCTCCTTGACTAGCACCAAACGAAATGTTTTGCATAACTGAAAAGGGCAAAAGATATTTTATTGACAAGGGGAAATATCGTTATTATATTAATAAAAATAAAGAAAATGATATATGAAAAAATGGATTACGCAAAAGACTACGCAAAGATGATACAGCAGATGACGGGTTTTTACAAAAATGCCATCGACAACAGCGTTAATGCAATGACAAGGATTAAGAAAAACACAGAGAAGCTGGTCGGTAATTCTCTGGAGCAATCACCCTGATTTTCCGCAGAGGGCAAGAAGTTCGTCAACGCCTGGATGAATGCTTACAAGAAAGGGTATGACGATCTTAAGACAGCTGCCGCCGCGCAGTACAAGAAATTAGAAGCCTTCGTAAATCGGCACCCTAAGAGTTGATGCGAAGGTAAATTTTCCCCTGGGTGATAATAAATGGCTGCCTCATCGAAAAGTGTGGTATACATAAAAACAAGATTCAGGAAGGAAACATATATGTCATCCGTTGGAAAAAATATCGACGCCCTTTGCACCAAGTGCGGGATGGTTCTCGCCCACATCATCCTTTATGAAGTCCGAGGTGTGATTGCCCAGGTAAAATGCAAGACCTGCGGTGCCGAACACAAGTATCGGGGATCGAAGCCCCGGACGAAAAGCGGAGAAGCCGGAAAAGAACGAACGAGGCGAGTCGGAACAAAGGCAGACGAGGAGAGCCGGCAGGCGGAAGCAGCGGAGACGCAACGCTGGCTCCAGAGACACCGGGAGTTAAAGGAGAATGCCGCCATTGCCGATTATCACATGACCGGCCGGTATCAAAGAGGGGATGTGATCAACCATCCGTCCTTCGGGATCGGTTTTGTGGAGAAGATCCTGGAAGAGCAGCGGATGGATGTCCTCTTCAAGGGCAATCTGAGACGCATGGTCATGAATTATCACGCCCGGGAAATGGCCTGAGGATTAACCGTACACCTAAGCAATCCGCCGGCAGCCGGGACCGACGATGCGGCTGCGGCCCCCCCGCTATGGTATGACCTGTATCTGGGCGCTGATCCGATCTTTAAGAGCGGCGATATGGGAGATGACGCCGATGAGCTTTCCGTCCCGCCGGAGGCCGGCCAGCGTCTCCAGAGCCGTTTCGAGTGCCTCTTCGTCAAGGGTTCCAAATCCTTCATCGAGAAAAAGGGAATCAACACGCACGTTCCGGCTGGCCATCTGCGCAAGGGCCAGGGCCAGGCTGACGAGGAAGCTTTCGCCGCCGGAGAGGTTTTTCGTGGAGCGGATCTCCCCGGCCTGGTAGTTGTCGATCACATTCAGTTCCAGCGGCTGCCCGACGTCTCTGATGAGAAGATAGCGGTCCGTCATCTTGCGGAGTTGCCCGTTGGCGTGAGAGACCATCATCTCGAAAGTCAGCCCCTGGGCGAAATTGCGGAATTTCTTGCCGTCCGCCGAGCCGATCAATTGATGCAACGTATCCCAGCGCAGACATTCCTTTTTCTGGGCGTCGAGCTGCCGGAGGCGTTCCTGCTGTCTTTTCCTCAGGTCATCGTTATCCTGCAGAGTTTTGATTATGCCGCCGATTTCGAGTCTGATCTGTTTGAGCTGCCCCTCGCAGGAACGGATGTTTTCTTCATGTTCAATAGCGGCGGCCGTCTTGATTTGTTCAGCTCCTGCTCCGCGGCGCTCGGTTCGGGGACATTGCCCTGGGCGTAGGGATGGTCGAGGGCGCCGCACAAAGGGCAGGGTCGTCCGTCTAGGAGGCGTTTCCGGTCTTCCTCCAGGCTGCGGATGCGGTTCAGGAGTGCGGCTTGGGTTTCCAGATCGGTAATATGTGATTCCAGGGCGGATTTTTTATCGACAGCGGCCTTAATCTCTATAGCCAGTGCCCCCTGACGGTCCCTTGTCGCTGCCAGTTCCTTCGCGGCGGCGCGGATAGCTTCAAGGGTTGACTCTCTCCGCGTGACGATCTCCATGGCTTTGACGAGGGAAACCTCCCGGTCTTTCAGATTGTTTCGTTCGTTATGCCACTGGCTGAGTTCACGTCCTTGCCGCAGCTCGTCAAGTTGCGCGGTGAGAAGATTGACCGTTCTTTGCCTTTCCTCAAATTCCCGGCATGTTTTTTCGTAAGTGTCCCCCCTCTGTTTGTGTTCTGCATAAAGGGTCTCTCTGGTTGCCTCATGGAGGGCGAGCTCTTGACAGGTGCCTTCATGGCGCGCGGCGATCTCCCGAAGCGAGGCAAAGCCAAGGCGAATGGCGGCCAAATTGGCCATCAGGACGGCGTCATGAGCATGGGCCTGACGGTATGCACGCACTGCCTCCAGGTCCTGTTGTGCTTTTTCCAGTTCCTCCCGACCCTTTTCCAGGCGGCGGCCATGTTCCTGATGCCGCCTGTTTCCTTCCTGAAGGGCCTTTTCCTTTTCTTCACCCTGGTTCTTCATTTCCCTGAGCCTGGTATCGAGCTCACGGGTCGCTCTGATAATTTCTGCCGCCGCGGACTGCTCATTTCGGACCTCCGCCAACCGGTTCTCGGCGCTATCCTTTATTGCCCGGGCGTCGGCCCCGGCCTGTTCAATTTCCGCAAGTCTTACGGCAGTGGTGATGAGCTCCTTTTGCTCATGATCCTGCTGGGTGCGCAGACTCACGACCGACCGGTAGTCTCCTTCCAGAACGAGGGCCCGGCGTGCTTTCGCGAGCCTCTTTGCCTCCGGAGCAAAGGCCGCCTGGCGTACTTCTCCCTCCTGACACCGCCGGTCCAGATCAGCCAAGTCTTTCTCCATGACGGCCAATCCCTCAAGCCAGGTTGCCGCTTGGCGGAGGCTTTCCCCTTCCCGGCGCTGTGTTACGGCCAGGTTGTTTTGCAGCTCTTCCTCTGCGTCGCCGCCGAGAATCCGTATCCCCGATAATTCACTCTTGAGGCTCTCCAGGCGGGTGCGTTCCGCCGTCCTTCGTTAATGAACCTTCATGGAGATCCGGATGTAGATTTCCGTGCCCGTTATCTGTTCCAGGATCTGGGACCGGTCCTCGGACCCGGCCTGAAGAAAGACCGCGAACCCTCCCTGGGCAAGGAGCATGGAGCGGGTGAACCGTTCGAAGTCCATGCCCGTTACCTTGGCGATGAATTCACCTACGGGGGTTATTCCCGACTCCAGGACGGCGCCGGAGGCGGCGGCTATTTCATGCCGGGCCGGCTGCAATTCCCCGTCGTGGCGCCTCCGGGCGCGATGCTGGCTCCAGTGGCATCGGTAACGCCCCTGCTGGGTCTCGAAATCGACCTCGGCAAAGCACTCTCCGGTCTGGCGCGACATGATCTCGTTGCTGCCTTTCGTGACCTTGTCGAGGCGGGGCGTCCGACCGTAAAGGCCAAGACAGACGGCGTCAAGGATCGTGGTCTTTCCCGACCCGGTGGGGCCGGTAATGGCGAAAATGCCGTCGGAGGCATAGTCGGGATGGGTAAAATCTACCTGCCATTCCCCGGTGAGGGAATTCAGATTCTTGAACCGGATGCCGAGAATTCTCATTTCTTCTTGTCTCCTATTCCGCCCGGGGATCTGTCTCCTCCAGGGAGACGATAACCTCCCCGTAGGCCTCCAGGAGGGCGGAATGTTGATCTTCCGGGACTTCATGGGCGGCGAGGCAGCGTCGGAACACCTCGGTCGCATCGAGATCGTCGAGGGTCTCCCCCCCGTCCGTTCCCCTCAGGGCCCGTTCCAGAATGCGGTTGTTCCCGACCCGGAGGACTTCCATATCCGTTCCGGCAACGGCCTCATCCAACCGTCCCCGCAGACTCCCCGCGACCTCGTCCCCTTCATAGACGATCTCCAGCCAGGCACGGCTCCGGCGGGACTTCAGCTCCTCAATTTTCCCGGAAACCGCCGGCCAATCTCCCCTCAGGGTCAGCAACTCCTGGAACCGCGGCGTCGGGATATTCGTGATCCGGGGTTTAGGCCCGGCAAACTCGATCATGATGACCGTTTTTTCCTGGTTCCCTTCCCCGAAGCCGATGGGGAGAGGCGAGCCGGAATAACGGATAAATTCGGAGCCGCCCACTGCCTGGGGCATGTGGAGGTGCCCCAGGGCCAGGTAATCGATGTTCCCGGGAAAAATATCCGTCCCGACCTGGGCCAGGGCGCCGATATAGAGCTCCCGCACCCCGTCGCCGTCCATGGTCTGGCCGCCTGCCGTAAAGAGGTGTCCCATGGCGACAATCGGAACCGGATTGCCCAGGAGGGCCCGCCGCTCTGCGGCGGCTGCACAGACGCGACGGTAGTGGTTCCTGATGCAGGCAACGATCTTTCTTTCCTTGTCCGCGACGCTTTCCCCCGCCTCGGTGGTGCGGATATCGCGGTCCCGGAGATAGGGGATGGCGCAGACGCGGGAGGGCCGGAGGCGTCCCCGACGACATGGACATTGAGGAATTTCAGGATTTCCCGGGGGGCGTTCAGGAAGGACGGCGAATCGTGATTGCCCGCGATTATCACCACCTGGCGGTGGGCAGCGGCAGCCGTCCGGCAGAGAAACCGGTAGTACAATTCCTGGGCCCGGTTGCTGGGGGTGGTGCTGTCGAAGACATCGCCGGCAACGAGGAGGGCATCGACATTTTGCTCTTCAATGAGACCGGCCAGCCAGTTCAGGAACGCCTCGCCTTCTTCGTATCTTTTCCGGCCGTGGAGGGCGCGGCCAAGATGCCAGTCGGAGGTGTGGATAATTTTCATCGCAGGCCTATTGTCGACAAGTTCGCAAAATTTTGCTTCCCCTCAAGCTGTCATTCCTGCGCAGGCGGGAATCGGGAAAATGCATAGCTGATAGAAAATGCTGGATTCCTCGTCAGGCCCGGAATGACAGAATGAAAGGGTGCGATATTTTTCTGTCATGAAAGGCGGAATTATTCAATCAGAAGATGCAAATATGACCATGATCCGGGACTTTAGTGAAATTACCTTTTATATCCTTCCAGGTTAAGCCCGGAATGATAATAGGGGTGCTGAAAGGTGATTTTTCAAAGGTCTCTATTCGCTACGATGAGGCGGTCCATTCGGAAATATTGAAGTAATTTCAAAAAGTCAGGCCTGGGGAGAGGGTTGGTAGTCATGCCGAAGAGATGGCTCGGGCAGGAGCAGTCCGCGGCACCGAATTTCGGGATGGACCAGTCGGCGATTCTATCCAGGGCGGCGGCCAGGTCATGTTCGAGATCATCCTGGGTCCGGAAGGGCAGGGCGAGGCAGGAAGACGCCACGTCCCGGAGATAATCGATGTGCCAGTGAAAGTTTTTCCGATTCCGCAGATGGCGTTCCAGCCTTTTTGCCAAGTTTCTTTTTGCCGAGCCCACATATAGATAATAACCGGCGGGGAAATGGATCCGCCCCAGGGAACCCACGGAGACCACGATGTCCGATGGGAGGGTGAGGAGGAGCAGGTAGCTGCCCTGATCCCGGCATTCCCGGTCCAGGAGGGGCCAGGGGATTTTGGCCTCCCGAATGTCCGTGCTGAGGCGGAGGTCTTCCTGCCAGGCGATGCCCAGCGCCCGGAAAAAAAGGATGTTTTGCTGCGCCCGGAAGGTTTGGGAGAAGGCGTAGTCGGTGTGGTAATCGGGAAGAAAAAGGCCGGGGCGGGGAGAGTGGATCACAAAGATCACGCCGCAGCGGTAGCCGTTCCGGGTATGGGCGGCCAGTTCGAGGAGATGCCGCCTCCCCCGGGCGGTAACGGCGTCGGGGAACATGGCGAGGGAAGCGCCGAAGAGGGTGCAGGACTTCGCTTCGAGGAGGATCTTTTCTTTCCCCTCCTCCAGGAGAAAGTCGAAGCGGCTGTCCCCCAGGGAGAATTCCCTCTTGACGATTGCTGCGGTTTCCAGGCCCGGGACCAGTCGTTGCTCCAGGAGGAACTGTACGACGTCGTTTGATTTCTGCGTATGGAGGAGCACCGTGACGCCTTCCCGTTCCACGGCGACGGCGGTAAAATGGGTCTCCCCCTCGGGAAGAGCGGTGTTTTTTGCCAGCTTAACCACCCTTCCCGGAACGAGCAACTCCCATAGCCGCCCCGGATTGGGCAGGTGCGCCTTCACTACCCGTCCGTCGAGATCGCATTCGATGACAAAACGGTTGAGACGGCGGAGGTACCGGGCCGGCATTATTGCGGGGAAGAGGGGCTGACGGAAAAGATTTACGGTAGTTTTCATAAAATATCTTGAATATCAATATGATAAACGGCGTCGGGATCTTGCCGGGGAAGGTCTGTCAATAGTACTGTCCGCTTAAAGTCAGGCGGCGACCCGTATCGGCGTTTGGAAGTCTATTTTTTTCCGGAGATTCTGTCAACCCGTTATCCAAAAGTTATTATTCTTTTGACATGCAAGACCTTTTTACCCTATATTCCCAATCCCCCGCGGAAAAGTCTGAAAGGCAATAAGTCTGGAAATTTGGGGTGATGATGATCGTCGTAATCGGTAAAATTCTTCTGGGCCTGGGGTTGATGTTCACCGGCGTTCAAATGCTCTCCTTCGTTCTCAAGCAAGTGGGCAGCAGGCAGTTCCGGATGTTGGCAACCCGGTTTGTCTCATCGCGGGTACGTGCCCTGGCCTTCGGCCTGGGATCCGGGGCAGTTATGCAGAGCACCTCGGCAGCGCTGGTAATCTTGGCAAGCCTGATCAGTGCAGGCATGATGCTCGGATTCATAGCCCAGTCCTCAACGGCGGTAGCACTGGTGGCCATTGGACTGGCGCGGGAAGGTATCCTGACGAGTCCGCAGGCATTCCTGTTCATGTATGGCGCCGCGATCGGTTCGACCATATGCAAGGTGATGATCGGACAGAGGTTTCGCGGCACGTCGCGACAGCTTGTTCGCTTTGTAAACATATTCAACGTCTTTGGGGCGTCAGTTTTTATTCTCCTCTATTACATCGAGGTCTATTGGCACGTTCCCCTGGTAATGGCCCTGCTGAATTCGTTCCTTCCGGACCTGGACGATCAGGCCGCCTGGGTGTTCCTGCTGTTCAATCTGACATCGGCGATCTTTTTTATTACCATCAATGGACCGCTGACCCGCTGGCTGGCAAGATCTCTCCCGCCATCGGAAGAAGAGGGCCTGTCCCATCCCAGATATCTGTCGGAATTTCAACCGGAGGACCCGGACACGGGGCTGGCACTGATTCGTCTGGAACAGGCGCGCGAATTGGAACAAATAGCAGCATTTGTCGCTACGGCAAGGGAAGATTATTGGGGTACGGACCTCTCCTCCCGGTATGTTGCCTTCAAATCCCTTGCGAGCGAGGTAGCGGCGTCGACGGCAACGGTGGCAGCCATGAAGATGCAACCCCATACGGCTAAGAATCAGGCCTATTTTCAGACCCGTCAGGCCTTGCTTGATCAACTCGCTGACAGTACCGCTTCCGGTGTGAAAATCATCTTGCAGGCAAGTACATATCCTTCCCTGAAGGAACTTGCGGGTGCTTGCCGGGAATCGATAGACTTTCTGCTGACCTCTTTGCCGCCGATATCGAGAAAACAAACGATCCGGAGCAGGTCCGGATACTCCAGGACCTCAGTTCCCGCAATGGTACGGCGATGGAACAACTGCGCCAGGCATATATGGACAGCGACAAACTCGCTTCGGCAAATGACAAGGGATGCCTGCTGGAGCTGACAGTAATGATGGAAAAGATCATTTGGCTGCTTAATCGGCTGATCAGTCTGATGCAAACGGAAAGCGAGCAGGCCGAATAGTTTGAAAAAATGACAAGAAAAATCAGGAGATATCTGTGACTGACTATCCGCAATTGGTATTGAAGGGGGGCCGTGAAAGGTCTCTCGTGGGAGGCCACCCCTGGCTTTTTTCCGGGGCCGTGGCAAAAATAAAGGGCCGTCCCGGTCCGGGGGAGATCGTGATGGTGACGACAGCGGAGGGCCAACCCCTGGCCCTTGGCTTCTATAATCCCCAATCAGACATTTCCTTCCGGATGTTGACCAGGGATGTCGCCTCCCCGGTCGATCGGGAATTCTGGCACCGCCGCCTCCGGAATGCGGGCGCCCTGAGAAACAGAATCGTGGCGGCGGAGACGACGGCCTGCCGACTCGTCAACGCCGAAGGAGACGGCATGCCCGGACTGGTGGTGGACCGCTATGGCGACTATCTGGTCATGGTCATCAGCACGGCGGGTATGGAAGAGCGCCGCGAGGCAGTGATCGAAGCCCTGGTTGGGGAATACCGGCCCCTTGGCATTTTGGAGCGGAGCGACGGCCCGGCGCGGCGCCTGGAAGGCCTTGGGGATCGTACCGGCTGGGTTTGGGGGGAGGAGACCCGGGAAGGCATTGCTATCCGGGAAAATGGCCTCGCTTTTGAGGCGGACATCCTTGCGGGACAGAAAACGGGCTTCTTTCTCGATCAGCGGGACAACCGCAGCCGGATCGGAGCGCTCTGCAATGAGTTGTCGGTCCTGAACTGTTTCTCTTACACCGGGGCCTTTTCGGTTTACGCCGCCCGGGGAGGGGCGAAACGGGTGGTCTCTGTCGATGCTTCGGAACCGGCAAATGTTGCGGCGCGCGGTCATCTGGAGAAGAACGGTTTTTCCCCGGAGGCCCATCCGGTCTTGCGGGACGATGTCTTCCAGTATCTGCGGAAGACTGAAGCGTCTTACGATCTGATCATCCTGGACCCCCCCGCCTTTGCGAAAAACCGCCGGGAGGTTCAGCACGCCGCCCGGGGATACAAGGACATCAACCTTCAGGCCTTTCGTCGCCTGTCGCCCGGAGGTTTGCTGGCGACCTTCTCCTGTTCCAATGCCATTGACGAGGCCCTTTTCGAAAAGATCGTCCTCGGTGCCGCCCGGGATGCGGGCAAGACCATCCGGCTCCTGAAGAAGTTTGCCGCTGCCCCGGATCACCCGACAAACCTTGCCCACAGCGAGGGGCGCTACCTGAAGGGACTCCTGGTGAACGCGTTGCCATGAGGGGGAGAAGAACCTGCCAAGTCATTGTCTTGGGTCTTGTCTGCCTTTTCCTCGGAGGAGGATGCGCAAGCCGCAAGGCCTCCCCTTCCCCGTACAGAGCCACGCCGGTGACCTCCAAGAAAGCGCGGCCGGCAACCGTTAAAAAGGCCCTGCCCCGGATGGGTTATACCATTCAGGCGGGCGCCTTTTCCCAGCCGGAAAACGCCGCCCGCTTGACCGATGTCCTGAAAGACAAAGGTCTCGCCGCCACCTATTTCGCCGCCAAAACAGGACTCTACAAGGTCCGGATCGGGAATTTCGCCGCCCGGGAAAGCGCTCTTAACCAGGCGGAAGCCCTGAAGATATTAGGAATTATCGAAGCGTATTATATCGTCGCCCCGGAGGAGTATGCCGTCTCCAAGGTTGAAACGCTGGGGGATGATTATCTCCGTGGTGAAATTGTCAAGGCGGCGCGGAACTTCCTCGGCGTTCCCTATCTGTGGGGGGGGACCTCACCGGAGGCGGGCTTTGATTGCAGCGGGCTGACCATGACGGTCTATCAGTTAAGCGGTATCGATCTCCCCCGGACCTCGGGTGAGCAATTCGGAACGGGAGAGGATGTGGGTAAAGGTGAGCTTTTAAAGGGGGACCTCGTCTTTTTTGCCACGGGGCAGGGAAACAAGTGCTCCCATGTCGGGGTCTCTATCGGCGCGGGCCATTTTATCCATGCCCCGGGGAAAGACAAAAAGATCCGTATCGATTCTCTGTCCAATGCCTATTATCAGAAACGCTATCTGGGGGGACGGGCTTACATTTAGGGCTTATTCACTAATAAACCCTAAATGTAAGCTCACAAAAGGTTATCCCTTGAGAGCCGCCACAAATGATTTGACATAAAAGGCAATATCCATCATACGGATAGGGCTTTGAAATCTGTTTCCATACGATAGGCGTCATTAAGGAGGTGTGAGTGATGCTGGAACTTAAGGATCTCTATTTCTCCGTAGCGGGCCGGAATATCATCGACGGGCTGAGTTATACCTTCGAAAGGGGTAAATTCTACGCAATTACCGGGCCGAACGGCAGCGGCAAGACCACCCTGGCCAAACTCATCATGGGTATCAATCTGGCAAGTGCGGGATCGATCGGTTTTCTGGGGAAAGAGATTTCCTCCTTATCCATCACGGAGCGGGCCCGGGAAGGAATTGCCTATAGCTTTCAACAGCCTGCCCGTTTCAAAGGCATCACCTTCCGGGACCTCCTCGCCATGGCGGCGGGCACGGACGACGAGGGGATGCTGCTGGCGCTGCTGCGGCGGGTCGGCATCTGCTCTCTCTCCTTTCTCGATAACCCCGTGGATGCAAAACTCTCCGGGGGAGAAATCAAGAAAATCGAATTAGCCACTACTATCGCCCGGAATCCCAAGCTTGCCATCTATGACGAACCGGATACGGGCATCGACCTGTGGACGATCCAGCCCATGGTTCGGCTCCTCAAACGGGAACAGAAGGAACACGGAACAACGACGGTTGTCGTCAGCCACAACCGGGCCTTTCTGGAAGCGGCGGACATTGTCCTCATGATCAGCGAGGGCAAACTTGTTTACAGAGGGGACCTGGAGGGCGCCCTCCCCATGCTTAATGACCTGACTGTGTGCAATTACCGGAAATGCGTAGGTGGCAAAGATGTTGGATGCTATCGATAAGGATTTGTTGAAGAAGGTTGCAGATCTCGAGGGGCTCCCCAAAGGGGCCTTCAATATCCGCAAGAACGGCAAGCTCCTGCAGCGAGAGGTTTCGGCCAATATCAATATCGAGTCGAGCGCCGACGGTTCGGGGATCGTCGTTACCATCAAGCCGGGGACCATCAACGAATCCGTCCATATCCCCGTTATTCTCAGCCAGGCGGGCCTCTACGACGTTGTTTATAACAATTTCATCATCGGGGAAGGGGCCGACGTGACCATTATCGCCGGTTGCGGCATCCATTGCGGCGGCCTGGAACCGGAGGGCCACGCGGGGATCCACGAGTTCCGGGTCGGCAAGGGGGCGAAGGTGAAGTATGTGGAAAAACACTACGCCAGCGGTCCCGGCCGGGGCCGGCGCACCCTGAATCCGACGACGAAGGTATTGCTCGAAGCGGGGGCGACGGCGGCGATGGAGTTGACCCAGATCGGCGGGGTGGACGAGGCGAACCGGGCCAACGAGGCTGTCCTGGGGCCGGACAGCCTGTTGCTCATTACCGAACGGGTCCTGACGGAAGGGAACCAGAAGGCCGTATCCGCCAATACCATCACCCTGGCGGGAGCTGGCAGCCGGGCCAACATGATCTCCCGTTCCGTGATCAAGGGGGATTCGGAACAGGATTTCTATGCCACGATGGAGGCCCTGGCCCCCTGTTTCGGCCACATCGAGTGCGATGCCATCATCATGGACAACGGGCGGAACGAGACGGTGCCGTCGCTGAAGGTCCGCCATCCCGACGCGGCTCTCACCCATGAAGCCTCCATCGGCAAGATTGCCAGCGACCAGCTCATGAAACTGATGAGTCTGGGGCTGACCTACGAGGAGGCCGTAAACAGGATTATCCAGGGATTCCTGAAGTAAGGCGATTGCTAACAAAAATTAAAGGAAAATTATTTGACCATGAACATTGAAAACCTAATGGTGACCGGTGGCTGCGGATTCATCGGCAGCAACTTCATCCGGTATCTCTTGGAGCAGAGAGATTTTAAGGGGCGAATCATCAATGTCGATACCCTCACCTATGCCGGGAATCAGGAAAACCTCAAAGGGGTGGCCAAGGCCTGGCCCGGACGGTATGCCTTTGTCCGGGCCGACATCTGCGACCTTGAGGCCATGAAAACTATCTGCGCCGAATGCGGGATCGACGGGATCTGCCATTTTGCCGCCGAGTCCCACGTGGATCGTTCCATCAAGCGTCCCGACAGTTTCATCTTCAGTAACATCGTCGGTACCTTCAATCTTCTGGAAATCGCCCGCGGCCTGGGCGATGCCTTGCAGATATTTCATCACATCAGCACCGATGAGGTCTATGGCAGCCTTGGCCAGGAAGGGATCTTTACGGAAGAGACGCCATACCGGCCCAACAGCCCCTATTCGGCATCGAAGGCGGCCTCCGACCACCTGGTCCGGGCCTACCACGAAACCTTCGGCCTGCCGACGACCCTGTCGAATTGTTCCAATAATTACGGTCCCTATCAGTTTCCGGAAAAACTCATTCCCCTCATGGTTTTGAACGCCCTCGAAGAAAAACCCCTTCCCATTTACGGCGATGGAAAGAACGTCCGGGACTGGCTCTATGTGGCGGATCATTGTGCGGCCATCTGGACGATCATGAAGGAGGGGCAAAGAGGAGAGACCTACAATGTCGGCGGCGCTTCGGAGATCGAGAATATCGTGATCGTCAACATGATCCTCGCCATCCTCGACGAGATCCGGCCCCGGGAGAATGGGAAATCCCGGCAGGATCTGATTAGTTATGTAAAAGACCGTCCCGGGCACGACCGCCGCTACGCCATTGATTTTTCCAAGCTTCAGCAAGCCCTCGGATGGGAACCTCGGGAGTCTTTTGCCACGGGCTTAAGAAAAACGATTGAGTGGTATGTGAACAATCGGGACTGGTCCGACCGGGTCCGCTCCGGGGCATACCAGCACTGGATAGATGACCAGTACGGAACATAGGTTATTTTGAGTTTGATTAACGGAGGTATTTTATGAGCAGGATATTCCAACTGAAAGTGGAAGACGGCATCGGGGTGGCGACCTTCGACGTTGCCGGAGACGCCATGAACACCTGGACAGAGGCGGCCTTTACGAGCTTTGCCGAGCTTATGGGGGAGCTGGAGCAAGAGAAATCCCTGCAGGGGATCGTCTTCATTTCCGGGAAGCCAGACAATTTCTTTGCCGGGGCGAATCTAAAGATGATCGCCGACCTCGTGAAACCGGATGAGGTGCGGGAGGTCCTCGAACTTTTCCATGGCGCGTTCCGGAGGCTAAACGATCTGAATCTGCCTGTTTTGGCGGCTATTCATGGCCACTGCCTCGGCGGCGGCCTCGAATTCGCCTTGGCCTGTACAGCCCGCATCGCCAAAGAGGGGAAGACGACCCTCATCGGTCTTCCCGAATGTAATGTCGGCCTTTTCCCCGGTGGCGGCGGCACCCAGCGTCTGCCCCGCCTGATCGGCTATCCCGCCATCGAACTGATCCTGAAAGGAACCAGGATGCCGGCGGCGAAGGCCTGCGACTTGGGAATCGTCGACCGTCTCATTCCCGCGGATACCGATCTCCTGGCGGCGGCCAAGACCTTTATCGGGGAGATGATTGCCGGCACGGCCAACCTGAAAAGACGGGAACACGATTTTACCCAACTGGACGAGGTCGCCGAGATGGCCCGTTTGGCAGTTCTCAGGGCAACCAGGGGACGCGCCCTGCCTGCTCGCATGCTGGCCATGAAATCGATCCAGGACGGCCTCAAGGTTTTCCTGGCGGCAGGGCTGGAGATCGAAAAGGCGAACTTTGTCGATGTCGTTATGTCCAACGAGGCCAAGGGAAGTATCAATACCTTCTTCATCAAGACCATGACGGACAAGCCCCGGGCGATGATGACCAAAGGATTTGTTCCCAAACCACTGAAAAAAGCCGCCGTTCTCGGTTTCGGGACGATGGGCCGGGGGATCGTCATCGATATTATCCGGAATATGCAGGTGCCGGTGGTCGTGAAAGACATTCCCGAGGCCCTGGAGCCGGGGAAGGCCTTTGTCGGGAAGATCCTAGCCGGCATGGCGTAGAAGAAGCGTCTCAAGGGCGCCGTAGACGATTACCTGAAATTGATAATAACCACTACCGAATACGGGGCGGAATTCAAGGATGTCGATATTGTCGTCGAGGCGGTCTTCGAGGATCTGAAGATCAAGCAGCAGGTTTATCAGGATCTTTGTCAGGTGATTCCCGGGGATTGTCTCGTGGCGAGCAACACCTCTTCCCTTGCCATCAAATCCATGGCCGGCCTGCTGACAAATCCGGAGCGTTTCGGCGGCCTCCATTTCTTTTCTCCCGTCTGGCTGATGCAGCTCGTGGAAGTCATCCGGGGAGAGCAGACAAGTCAGGAGACAGTGGACAACCTCCTGAACTTTGCCGCCGCCATCAAGAAACGCCCCATCGTCTGCCGGGACAATGCGGGTTTTGTCGTGAACGCCCTCCTGTTCCCCATGCTCCTCGAGACTTTCAAGTACATTGAGGAGGGTAACGCCATCGAGAAAGTCGATCGGGCCATGACGTCCTTCGGTATGCCCGTCGGCCCCATCCGCTTGACCGATGAGGTCGGCATCGATGTCCCCTACAAGATCTTCCAGTGGATGGGTATCCGTCAGGAGACCCTGGCCAATGTCGTCGAAGCGGGGCGCATGGGATTGAAAAAATCCGGGAAAGGGTTCTTCCTGAAAGACGGCAGCGTCGATCCCGAAGTCCTTCCCCTCATTGCCAAAAAAGGGCTTAAGGAATTGACGGCGGAACAGATCCAGGAAGGTTTGCTCGAAGCGATGTTTAAGACGGGGAAAGATCTCCTGGATCGGAAGATTGTCGATGACGTGCGAATGATCGATGTCGGCATGATCTGGGGCGTCGGCTTCCCGGCGGACAAGGGCGGCCCCATGAAATGGGCGGACCTGACCGGCATGAGCCGTCGCTTGTTCGGGAAAAACTTCTACTAAAGACATAACGACCTCTCAAAAACGGATATTTCTCCCTCTCCCGGAGAGAGGGAGAAATAAGATATTGGATTGTCTGATTATTCATCCCCACACTTGCCCTCACCATCTCCCCGCGAAAAGGGGATTCCAGGGCTTTTCCCGGTGCCGTCATGCCCCCTCTGTTGGGAAGGGGATGAGAAAAAGGGGGAGAAGACGTTCAACTTTTTATGCAAGACAGATACAAGACCAAACAGCAATTGATCGAGGAAGTGTCATCCCTGCGGGCGCAGCTTGAACTGAAGACGGGTGGTGGCGAGGATGCGCTCCGTTCCGGGGCGAGCCCGATGATTCCCGCAGAACACTACGCCATGATCTTCGATCAGTTTCCTTGCGGTATCTCCGTAATCCGGCAAGACGGCTTTTTCATCTATGTCAATCCCGCCTTCGTTAAGTTGACCGGTTATACCCTCACCGATATTGATACGGAGAAGAAATGGTTTCAAAAGGCCTATCCCGATAAGGAATATCGGCGCAAGGCCCTGCATGCCTGGGTTAAGTACCAGACGCAGCAGCTAATAACCGAAGATGTCCTTCAGGTCACCTGTAAAAATGGAAAGACAAAATCCATCGAGTGCAACTTGCTCACCATGGCAGACGGAACGGTGATTTCCATGCTGACGGACGTCAAAGGTTGCGGCGAGGCAGCGGAATTACTCAAGGAAAGAGAAGAACAGTGGCGGTTCCTTTTGGATACCATGAACGAAGGTTTTATTACCGTCGATGAATCCGGAATCCCCGTCTTTGTCAATCAGCGTTTCTGTAAAATGACAGGTTATCTGCCGGAGGAGATCATTGGTCGCCCCCTTTCCTCTTTTCTCGATGATGACAATCTCCGCATCTTCCAGACGGAATTTTCTCAGCGATCCCTGGGGCGGTTTCACCCCTATGAGCTTGCCATAAAGTGCAAGGATCGACGTTTATTGCATTTTCTCATGTCTCCCCGGCCGATTTACGACAGCAGCGGGCGGTTTGCAGGCAGTTTCGGGACCTGCATGGATATTACGGAAAGAAAAAAGATGGAAGCAGCAGTCCGTCAGTCGGAGCGGCGATACTTCGAACTGGCCCGCAAATATCGCAATATTGTGGAGAACGCAACGGAGGGCATCTTCCGCAGCACCCCCGAAGGTCGTTACATAATGGCGAATAGCGCTTTTGCCCGCATCCTTGGATACGATTCGCCGGAGGATCTCTTTAACTCCATAACGGATATCGGGAAACAGCTTTATGTCCATGACGAAGCAAGGACGGATGCCATCCGCAAGGTCCTGGAAAAGGGCAGCGGCGAGTTTGAGATCGAGGTAAAGCGAAAAGGCGGGGAACTGATCTGGCTTTTGAAGAGCATCCGCGTCGTCCGCAATAATCAAGGACAGATTCGGTATTTTGAGGGAATAACCAAGGATATCTCGGAACGAAAGAAGATAGCGGACAAGCTCCGCAAGAGCGAGGAACGGTACCGGATGATGGTGGAAAATACCAACGATGCGATCTATATTCACGACTTCGAGGGGAACATAATCGATGTGAATGACAATGCCTGCCGAATGGTTGGCTACGAGCGGGACGACCTTATCGGCGCCACGCTCGCAAAGATCGACGCGGATTGGCGTGCCTCGGCAAATGTGGATCTCGATGTCCTGCTAATGGACAACAAAAATGTCTTCGAGCGGAAGAATATTCGCAAAGACGGGTCATTGATACGAGTGGAAGTCAGCGTGAAGGTGGTCAGTCGGGAGGGAAAAGGTATCGTAACTGGATTTGTGAGGGACATCTCCGAACGCAAGCGGGTGGAGATGGAGCTGTGGGGCGGCAAAGAGCGTCTGAAAAATCTGGCCAATAACCTGCCCGGCATTGTCTATCAGTTCTATGTCCGCAAGAATGGCGACATGGGACTTTACTATGTGTCAGGACGGTCACGGGAAATCCTGGGGCTGGACAACAATCGGGAAGATTTCTTTACACAGGCCTCAGCCTGTGTCCCTAAAGAGGACAGGCCAAGGTTAGTGGACTCGATTCACCATGCCGCCCGCACCGCCAGCAAGTGGGAATATGAGGGCAGATTCATTACGCCGGCAGGGGAGGAAAAATATGTCCGCGGTGTCTCAATTCCCGAGGAGCACCCGGGAGAGGTTATCTTCAATGGGATGCTGCTGGATATTACCGAACAGAAACGTGCGGAAGTCGACCTCCAGGAAAGCAGGAAAAGATACCGGGACCTCGTAGAAAGCATCAATGAAATCGTTTGGGAAATAGACGCCACCGGCCACTTTACCTACATAAGCCCGAATATTGAGCAACTGATCGGATACGCCCAGCAGGAAGTAATCGGGAAATTACCTTATGAATTTGCCTTCTTTGAGGAACTGGAAAAGA
Organism: Syntrophus aciditrophicus; assembly: GCA_020718905.1. Lineage (GTDB taxonomy): Bacteria > Desulfobacterota > Syntrophia > Syntrophales > UBA8958 > UBA8958. The sequence goes on along the minus strand of DYRD01000006.1, from coordinate 20,486 downwards.
TCAGGGGATGTTTTCAGGATGCCTTCGTCAAGCGCGTTTCCTTCACTGCTGTCGAGGGGATAATTGTTCATAAACGGGGGGGGCATATTGCCGTCGAGGTAAGCGGAAATCCTTTCTACGTTAAAGAAGGGCGCTTTTGCGGCTACCGGGGGATCCTGCGGGATATTTCAGAGGTAAAGAGGCTCCAGGAAGAAATGATCAAGTCCCAGAAGCTCGAATCTATAGGGACCCTGGCGGGAGGTGTCGCTCATGATTTTAATAACCTCTTGATGGGTATCATTGGTTATATCGGACTGGCCAAATTAAACGCCCAACAAGCGAAGGTTGTCGAAAGAAGTCTAAGCAAGGCGGAAGAATCGTGTCTGCGTGCCAAGGAACTTACCCGGCGCCTGCTTACCTTTTCCCGGGGAGGGGAGCCCCGGATGAAGCCCATAGATGTCCGGGACGTAGTTCACGAATCTGTCAGGCTGGTCCTTAGCGGATCCAATATCCAATGCCGTTACTACTTGGCAAAAAAGCTCCATCCCGTCCGGGCGGATGAAGAGCAGATCAGGCAGGCGATCGGCAATATTGTCATCAATGCCCTGGAGGCGTCTCCCGCAGGGAGCTCGATTTCCGTCAAGGGGGAAAACGTTGTTTGCCGGGAAAAAGATGAAAAACCTTTCATCAAAGTAACCATTTCCGATCGCGGAAAAGGTATCTCCAAGGAGTCATTAGGAAGCATATTCGATCCCTATTTCACGACCAAAGACATGGGAGCGCTGAAAGGAACAGGGTTGGGGCTCTCGATAAGCTATGCTATCATTAAGAAGCACGGTGGTGATATCACCCTCCAATCGGAGGTCGGCAAGGGAACATCCGTCAGCGTATATCTGCCGGCAGGGAGCGGCATTTCACAATCTGAGAGCGCTGCCAAGGAAGTATTCCCGGTTTCAGGAAGTCCCGAAGCAGCTGCGAGACGCATCCTCGTTATGGACGATGAGGCATTGATCCGGTCTTTCCTGGAGGAAACCATTTCCTTGCTCGGCTATGACGTTACTACGTGCGACGAGGGGGGCAAAGCGGTGGAGATATATCGAGAGGCCATGGCATCACGGCCATATGACCTGGTTGTCCTTGATTTGACCATCCGGGGCGGCTTGGGGGGGCGGGAGACTATTCAGCGTCTCCTTGATGTCGATCCTGCGGTCAAAGCCATTGTTTGCAGTGGTTACACCGATGACCCGGTTATGTCTCACTACGGCGCCTATGGATTTAAAGGGGCGCTGGTTAAGCCCGCCTCCATAGAACAGATAAGGACTACTCTAAATAGTATCTTCCACAAATAATCTATTTCTGATACCGGCGCATAATCCCCCATACCTCGGAACAGGCCCGCTGGTAGAGCGGTTCCTCGACGGCATCCTTGAAGTTCGTATAATCCAGTTCCTCCGTATATTTTTTTAGCGTTTCCACCACTTCCTGGCGGGGAAGCAGCGTCCGGTACAAATAATCCCGGCTGGTTGTCTTGGTAATCTTGGCGTCGGGAAAGAGGTTCTCAATATGATCGGGGAAACGGGCGCGGACAATCAGGATGTCGGGGTCGCGGAAGTCCTGAATGATGGACAGAAATCCTTTATTAGTGAAGATCAACATAGACGGCCCCTTTCTATGCCTTCCGGCGTTTCCCTGCGGCGGCGGGAGGCGGCGGCTGTTCCCGGGCCGCAATTTCCTTGGCCAGGGCGAGGTAATCCTCGGCGCCGTAGCTTCTCGGGGCGTAGGCGAAGATCGTCTGGCCGTAGCCAGGGGCCTCGGCGAGACTGATATTTTCCCTGATGATCGTCTGAAAAAGCTTGTCGCCGAAGCGCTCGCTGATGGTTTCGATGATGCCCTTGTTGAGTTTCCTCCGGGCGTCGTAACGGGTGCCGATGATCCCCGTAATCTCGAGATCCTTGTTGAGGCGTTTCTTGACTGTTGCGATCGTGTCGATGAGCTTGCTCATCCCCTTGAGGGCTAAGAATTCGGTCTGCAAGGGGATATAAATCTCCTGGGCGGCGGTGAGGGCGTTGAGGGTCAGGATGCCGAGGGACGGCGGGCAATCCATGATGATAAAATCATAACCCTCCGTTTTGGCCAGGGCCTCCCGCAGGAGAAATTCCCGGCCCGGAACCCCGGCCAGTTCCATTTCCAGCCCCGCGAGATCGAGGGAGGAAGGCATCACCGCGATGCCATCGATCGGGAGGACGACCTCCTCGATCCCGCGGTTGCCCTTGAAGACGTCATAGATGGTCTGGGCGAGTTCATGGGCCTGTATCCCCAGGCAGTAAGTGAGATGCGCCTGGGGGTCGAGGTCGATGAGCAGGACCTTCTTCCCGATTTTTTCCATTCCCGCGGCGATATTCAGGGTACACGTCGTTTTCCCGACGCCGCCCTTCTGATTGCATAAGGCGATGATCTTGCTCATGGGGCCTCCCGATGTTGTTTTACATGAAAGCGCCCAAGGTCAGGGCGTTCCTGTCCAAGACGATCCTCATTTTTTCGTGAATCAATTCCGGGCCTTGCTCGACAAAAGGTTGGTAGACCAGGTGCGAGTCTTCAATATTGATTTGCATCCGACGGAGATTTTTGAAGAACATCCGTTTATCCGTGACGATTCCTCCCGGGGTAGGGGCGACGCTTTCCACTGCTTCCTGTGTGGGCAGGGTTGCCGGGTAAACCGGTGGCACCGGAAGCGTTTCCAGGAAATCATCCTCGGGCTGGTAAATAGTGGTTTGCCGCGCCCAGCTGAGCAAGAGGGCCGGGTTGATCTTGAAGGCCGGGGCCCAGAAGCAGACCTGTTGCTCTTCCATGGCCGGAGTAGTGGGTTTGGGAAGGTTGGCGATGCGGACCAACTCGGCGAGGGAGGTCAGGGGCATTCCCTCGCAACGGATCTTCATGCGCCAGAAGGGTAGATAAGGGAGCCTCGCTCCCGATCCTTCCCGGGTGCCGACGAGGGTGGTGATGAGCAGGACCGGTGGGAGGATGCGGATATTGAAAACCCCGCCGCCTGGCTTTCCCGGACGGTCGGTTGCGCCCCCCTTTTGATTTCTCCGGAGCCCTCTTGGGGAATCCGCTGCACCATTTGTTTGCCCGATTCATCAAACCACTCGATCACTTCCGGAAAGACGACGTTGCCCGCGCCCATGACCTCTATCCCGCGCGTTTAATGATTTCGCGAATTTTATAGAGAAAGGACCGGGTCATGTCAAGGACAAAGCGGTCCTTTTAAGTTGATATTTCTACTCAAATATTATAGAAGCTACGTTATGGGCTACGAGACCACATATCCCCGTATTTACAAGGGCAAGGCGCTGATTGCCGATCCGATCCATCAGTATGCCTGTTTTACCGTCCCCGACGGGGGCGATACGACGGAAAAAACGGAGAAGGATCTTATCGATTCACCCTGGCTGCAGCGGTTGCGGCGGATATACCAGTTGCAGAGCGCCCGCTGGGTCTATCCGGCGGCGGAGCATACCCGGTTTCAGCATTCCCTGGGGACCATGCATGTCGCCGGAGAGTTTGCCCAATCCCTTTATCCCAGTCTGCGCGAAATTTGCGGTGATGTTCCCTCGGCAAGATATATTGAGGAGTTGCTGCGCGTCGCCGGGCTGCTCCATGATGTCGGCCATGGCCCCTATGGGCATTTTTTCGACGATCATTTTCTGGATCAATACGGAACCACCCACGAGGATTTGGGGCGGCAGATCATTGTCGGCAAGCTGGGCAGAATCATCAGGAAAATCAAGAGAAGCCCCTCGGGACCGTTTACGGAGGGTGAGCTGTTGGACCCCCTCCAGGTGGCCTATCTCATCAAGATGCCTGGAGATACTGCGGAAGGGGTCCCCCCGTGGCTTCCCTTGCTCCGGCAACTATTTTCCGGGATCTACACGGTGGACAATCTCGACTATGTGCAGCGGGACGCTTTAATGTCGGGGATATCCCTCGATATGGTTGACATTGCGAGAATACGGTATTATTCATTTTTTACCGATGCCTGCCTGACCCTCCATGAGGCGGGAATTTCCGCTTTGCGCCGCTTCCTGAATGCCCGCCTGACTCTTTATGCCAATGTCTATTTCCATCGGACCACCCGGGCCCTGGACCTCCATCTCCAGGAGATCTTCCGGGATACGATGGATATCATTTTCCCACGGAATCCCCTGGAGGACCTGGATGCCTATGGCCAATTGGATGAATGGCGGTTGTTCGATGAAGTCCGGCAATGGCCGCATACTGAAGATCCGGTCAGGAAAAGGCTCGGCAAGGAGTGGCAGCGGCTGTACAGCCGGCAGGTGAAGTGGAAGATGTCTTTTTCCACGGAGATATCCCTTGAAGGGGTTCAGAAGGGCACCCGTTTTTCCGAGGCCGGGGATTACGAAAGGCAGATCAGAAGCTGTCTGCCAAGATCCCTCAAGAGTCTGGCCCTCCGGGTTGACCTGGCGACCCAGGACCCGCGGCCGATCAATCCCATGGCGCAGACGGAGAAGCAGGTCAATATCTTTAATCCCGCTGTGGGCCGTACCTCCCAGGAACCCCTGCGGGAAATCTATCGATTTATTCCGGCCCGGATAGTTCATTTCCGGGTCTTTACGATGACCCATGACCATGATGCCGAGGTTACCATGGCGGCGGAAAGTGTTCTTGATAATCCTCGGACGACATCGAGAACGAATATTTAACCGGCACCATTCTCCCTTTGACAAAAGGGTGATAAAGGGAGATATGCATATGCATTTTCAGAGGAAAGGTTATTAAGGATGATCCCACTGGAAACAACGGATATCACACTGTTTGTCCGGACCTCCGGGGAGGAGGTTGTGCAGTGGAACCGGCAGCGGATTGTGGATACGCTGATCCGTGAAACGGGTATCGACCTCGAAACGGCGGCGGCGATCAGCAAGGATGTGGAAAAAGGCCTGTTTGCTTCCGGGATTTCCGTGCTGACAACATCCCTGGTCCGGGAACTGGTAGATGCAAAGCTTGTGGAGCGGGGTTTGGAGAAGGCCAGGCGTATGCATGCCCGCCTCGGTTTTTCCCTGTATGATGTCGATCGCCTCATTCTCCACCAGAATAAAGAAGACGCCAACGTTCCCCATGGCCCCGAAGGGACAAATCTGGTGCTGGCCCAGGGGATCAAGCGGGAGTATGCCCTCCACAGCATCTTTTCCCAGGAAATAAGCGACGCCCATATCCTGGGGGATTTCCATATCCATGGACTGGGGTACATCGATCGACCTTTGGCCATCTGTCAATCCCTGGAGTATCTGAAAAGATACGGCCTGAATCTTCCCCGCTCCCTGACCGTTGCCAAGCCGGCCAAACATGCGGAGGTGCTGCTGGCCCACATGGTTCGTTTCGGCGCCATCCTCCAGGGATATTTTGCCGGGATCATCAGTTGGAATTTTGTGAACCTGTCTTTTGCCCCTTACCTTGAGGGCATGTCAGACCGGGAAGTACGACAATTGGCCCAGATGCTCGTCTATGAGTTTTCTCAATTAACGGCGGCCCGGGGCGGGCAGGCCATGTTTACCGATATTCACGTCTTCTGGGAGGTCCCCCAGCCGCTGCGGGGGCTGCCAATGACCGGTCCGGCGGGAAAACTCACCGGCCGTACCTGCGGGGAGTATGAGGGGGAAGCGCAGCGCTTCGCCTGGGCCCTCTTCGATGTCTTTAAAAAGGGAGACGGTACGGGCAAACCCTTTATCTTTCCCAGGCCTATTGTGCACCTTACGCCGCGCTTTTTTGAAACTCCCGGTCACGAGAACTTCCTCCGCCATGTTTGTGAGGCCGCTGCCGCTATGGGCAATCCCTGTTTCGTCCTGGATAGGAAGAGCGAAGAGGATGCCCTCTGTGCCTTCGGTATCCCCTTTGATCCTGATGAAAGGGAAATGCCATGGCAAGGGCGCTATGCCGCTCTCCAGAGCATCAGCCTCAATCTGCCCCGTCTCGGATACCGGGCCGAAGGGGATACCGAGCGGTTATTTAAAAGCCTCGCGGATATCATGGCCCTGGCAGCCGGTGCCCATGACAAGAAAAGGGCATTTCTGGAGAGACTGCTTTCTTATGGAGACCAGGGGCCTCTGTCGGCATTGGCGATGAATCTGGATGGATTGCCCTACCTGCGCATGGATCGTGTATCTTACCTGCTGGGGATGGTGGGGTTGAATGAGCTGGTACAGATCCACATGGGAAAGCCCCTGCAGGCATCTTCAGAATCATTTGATTTTGGGCTTAAGATAATAGAATTTATGGAGAAACAGGCAGCGGACCTCAGCGCCCGCCATGGCATCAGCATGGTTCTGGATCAGCCCCACGCCGAAACGACATCCCACCGCTTTGCCCGTCTCGATCTTCGCTATTTTCCCCCCCAGGCGGGTCGCCATGTACGGGGAAGTATCGTCAACGGACGTCTTTATTACACTAATTCAACTCATATTCCTGTTTATGCGCCTTTAAAACCGCAGGACCTGATCAGCAGGGAGGGCCGGTTTCACCCCCTGATTAAGACCGGGGCTGCCAGTCAGTTATGGATAGGGGAATATAAGCCTCCTGCCGATGAGTTGGCCGCATTCGTTATCTGGGCCTATAGGGAAACGACCTGCCGCCAACTCATCTTTTCTCCCGATTTTACTACCTGTCTCGATTGCGGCAAGACCACCCGCGGGCTCAAGGCGCTATGTGGTCACTGTGCATCGGTAAATGTGGATGGTATTGCCAAAATCACCCAGTATTACAGTCGCGTGTTGGACTGGAATAAAGGCAAGCTTGCCGAACTGCAGGATCGTTTCCGCCAGGAACACTTCGCCTAATGCGAATTTTAAATGCAAGCACTATCTGCGTTGGCATCGTCAGCGGCTCCTCGACGTATGCAAGCCACGCCTGCGTCGTTTCTTCCTCGCTGCCTGGATAGCATCTGCTTTAGAATCCGCAGCAGAGATTCCCCTTTTTTCTTCGGGACAAACCCTGACCGCCCGCCATTTTATTCTCCTCCTGACCTTGACACCGGAAGGGGGGATAAATATATTAGCGCCGTTTTGAGGGGGAAAAATGGAAGATCTCATCGTAAAGATTTTTAAAGAGAGCAGTCATCTCAAGGAAAACTTTGTAAACGACAATCTCCCGGTGATCGTCAGGGTTGTCAATGTCATGACTGCGGCTTTAAAGGCGGGCAACAAGGTCCTGATCTTCGGGAACGGCGGCAGCGCCGCCGATGCCCAGCATCTCGCGGCGGAATTCGTCAACCGGTTTATGATCGAGAGGCCGCCCCTGCCGGCTATTTCTTTAAGCACGGATACTTCTACAATAACGAGCATCGGCAATGATTATGATTTCTCTGAGATATTCAGCAAGCAGATTCGTGCCCTCGGACATGCGGGAGATATTGCCTGGGGTATAAGCACCAGCGGGAGATCACAGAATGTCTTCAAAGGGCTGGAACAGGCAAAGAGGATGGGATTGGTCACCCTGGCCCTGACGGGAAAAGATGGCGGCGATATTGCGGGCATCGCCGATTATGCACTTAATGTGGCATCCGACAGCACCGCCCGGATTCAGGAAGTGCACATTACCCTGGGGCATGTTCTCTGTCAGATGATCGATCTCAAGCTCTTTCAGAGACCGGATATTAAATAACGACAGGAACGGAATAGTTTTGGATCATTTATGGTAAAGAAGACGAAGAAGGATACAAAGGACAGCATCGGTGCAGAGGCGGAAGCCAATGACCGGTTGGGGACCGAGGACTCGCAGACCGGGGAAGTTCATGATGATTCGGACCTGAAACTTCAGGAGAAGGTCAAGGAAGCAGCGGAAAATTATGGCCGGTATCTGCGCGCCGTAGCCGACCTCGACAACTATAAGAAACGGGCCGTAAAAGAAAAGGCAGAGGCCATCAAATACGGCAATGAGAAACTTATCAGGGACTTGCTTCCTTTGGTAGATAATATTAGCCGGGCCCTGAAGCATGCGGAGACCTCATGTGATTTTGAGGCCTTTAAGGAGGGATTGGCCATGCTGCAGGCGCAACTGATCTGTTCTCTGGAGAAACACGGCGTGGAGGCCATCGACTGTGCAAACAAGGCCTTTGATCCCAACTATCATGAGGCCCTGATGCAGGTTTCCAGCACGGATCATGAGACCAATCAGATCGTGGATGAATTGGAGAAGGGCTATCTCTTGAACGGCAGGCTGCTTAGGCCGTCCAAGGTTTCGGTATGCAAGCGGCCTGATTACGATAATAAAGGAGGAGGATAACCATGGGAAAGATTATCGGGATTGATTTGGGAACTACTAATTCCTGTGTGGCGGTAATGGAAGGCGGTGACCCGGTTGTAATCGCCAACCAGGAAGGAAACCGGACGACTCCGTCCGTGGTGGCCTTTACGGAGGGCGGAGAAAGATTGGTTGGGCAGGTGGCCAAACGTCAGGCCATTACGAACTCGGAAAATACCGTTTATGCCGTCAAAAGGCTGATCGGGAGAAAATTTAGCACCAAAGAGGTCCAGTATGACAAGGGCATTAGTTCTTACCGGATTACCGAGGCGCCCAACGGCGACGGCCAGATATCGGTGCGGGGCAGGGATTACAGTCCTGCGGAAATATCCTCGATGATTCTCGTCAAGATGAAGCAGACGGCGGAAGATTATTTGGGCGAAAAGATCACCGATGCCGTGATCACCGTCCCGGCCTATTTTAACGACTCCCAGCGCCAGGCGACCAAGGATGCCGGCAGGATCGCCGGGCTGAATGTCCGCAGAATCATCAACGAACCGACGGCGGCAGCTCTGGCCTACGGTCTGGACAAGAAAAAAGAAGGCAAGATTGCAGTATTTGACCTCGGCGGCGGAACTTTCGATATCTCTATTCTTGAGATCGGCGACGGCGTATTTGAAGTGAAATCAACCAACGGCGACACCCATCTGGGGGGGGAGGACTTCGACCAGCGTTTGATTGACTTTCTGGCGACGGAGTTCAAGAAAGACCAGGGTATTGACATCCGGACGGACCGGATGGCCCTCCAGCGCCTCAAGGAAGCGGCGGAAAAGGCGAAGATCGAGCTTTCCACGGCCATGGAAACGGACATCAATCTCCCCTTTGTCACTGCTGACGCCTCGGGTCCGAAACACATGAATATCAAACTCACCCGGGCGAAGCTTGAGGGTCTCGTCGAGGATCTCATCGGGAAGCTGGAGGCGCCGTGTCGTACCGCCCTCAAGGACGCGAACATGTCCTCTCAGGAGGTATATGAAGTCATCCTCGTCGGCGGCATGACCCGCATGCCGCGGGTGCAGCAGAAAGTGAAGGAAATTTTCGGCAAGGAGCCGAGCAAGGGTGTGAATCCCGATGAAGTCGTCGCCGTCGGTGCGGCCATTCAGGGCGGCGTCCTGGCCGGCGATGTCAAGGATGTCCTCCTCCTCGATGTGACGCCCCTGTCTTTGGGGATCGAGACCCTGGGCGGTGTCCTGACCAAGCTGATCGAGAAAAATACGACCATCCCCACCCGGAAGAGCCAGATCTTTTCGACGGCGGCGGATAACCAGCCGGCCGTAAGTATCCATGTTCTTCAGGGAGAGCGTCCCATGGCGGCGGATAACCGTACCCTGGGAAGATTTGAACTCGTCGGCATTCCCCCGGCGCCCCGGGGATTGCCCCAGGTCGAGGTGACCTTTGACATTGATGCCAATGGCATCGTCCATGTGTCGGCAAAGGATCTGGGTACGGGCAAGGAGCAGAGCATCAAGATAACCGCCTCAAGCGGTTTGTCGGAGGAAGAGATCCAGAAGCTCGTCAAGGATGCCGATGCCCACGCCGAAGACGACAAACGGAAGCGCGATCTTGTCGAGGCGAGAAATCAGGCCGACGCCTTCGTTTATGGCGTGGAAAAGAATATCAAGGAATTCGGCGACAAGATCGACGCCGCGGAAAAGGCCAAGATCGAAGACGCCATGGCGAGGACCAAAAAGGCCATCGAAGGCGAAGACATTGAGGCCATTAAGAAGGCTCAGGAGGAGCTGACGACGGCCTCCCACAAATTAGCCGAAGCGATGTACGCCAAGACGGCAGGGGAGCAGCAGGCCGGTGGTCCGGGCGCCGGAGCGGGAGCTGGGGCCGGAGCGGGTGCCCAAGCGGGCGCTCAGCCCGGAGGCAAAAAGGACGACGATGTCGTCGACGCCGACTTCGAAGAGGTGAAGTAATACCGGTCCCCTCCCGGCATATTAATCTTTCCCTAAACCCGGAAGTTGGTTATTTGACTTCCGGGTTTTTAATTCAGGAGGAACGCATGTGTTTTCTTCTTACCAATGACGACGGGATCTACGCGAAAGGACTGGCTTCTTTATATCAGGAGCTTTCCCGGGATGCCGAGTGTATTATTGTTGCCCCGGAAGTAGAACAGAGCGCCGTCGGGCATGCCATAACCATTTTTCGGCCCATAATGGTCCGGGAGGCCCGGAAAAACGGTACTATCCTGGGTTATGCCGTAGCGGGAACGCCGGCGGACTGCGTCAAGCTCGGCATCCGTGAATTAGCCGCAACCCCTGTCGATCTCGTCGTCTCCGGTATAAACCGCGGCGCCAATGTGGGCATCAACGTGCTTTATTCGGGGACGGTGTCCGCGGTGACGGAAGCGGTTATCCTCGGAGTGCCGTCTCTGGCCATATCCCTCGATTCCCACAAGGAGGCGGACTACTCCTTCGCCGCCCGTTTCGCCCGGAAAATGGCGGCCTTTATCCTCAGGAATTCCTGGCAGGATATCGCCATCAACGTAAACATCCCCGCCCTGCCGGAGGCGGAAATGAAGGGTCTTGTCGTTGTCAAGCAAGGACGGGCACGGCTGCTGGAGAATTTTGAAAAGCGGGTGGACCCCCGGGACAATATCTATTAATGGTTGGCCGGGGAAACTCATCTGGCCGACGACGAATCCCCCGATTCCGACGCCTGCGCCCTGCGCCAGGGCTACATAACCATCACGCCCATCTATTACGACCTGACCCGCCATGAAGTGCTGAAGGACCTTAGCGACAAGGTGCATGCTGATAAAGAGGTCTTTTTCTAAGAAGAGGGGTACTGATTCTCCGGGGTCCAAAGCAAAAGATGACAGCGACGCGGCAAGGAAGAGGCTTGCCCAGGCGTATATGTAAATACGCCGAGGGGCCGCTGACGAAGCCAACGAAGGTAGCGCTTTGATTTGGGACCGGAATCAGCGGGTCAGCAGTACCGGGATAGTACTCTTGCGAATGATCTGGGTGGTGGTGCTGCCGATGAAAAGCTCGTGCAGGAGGTTGCGCCCGTATGCCCCCATGATCATGATCTCGACGGCTCCTTCCCTGATGAATTGCAGAATCGCCCGGTCCTCCTTGCCTTCCATCACGATCATTTCGCAGTCGATTGGAAAGGCTTCGAGATACGCCTCGGCTTTCTTTGTCCATTTTGCGGCCCGGTCCTGGTCGTTCGTGACCATGAGAATCGTCAGGGGCCAGGATATCTTGTCGGCTAGAAAAACGGCCAATTCGAGAGCATGTTGGGCGGGCGGGCTGCCGTCGTAAGCCAGGCCGATGCTTTCGATATCCTGATAGGATTGGGGGGTGACCAGGACCGGTTTCCCGGCGTGACGGACAACGGCCTCGGCGGTGGAACCGAGAATGCCGCCCTTGGCGATGTGGAAATGTTCGCCTCGCTGGGCCAGAATGATCCAGTCGTGATTTTTCCCTTCCTCGATGATCGCCTCGTTGATGATTCCGACCGCCTTGCGCGTTTCCGCCGGCACCCCCCCCCGGGAGCAACGCTCTGCGAAGGTCTTCAGGATAACGTCGGGCCGCTCTGCGAGACCTTTTTCTATGAGCGGGTATAATTCCTGGTAGGGGGGGAGGCCAATGGAACCGAAAATATCGGTGATCACCGGTCCCTGGATCAGGCGAATGTCGATAACGTGCAGGCCCGTCAGCCTTGCTTCCAGACGTTTGGCGATATAAACGCCGTAATCGATGGCCGTGTTCCCGTAATCGGAACCGTCGGTGGGAATCAGGATTGTCTTGATCATTATGGCTCCTTTCCCTGGTTGCTGTAATTGCCGAGATTTTTCATGAGATCGTCAACCATTTGTTCTCTTTCCCGGACATCATGTTCGTCTCCCTCTCCCTGGTCCTCGCTCGGTGGCTTTTTGCTTTCCAGGCTGTTTTCATCATAGAAGCGAAACTTGCCGACAAGCTTGCCGCTACGGTAGCTGGCCTGCTCTTTGATCCGGCCGTTCTTGTAATAGGCGCGGTATTCCCCTTCCCGCTTGTCGTTTTTAAAACTTCCTTTTCCCCGGATCTGCCCGTTTTTGTAGTAGGATACGTAATCGCCCTCAAAGAGTCCGTTGCGGAAGTTTTCTTCGTCCTTGATCTGTCCGTCTCGATAATAGAGCAGATATTTGCCTGCGAGTTTTCCCGCCTCGTTGTAGTATTCCTCTTCCCGGATCTGGCCGTTGTCGTAATAGCAGACATACCTGCCGATGAGCTGGTTATTCTTGAAGGTTCCCTGCTCGCGAAGCTGTCCGTCCCGATAATAGGACGTCGCGGCGCCGTTTTTCACGCCCTTCCGGAATTGCATGCGGACCATGACCTGCCCGTTGCCGAAATAAGAGGCATACTCCCCCTCGGGCTTGCCATCCAGGGTAAAGCGCCGCTCAATGACATGCTCTTTGTCATTATGCTGTATTTCCTCTTTAAGATTTCCCTTCCGGGGCATGGGCTCGATCCCTTCCATGCTTACATATAGGTGAACAGCGACCTTGTGTCAATGCAGATTGTGCGTTTGTTTTCCTTCAACTGTGATTCCTCAGCATCAGCTCGGCGGGATGGGGATGGAGATAGATTTGCTCCCCCAGATAAGGCTCGTCAAATTTCCGGACATAATGGACAAGCATGGTCACCGGTACGATCAAAGGCAGCGCGCCCAGGCGATATCTCTCAATGATGTCGAGGATCTCTTGTTTTTCATCCTTGGTGAGCCGCTTCTTGAAATACCCCAGCATGTGCATGAGGACGTTGGTTTGCTTTTTAGGGGTTGCGATCAGTTTCAATCCCGCCATCAGGAGTTGATGGTATGCAGCCGCCGCCCGGGAGGGGGGCAGTTGATCGTGATTGGCGACGATACGGCCCAGCCCCGTCAGATGTTGCGGGCTGTGAGACATGAGGAGCAGTTTGTGATGGCGGTGGAAAATTTCGAGATCCCCAAGTTTAAACTCCGTGCCCGTCATGACCTGCCAGCGATGGGAGACAAAAACCCTTTCGATGAAATTTTCCCGCAGGATGGGATCGTGAAGCCGGCCATGAACGCCCCGGCAAAAATACCCGTTCCCCGGCGGGAAGGAATTCCTCCCTCACCATATACCTCGACGGCCGTCATCCCGGAACTCGGGGATTTACCCTTGAAGATGAAGCCGCAGAGATCTGCTTTCGCCAGGGAGGGGAGCTTTTTTTCCGCCCAGGCCTTCATCCCGGCTGTATGGTCGATTCCCGACCTTACCGTCATGAGGCGGGGCGCGGCGGGATCGCCGACCAGGCGAATGGCCTCCCGGGGGACGGGCAATCCGTATTCGACCTCCGGACAGACCGGGACCCACTCAAAGTAACGGCCCAGGGTCTGGGTAAGATAAGCGTCCGGTTGATGTCCCCCGTCGTAACGGACATGCTCCCCCAAAAGGCAGGCGCTGACGCCTATTTTAATCTTTTCCATCGTCGCGAGATCCATGCTGCGTTGCCTTTGACCATTATCACGGACGAAACGATTTTATAACACGGTGAAATAGCAGTGCAAGCATTTTCTCCGGGGATTGCGCTTCGCCTATTTCTTAAGCCCGCCTGACAAATCAATGATTTTCCCATCGCCGGTAACTATGGAAAATATGAAAGAATTTTCATGGTGAAGGTTGTTGTCCGGAGAACCTCCTCGTCGGCTTTGCGGAAAGGTGGTTGTGAACCTTTTCATTTGACCTTTCTCGGCATGCTGCGCTAAGATGGTAAAAAACCATCTGAAAGATGGCTTCCATCTTGCTGCGGTTGGGCAACGTATCCATATTACGTATCTTTAGGGGAGGTGAAATGTGATCGGATCAGGTAGCTTATCCTGGGAACGACCCTGGAATCGCAAAACCGTAGGCGCGATGCTGCTCCTCGTGTTCCTGCCCAACATCCTCAGTATGGTAAATCTGCCCATCCCGGGGGGATTAAAGATTCATACCTTCCCGGTGGCCATCTTTCTTGCCGCGTCGTTGCTGGGTCCCCTGGGCGGGCTGCTGTCCGGCCTGATCGGATCGCTCTTTTCGGCCTTGACCTTGGCTAATCCCTACCTCATTATCGGCAACGGCATCCTCGGGTTCTTCATCGGCTGGTTTCTCCGGTGCGGCCGCCGCCCCCTCTTGGCCGTCTGGATGGCCTTTTGCCTCCAGTTGCTTTGGCTGATTCCGGCGGATTATTATCTTGCCGGCCTTTCCGCCGCCTTTATTCAAAATCTGGTGCTCATGCTGTTCCTGTCCAATACCCTCTGGGCGGTCGGCGCCGCGAGGCTGAACAGGCCGCTGAAAAGGTGGCTGGCGTGACAATGCCGGATTTCCAGGACTATTCTCTTGCCATGTTCTGCGGGGGGAGCAGGGTCTTCACGTCCGGCGAGCCGGGGCTGAGGCCTCTGGCGGAGTGGTTGGAGATCTACCGGGGCAAGTACCAGGGCTGTCTCCTCCACGACAAGGTCGTCGGGTTGGCAGCGGCGAAACTGATCGTCTATTCAGGCCTTATTTCCGAAGTGGTCACGGGGGTTGCCTCCGCCCCGGCCCGATCTTTTCTCCTTGCTCAGGGGGTTTCCGTCCATGCGGCCCGGGGGGTGGATAATATTCTGGCCAGAGACGGCAAAGCGATTTGTCCCGGGGAGGTGATTGCCCTGGAAACGGAGGACCGGGATGAATTTCTCATGAGCATCTTCCGGATGGTCAAGATAAACAGGGACGATTTTGACAATTGCCGCGGCCAGTGCGGTTATACCCCCTGGTGCCGCGCGTGCATGGAATCGAGAGGCCTTACGGCAGCATTGCCATCATAGAACCAAGGAGATAACAACGATGAGCTTTTCCCGCGACCAAGCCTTGTCACTGCTCCATGAGCACATCAAAAACGATAAGCTGCTGGCCCATTCCTACGCCTCCGAAGCCGTCATGAAAGCCTTGGGCCGCCGCCTCGGTCAGGACGAGGAGCAGTGGGCCCTGGCTGGCCTTCTTCACGATCTGGATATCGAACAGGTAGGGGGAGACCTGACCGTGCACGGTATTGCCGCCGTGGCAATGCTGACGGAGCAGGGGATCGATCCGGAGATTATCGACGCCATCGCCATGCACAACGAAATGGCTACGAAAAAGACCCGGGAGACCATTTTTCAGCATGCCCTGGCGGCGGGGGAGACGGTGACCGGCCTGATCATGGCCACGGCCCTCGTTTATCCCGATAAAAAGCTCGCCAGCGTCAAGGTCAAGTCCGTGACCAAGCGGATGAAGGAGAAGGCCTTTGCCGCCTCGGTGAACCGGGATAATATCCGGGAATGCGAAGGGATCGGGATTCCTCTCGATGAATTTGTGGAGATTTCCCTGACGGCGATGCAGGAGCGGAGCGAACAGCTCGGCCTGTAGCCTCTCCCGCCGGGGATGGCAAACAGTCTTGCCCCAATTACCTGTTGATTCAATGGAATAATGAGGAGTTTTGAAGTGGAAAAACAAGGGGAGACAGCGCGCAATCGCGAACCGTCGCCGGAGATCGGCGAACTTCTTGCCTTGATCAGGAGCCTCCGTTCTCCCGCCGGATGCCCCTGGGACCGGGTGCAGAAAGAAAAAGATCTCGGGCGGTACGTGCTGAGCGAAGCCTATGAAGTAATCGATGCCATCGCCGGAGGTTCTCCGGCGGACCTCCGGGAGGAATTGGGAGACCTGCTCTTTCAAATCCTCTTCCTCGTCGTCCTGGCGGAAGAACAGGGGCATTTCGATCTTGCCGGGGTGGTCCGGGAGGTATCGGAAAAGATGATCCGCCGCCACCCCCATGTCTTTGCCGACCAGTCGGTCCGGGACGTCGCCGAGGTGAAGGCCAACTGGGAACAGATCAAGGCGACGGAGAAGTGTAAGGGCAGGCAGGCAAGCACGCTGTTTGACGGTATCTCCCGTTCCCTGCCGGCCCTGTCGCGGGCCCAGGATATAATAACCGCCCGGGCCGCAACGGTCGGGTTTGACTGGGAGAGGACAGAGCAGGTCATCGAGAAGATCGAAGAAGAGCTTCAGGAGCTGAAAGAAGCCATCGGGCGGCAAGATCAGGACGGCATGGAGGAAGAGATCGGGGATCTCCTCTTTTCCGTGGTCAACCTTTCCCGCTTTGCCCATGTGCGGGCCGAAGAGGCCCTGCGCCGGACGACGGCTAAATTCCTGAGGAGGTTCCAATATATCGAGACCAGGTTGCAGGAGGAAGGCGTCAGGATGGAGGAGGCCGATCTCCCTACGATGGACCGCCTCTGGGAAGAGGCAAAAGGGTGACTTGGCAAATAACATCGCCCTATGGATTGACGAATTATGGCAAATATGCCAAACTCCCACCGCTAATCAAGAAGGTGGAGGTCTCGGGGATGAAGAATGCTTGGCTCGCCTTATTGTTTCTGGTCTGCCTTTCCTCCCCTCTCTACGCCGCTCAATCCACCCTTGTGGATGTGGAGGGCAAAGCCTGCATGGGGAGACGACAAGTCGAGAAAGCAGACGGAGCAGGCGGCCATGACGGACGCCAAGCGCAGCGCGGCGGAGCGGGCCGTGACCTATTTAAGCAGCGAAACCCAGGTGAAGGATCTGGCCGTGGAAAAGGATCTTATCGCCGCCTATGCCAATGCCGCGGTGCAGGTTGTCCAAGAGCTGGAAAAGGGTTGGTACCAGGATGCCGTCGCCGGTGAATGCTACCGGATGAAGATCAAGGCGGAGGTCGTCCCCGATGAAAAAGCAATGACCAAGGCCGCCCAGGTGAAGGACTTTACCGACGACCCGGCGGCGCCTCTGAAGGTTAAATTATGGACGGACAAACAGGAGTATAAACAGGGGGAAAAGATAAAAATATACCTCAAGAGCAACAAGCCCTTCCATGCCCGCATCATTTACAGAGATACGGCCGGCAATCTCCTCCAACTCCTGCCCAACCCTTATCGGAGCGAAACCTATTTCAACGGCGGTATCATCTACGAGATCCCCTCGGGAAACGACCGTTTCGACCTGGAGGTCTCGCCCCCCTTCGGTCAGGAAAGCATCTCCATATATACGAGCACGGCACCCTTAGGGGACATCAGCCTTGCCGCCCGGGGCGAAGTATACCGGGTGATGACAAACTCTAAGGATGTGTCGCGCCTGACCAGGGGTGTGAAGGTGCAGGAACAATCCGGTGGCAGGAAGGATTTGCCCTCCGAGTTCTCCGAGGATGTCTTGTCGATCAAAACGGGGCAATAGCAATAATAGCAAATTTTACTTGCGGGGAAAATCAGACGATTTATCTGCGTGACATCAATTAAGGAGCGGGAACATGACGGAAGAAAAAGTGGGAGCGGGAAAGATGGAGACGGTTGGAGGCGAAGCCTCTTTGCCGGAGGATGATTTTGGGGCAATGTTTGCAAAAGAGAATAAAATGCCCCTAAGGCTGAAGCCCGGCCAGAAGATAAAGGCGACCGTAATAAGTGTATCGAAAGATATGGTGTACGTCGACCTGGACGAGAAGAGCGAAGGGGTCATCGAACTGGCCGAGTTCAAGGGCGCCGACGGGACCTGTGCGGTAAAGGAAGGCGACGAGATCGAGGCCTTCTTTCTCCATGTCCGGGACGGCGCCAAGCGGCTCACAACCATCAGGCATGGTTATTCGACCCTCGATATGGCCGAGATCCGCGATGCCCGCCAGGCGAACCTGCCCGTTTCGGGAAAGGTCAAAGCGGCCGTGAAAGGCGGCTTTGAGGTGACCGTAGGCGGCGTCAGATGCTTTTGCCCTTTTTCCCAGATCGATTTGAAGCGGGATAAGGACAGCGAGACTTACGTCGGCCAGACCTTCCCTTTCAAAGTGATTGAGTTTGAGGAAGAAAGCCAGAACATCGTCCTGTCACGGCGGGTCCTCTTTGAGGAAGAGCGGCAGGCCCAGGCCGACCGTATCAAGGAGACCCTGGTCGTAGGAACGGATCTGGCCGGCACGGTGCGTTCCCTGGCGAATTTCGGCGCCTTCGTCGATATCGGGGGGATTGAAGGCTTGATCCCCATGAGCGAGCTGGCCTGGGACCGGACGGGGAAGGCGGAGGACGTCCTGTCCCCCGGTCAGGAGGTAAAGGTTAGGGTTATCGGTATTGACTGGGAGAAGGGCCGCCTGACCCTGAGCCTCAAGGACCTGCAAGCAGATCCCTGGGAGACCGCGGCCGCGGCGTACCGGCCGGGCAGCAGGGTGAAGGGGCCCGTCGTCAGACTCACCGCTTTCGGGGCCTTCGTCAATCTGGCCCCGGGGATAGACGGTTTGATCCACATCTCCAACTTCGGGACGGGAAAGCGCATTAATCACCCCAAAGACGTCGTCGCAGTAGGGCAAGTGGTAGAACCTTATGTAACTGCCGTCGATCCGGTAAAGCGCAAGATTTCCCTTTCCCTGGAAACCCCCTCGGAGGAAGAGGAGTCTTATGTTCCCGAACCGGGAGCTCCCGCGGATACTACTTCCGGCGGCTTCGGTAGCTTCGGGGAACTGATGCACAAGAGCCTGCAAAAGAAGAAAAAAAGTAAATAAGTCCATCTTGATATAGGGGGCATAAATGGGGGCAGTTGCCGGGACGGGCCGCCTGAAGTCTAAAATTAGGGATGTCTTTATTAGACAACTGTTAGATCTTCTACTGACATTTCATGTCCCTATTTATGCCTAAAATCATATAATACAATGACTGCTGGGTGCTAACACGGGATGATTAAGCGAGCCCCGACAAAACAGGAACTGATCGAAGCGAATGCCTTATTAAAGCAAAAAATCCAGGTCCTGGCAAAATCGGCAGGAGCGAGCAAGGGGACGGGAAAGGCGCTCAAGGAAAGTAATGACAGATTTCTGCGTCTTGCTAAAAATATCCCCAGGTATATTGCCTACCTCAACGCAGCTACTTTACAGTATGAATTTGTGAATGACGCGTTTGAAAAATCATTCGGGATTCCACGGGAAAAAATCATTGGCAGCCATTTAAAGGATATCCTGGGAGAAGATAACTATAAATTCGCTTTAAAATATATTGACGAAGCGAATTCGGGAAAATCGGTTTCCTACGAAAATACATTCAATCTTGCTGCGGGGAAGCGATGGATCCAAGTAAATTATACCCCTGTTCTTGATGCCGCCGGACGAGTCTCATCAATTACCGTCCTCGGGCGTGATATTACCGAACGCAAGTTAACGGAAGAGAAATCACAGAACCTGTTGAATTTTCTCGAAACCATGATCAACACAATTCCCAGTCCGATTTTTTGCAAAGACATTCATGGACGATACCAGGGCTGCAACAGGGAATTCGAGGACTATACCGGTTTCAAAAAGGAAGATATCATCGGGAAAGGCGTTTACGATATGTATCCCCGGGATGTGGCCGACAAATATCATGAAATGGATCTGGCATTGTTTCGTCAGCCGGGCCGGCAAGTATATGAACAGCCAATAACATATGCCGATGGGAAAAAGCACGATGTCGTTGTGAACAAAAGGCAACCTATGTGAATGCCGACGACACCCTGGCGGGACTGGTCGGCGTAATGGTGGATATTACCGAGCGGAAGCGAGCGGAGGAAGAATTGAAAATCCACTATGAATATCTTGAAAAGCTGGTTCAGGAGCGGACTGCGGAATTGGAAAGCAAGACAAAAACCCTTGAGGAAGTCAATATCGCCTTAAAGGTGCTTCTAAAACACCAGGAGGAAGACAAGCAGGAACTGGAAGATCGGTTTGTTGCGAACGTTAAGCAGCTGATCATTCCCTTTGCGGAAAAAATGAGAAACACCGGCCTTGATGAGCGACAGCTGGCTTTTATGAGCATCATCGAATCCTATCTCAACAATATCACTTCGGCAGTCATAAAAAAAATGCATCAATTCAATTTCACCCCTATGGAGGCCAAAGTTGCGTCTTTGATCAAAGAGGGAAGATCAACTAAAGACATCGCTCAGGTTATGGGGATAGCATCCAGTTCCGTTAACACCCACCGGAACAATATACGAAAGAAACTCCGCATCACTAATAAAAAAGCGAATCTTCGCTCTCATCTCCAATCCTTCAATTAATAACTAATTTGTTCCATTATTGTCTATATAAAGTTTCATTATTGCCATAACCTAATTTACAACAAAAAAATCAAATGGATAACAAAGGAGAAGATAGAGGTGGTGGGGGTTGTTTGGACAGGATACAGGTTTTTATAAGTGGGAAATT
>DYRD01000005.1 GCA_020718905.1 Syntrophus aciditrophicus | reverse complement strand
TTTCCCACTTATAAAAACCTGTATCCTGTCCAAACAACCCCCACCACCTCTCTACGTGGTTCCCCAGGACGGACAAAAAACAGGGGGGCAAGTAGCCTGAGGGCGCACTTTACGACGAAATGCCCCTGATAACCGTCTAAGGACCTTAGAGGTGGTGCAACTTTTTTCGGATCTGTTATCGCTGCAAGATGTTTTTCGCTTAGTTGTGGTAATGCTCCTCGAAGATCCGCTGCCGGGTCCCGTTCGGCCCTTCCTGTGGCAACAGCATATCTGAACACTTGTCCGGAGATAGTCCTGATACGATGTGCCGATTCCAGAGCCCCCCGACTTTCGACACGACGAAGGACAGCCAAAAGTTCGGGGGCTTTAATTGATGCAATCGGTTTCTTGCCAATCCAAGGGAAAAGATCACGTTCCAAGCGACTCATGATCGTGGCGGAATGTCCCGGCGTCCATGTCGGTGTAAATTTTGCGTGCCATTCACGGGCTATGACCTCAAATGTTTCTGTTTCTTCGGTCTCTGCCTGCTTCATGGCCTTACGGAGGGCTCCGGGGTCAATACCGTGGGCGATCTGCTTTCGGGTTTCATCCCTCCGATGCCTGGCGTCAGAAAGGGATATCGGGATATGTGCCAAGAGACAACAGCTTCTCCTTGCCGTCGTAGCGGTAACGGAAAGGTTTTTCTTTGGGCTTTGAAGTTCGGACTTTCAGGTCATTCAGTGGCATAACTCACTTCACTATGTTGGTCAGCATGTTTGCAATAAATTGGGCTTCATCCCATGAAAGACGTATGATGTTGCTTCCCTTCCATATCTCAATTTTCCCATCAATAGTGACACGAACGGAGGGTGTTCTCTCGGCTTCCAGCCGAATGATAACATTTTTCCTTCCCTTCGAAGCGATACTTGAACCGCCACCTTTTGCTTCCATTAGGCGTGATCAAAAGGAAGAGGCCACCGCCGTCAAAAAGTCTGTAAGCTTTCTCAGTAATTCTTGCGGTATTGATTTTGTTTTCTGATAGTGGAGATATTCTTTTAGGCGCCGGATTTTGATAAACTCTATAGCACATCCTTGGACAACCGGCAACAAAAAACCAGCTATTTCTAACGGGTTTTTTACTTCCTTGGACTAGATAAAACCATCCATTGGTGGAGGCGGGGGGAGTTGAACCCCCGTCCGGAAATATTCCACTGCAGGTTCTACGTACATAGCCTTTGATTTGCGTTCGCCAACAGTCCCTCCCAAAGGCAGGATGAGCCTTGACTATCCTGAAAGATTTCGCGTCCCTCCCCCCAGGCCTGAGAGTTCGGCTATCCTACCTGTATTGCGCCCTGTCTGACCCGGCAGGCATGGTCAGGAGGACGTTAGCCGTCTTACGCGGCTAAGGCGTAATCGTAGTTGTCTGCGATTATGGTTTTCCTACCTGTTTAACGAGGCCTGTAGGAACCTCGGTACGCTGCTACAGCTTCAACTATCCCCGTCGAAACCGTGACGCCCCCATATGCGATAATGAATACACCTTTTGGAGTGGTCGCTGCCAAAGAGCAAAACATAAACACGGCTGCATATTAAACCCTGTATCGGGCAAAGTCAAGACAAAGGAGCTGCAAGGATGGAAACGCCCTACCTGTTTTTCTCCGACATGGCTCTGGCCATGTCCCGGCGGTCATCCCGCTTCTTTAGTTCGTCCCGTTTATCATAGAGCTTTTTACCCTGGCCGACGCCGATTTCCACCTTCACCTTGCCCCGCTTGAAGTAGAGCTTCAGAGGCACGATGCTCAAGCCCCGCTCCCGGGATTTCCCGTATAGACGCTTGATCTCGCGATTATGGAGGAGGAGTTTCCGGACGCGCAGCGGCTCATGATTATTGCGGTTTCCGAAGGTATAGGGACTGATGTGGAGTTCATGGAGAAACACCTCCCCTTCCCTGACCACGGCATAGCTGTCCTTGAGATTGGCCCGCCCTTCCCGCAGGGATTTTACCTCCGTCCCTACCAGAATAATGCCCGCCTCATAGGTCTCATCGATAAAATAGTGGAGGCGCGCCGTTTTATTCTGGGCAATGATCTTTTCCGCACTCTTTTCTTTTGCTGTCATAGCTATTTAACCTTACAGGAGATAATCCGGCTTGACGTGATGCATGGCCGTCCAGATGTTATGACGGATCTGCGGGTTTTCCTTCTCCAGGGAATGCAATAGTTCCTTTACATAAAGCCGCTTGGAAGTTTTACCGGTCGGACAGCGGTTGGCAACGACGTTAAATCCGCGTTCTCCGGCATATTTCTTGATCAGACCTTCACGGAGATAAGCCAAGGGACGGACAATATGCAACGCCCCATTGAATATGGACTGATTCGGTTTCATCGTACTTATCTCCCGCCCGTAAAACAGATTGATGAGAAGGGTCTCAATAATATCGTCGCGATGGTGGGCGAAGGCGATGCGGTTGCACCCCTTGGCTTCGGCAATCTCGAAAATGCGCTTCCGGCGGAGGCGGGAACACAGGAAACACGGGTTTTTGCGGTTGAATTCGCTGTGGGCCAGGGGGCCGATGTCCGTTTCTTCGATAACGTAGTCGGAGACCATCTTTTTCAGTTCCCCTTCGATAAGCCCGGCATCCCTTTCGCCGCCTGCAAAACCGAGATCGATATGGACCGCCGTCACGGAAAATTTCGGGACAAAGATCATCGGCGAACGGAGAAGATCGAGGAGGGCGAAACTATCAGTCCCTCCCGACACACCCACGAGGACCCGGTCGCCTTCGGCAATCAGCCCGTAATCCAGGATGGCCCTTTCCAGCCATTTTTTCAGGTGCAGATATAACTTGGATCGCTTCCGCACCGCCGCACCCGTACCTATATCATTATCGTGATGACTATCCGTAAGCTTATATGAGAAATCCCTTTCGATCAAGGCATGTTTCGCTCCTTCATCCATCATAATTACTTGCAAATCGCCCCCTTTTTATGTCATAAACGGCCTGCCAAAGCAACTTCTTCGCGAAGGAGAACATCATCAGGAGGTTTTTATGACGGAGATAATAAATGTCTATGCCCGAGAGATTCTTGATTCCCGGGGCAACCCCACCGTGGAAGCGGAAGTAACCCTTTATTCGGAAACCACGGGGCGGGCTTCCGTGCCTTCCGGCGCCTCGACGGGGGAACACGAGATGTTGGAGCTGCGGGACGGCGACAAGAAACGCTACCTCGGCAAAGGCGTCCAGAAGGCCGTCAATAATGTGATTGACAAGATCGGCCCGGAAATTATCGGCATGGACTGCCTCGATCAGCGGGCGATTGACTATGCCATGATCGCCCTGGACGGCACGGAAAACAAATCCGTCCTTGGAGCCAATGCGATCCTCAGCGTCTCTCTTGCATGCGCCAAGGCGGCGGCGGCCGCGGTGGATCTCCCCCTTTATCGCTATATGGGCGGCGTCTCCGCCAAGGACATCCCTGTCCCCATGATGAATATCATCAACGGCGGACAACACGCCGACAACAATGTTGATATTCAGGAATTCATGATCATGCCCGTGGGCGCCCCCAATTTTCGGGAGGGGCTCCGCATGAGCGCCGAGGTTTTTCATGCCCTGAAGACGGTGCTGAAAGGCAAAGGCCTGAACACGGCCGTCGGCGACGAGGGAGGCTTCGCCCCCAACCTGAAATCCAATGAAGAGGCCCTGGCAGTCATCATGGAGGCCATCCAAAAGGCCAAATACAAACCGGGGAAAGATATCTTCATCGCCCTCGATTCGGCAGCGAGTTCATTTTACACTCAAGGCAAATATCTCCTGTCCGCAGAGAAGAAACCGGAAAAAACGGCGGCGGAAATGGTGAAATTCTATGAAGATCTGGTGAAGCGCTATCCCATCATCTCCCTGGAGGACGGCCTGGCGGAAGACGACTGGGAAGGCTGGAAGCTCCTGACGGACGCCTTGGGCAGCAAGATCCAGATCGTCGGCGACGATATCTTCGTCACGAACCGGAAGCGTCTGGAAATGGGCATTAAGAAGGGGATTGCCAATTCCATCCTGATCAAGCTCAATCAGATCGGCAGTCTCACGGAAACCCTGGAAACGATCCAGATGGCTAAAGAGGCCGGTTACACCACGGTGATCTCCCACCGCTCGGGAGAGACGGAAGATGTCATCATGGCCGACGTGGCGGTCGCCGCCAACTGCGGACAGATCAAAAGCGGCTCCCTGTCCCGGAGCGAACGTTTAGCCAAGTACAACCAGTTGCTGCGCATCGAGGAGGAACTGGGAGACGCCGCCGTCTATCGCGGCAAAGGGGCTTTCTACAGCATCAGGTAAAAAAGGGTTACAGAAAACGGAATAAGCGGCGGCGGAGAGATTCCTGGGCTCGCCGGTCAGGGTTTAGGGAGTAAGTCTTTCCTTCCTTCCTGTCTCTTTTATCGATGCTTTCCGACAGGTTCAGAATTCCGGCTTCCTGGAGGGCGATCATGGCATTCTGGTAGTTTGCCTGGGAGAGGGCTTCCGCCCGGCTGACCTCTCCTTTTCTGAACATCTTCGACCCGAGCTTGTGGATATTTTTCAGCCACTCCTTTTCCGATTTCGGCCCTTTACGCAGATAGGCGCAGGCCCGGATGACAACCCAGTATGACTGGATATAGTTTTCGATAAGGCCGGCAAAGGGTCGCAGGTTTGTCCTGCCCCTGCCTTTTACTTCCAAGCATGTGTCCCCATTTTCACCCCGCCTTTCCACGGCAATCATCCCCCGGCTATGGAGATAGGACAGGGCGCCGTTCACGTCCTCTCCCTCCTCCCGCTCCTGATCGAAGATGAACTCGTTCCAGAAAAGCCGTTTGAGGAAGCGATAATCCTCAAGAATCAATCCGAGGGGAATGTTATCTTCGGGATGGGCAAGCATGGATGTGGCCACGAAGTTTAAGGGAAGAAAGAAATGGAGGATATTGTTTTTATAATATTCGAGATTAAGGCGTTTGCTGTCGTCGAGGCTGTAGACGATTTCCTCCAGGTCCGCTTCTTCACCCTCTTCTTCCCCCATCCTCGAAATCAGTCCTGACTGGTCGAAAAGGAGCAAGGCGTCCTGAATAGCCTTCTCACGGTGAACAAAGGTTGCCGCCAGACTTACTTGGCGATGGATTAGGTATTCATAAAACTCATCTAGGATCTCCATCAGTTCGTCGTGACTGACACCGCGACGATCATGGGATAAAAGACCGGCGGAAATAATGGCAAAGGGTGTGACGACGGACACCTTATTGATGGATAAGGCAATCTCATAACCGATCCGCCGATACAGACGCTGCCTTTCTTCGACGTTCATGTCGGCAAAGGCGTTATCCTGGCCGCCCAGATAGGATTTGAGGAATATAGGTTCGCCAATGTTCACATAGACGCTGCCATAACGCTTGCGGAGCACTTTGGAACTTTTAATGACATCCGTCGTTTTTTCCTGTTCTTTGGGAGCCCCTCCCAATTCCTTCAAATAGGATTTCTCCTCGATAACACGGTCATAACCAATATATATGGGGATGGCAGCGAGATCTTCCGTGGCCTGTTGCTGAAAAGCCTGAATTATCATTGAGAGGAGACCATATTTCGGCATCACCATCTTTCCGGTCCGACTGCGCCCCCCCTCAATGAAAAATTCGATCGGCAATCCTTCCTTGATCAAAACTTCCAGATACTTGGCAAAGACTTCCGCATAAAATGGATTGCCGCAAAAACTCCGTCGCAAAAAAAAGGCCCCCGATTTTCTGAAGATATACCCGAAGGGCCCGAAGGCCATATTCGTTCCCGCGGCAACGAAGGGCAACTGAATATGATGCTCATAAAAGATATAAGACAGAAGCAAATAATCAATATGGCTGCGGTGACAGGGGATGACAACAAATGGCATCTTCTTGGATATATTGCGTATTCTTGCCATTCCTTCCCGGTCGACTACAACGCCGTCATAGATATTGTTCCACAGCCACGACAAAATCCGCGCCCACACCTCAATAAGCACATTACTATAATCAGCGGCTATCTCATTAAGGTACTTTCGTGCTTCTCTGGCCAGGGCAGGATAGTCCTTTTTCCCCACGGCAGCCATGTTTTCCATGTAATTGATAAGCCCCGGCTCTTTGAGGACCATGCTGATATGCTCCTGCCGTGATTTCAGGAAAGTGCCCACCAGAACCGTTTTCTCTTCGTCAATTCGCTCGATCAGCTCCCGGCGTAGATTCTTAATCAGAGTCACGGTCGGCGTTTCTGCATTTTCACTGATAAACTGAGACAACTCCACGGGGTCCGTGGGCATTACGAAGATATTGTTGGCATAGCGAAGAAAGGTGATCAAGCGCTGGAGGAACATGGTATTATCCGTCTGGCCGAAGAGGATATTCATCAGGCTCTCCTTTTCCTTTTCTCTCCTCCGCCCGTACGTCACGAGGACAGGAACGATATATATCGGCCTGTCAAAGATCTTTTGCGCATCAACAAGGGAAGCAAGGGCCTCTTCAACCTTCCTGTTCTCGAAGAATTCAGACCCCCCGAGATGAATGATAAAAGTATTGCCGGCGGCAACGTGATCCCGGAGTGTATTGTCGGCGTTCTCTTCCGATTCTCTGGGGCGATAAAAAAGACGCCGGAGAAGCGACGCCGTGACACGCAGGGCAATGAGGAAGGGTTGCCACATGGTCATATTGACATCATGGCTATAGACGGGGGTGGGAAGCCCTTTACGCAAGGCCAGGTCCCTGATGATCAGGCTGTTGAGCTGGCTGCGATCCTTCAGGGCGTAAATGACCAATCCCTCGCTATGAAGCTTCTTAAGAAAGTCAACAGCCTCCATATCAAAAGGTATCTTGGAGAGGACCTTCTTAACGAGCCAGTTCAAGGGGAAATTACCCTCGGCATACAAACTTTCCCGCTTGTAATGACGAGATTCGTGGACCCATCTCTCCATCTTTCCCAATAAAGGCATCATTTAATGTGTACAATCGTTTCTTTACGCATTTATCAATGTGCCGTTTCCGGGAAAGTCGGCGGGATATCTTTCCCGCATGGTCTTTTCCACAAGTTCCCGGATTTCCGCAGCCGAGGACATCTTCACTACTTCTTTAAGGAGCTTTTTTGAATCCTTCAGGGTCGCCGCCCGGATGATCTCTTTAACCTTCGGAATGGCGAGGGGGTTCATGCTCAGTTCATCGATTTCCAGGGCCAGCAGAATCATCGCATATAAAGGATCACCGGCCATTTCACCGCACATGGCAACAGGTATGCCGGCCCGATGACCGGCATCGACAACCTCCTTGATCATCTTCAGGACGGCCGGATGGAGTGGCTCATAAAGGTAGGACACGCGGTCATTGATCCGGTCGATGGCCAAAACATACTGAATGAGATCGTTTGTCCCGATACTGAAGAAATCAACCTCCTTGGCAAGAGCTTCGGCGATGACCACCGCGGAAGGCACCTCAATCATGGCGCCTATTTCAATGTCCTCCCCTACAGCCTCTCCTTCCACCCTTAGATCTTCCCGGACTTCCGCGAGGATCTTTTTAGCGGCGAGAATTTCCTCGATTCCCGAAATCATGGGGAAGAGAATTCTTGTTTTCCCGAAGGCGCTGGCCCGCAGGATCGCTCGCAACTGCACTTTGAACAAATTGACTTCTTGCAGGCAGAAACGGATGGCCCGTAAACCCATCTGAGGATTCATCTCTTTGGCTAACTTCGGATCGGAGAAGAATTTATCCCCTCCCAAGTCAAACGTGCGAATAGTAGACCACTGCAGACCTTCAACACCGATAACCCGGCGGTAATTGAGAAAGTGGTCTTCCTCAGTTGGCAGCTCCTCGCGATTAATATAAATGAATTCCGTGCGGTACAGACCAATCCCTTCGGCCCCGTTTGCGATGGCGGAAGGAATTTCTTCAATGAATTCGATATTACTGCCGATTTGAATTTTATAGTGGTCCTTCGTTATCGCCGGAAATTTTGCATATTTTAGGGATACTTCCCGGGCCATCTGATGAAGATGCTTCTTTTCTTCATAACGAAAGAGGATCTCGGGATCGGGATTGACAATGACCAGACCGGCGGCGCCGTCGATAATAATATCATCGTTTGTCCGCACCAAACGGGTGACTTTCTCCAAGCCGACAACGGCAGGGATGGCAATGGAACGGGCCACAATAGCGGTATGGGATGTTTTGCTGCCGATATCGGTGGCAAAACCGAGAACCTTGTCGATCATCATCTGGGCCGTATCGGCAGGAGATAAATCCGAGGCGATGACTATGACCCTCTCCCCCAGCGGAGAGATGGTTTCCTGCCGTCTGCCGG
This sequence comes from Syntrophus aciditrophicus, assembly GCA_020718905.1. Classification (GTDB taxonomy): domain Bacteria; phylum Desulfobacterota; class Syntrophia; order Syntrophales; family UBA8958; genus UBA8958. The sequence continues at coordinate 48,820 of DYRD01000005.1, read as the reverse complement.
CAAGGTGCCGGAGGATCATTTGTCCTACATAACGGATATCGCTGAAGCGATCCCGGAGGTACTCATCATCCATTTTCTCAAACAACTCCCGGTATTTATCGACGGTCATACTGACAGCCCATTCGGCGTTTACAGACGTCTCCTTAATCAGACGCACAACATTGCGCACGAAGGACCGGTCTTTGAGAAGCATAATGTGGACATCCATAATATGTAGCGGTTCGAGTCCCGCTACTTCGCTAAGACGGCTCTTTACCTCCCGTAATTGTGCCTCCGAGGCCCGCAGGGCGTCTCGAAACCTCTTGACTTCCTTTGTTACCAGACTGGCCTTACCCAGTTTATAAAAAGAAATCTGAGAATCCCGACGATCAAACAGGTAGGCCTTGCCGATCACTACCCCCGGCGAGACGCCGATTCCTTTGACGACAACGTTTTTCATGTTTTGTTCCGGTACCATATGAATGATTATACCCATTATCAGTCCTCACCAAACTTTTCTGCAAACAAACCTTCCAAAGCTGTCAGGGCCTCGACGGCATCGCTGCCCTCCACTTTAACGGTTATGAATCCGCCCCGGGAACAAGCGAGGGTAAGGATGCCAAGGAGACTCTTGCCGTTGACCTCTTGCCCGTCGTATTCGAAGAAGATTCGGGACTTGAAGCGACTCGACGTCGCTACAAGCTTTGCCGCTACGCGGGCATGGATTCCTAACTTGTTTTTAACCTCAAAGTTCTTTATCTCCTGCATGTCAAATCATCAGGGCCATGCAGCCGGCTGTCATGCCATAAAGGATCGCCAGGGGAGACAGGCCTCGTTCCATACCCATAAAAGACAGCAGTACCGCCGCAAGCACCGCCATGCCAACAAGGGGTTGTATCCATATTCCTGAGTAGGCGGTGGCGATCTCCCGCCCGAGACATGCCGTAGCAATGGAAAGGCACAATATTGTTCCCCAGCGTATGAAACGGGCCAAGCGCGGCAAATCCCATGATTGGATAAAAGTGATACCCTGCCAACCGTGCCGGTAACCCTCAATAAAACCCTTCAGACGGATCCAGAGATGCATGGGATCAAAGAGGAGCAACAACACAAATGGGCTCCAGGAATAACCCTGATAGGCCATGGCGGCGGCGGAAATACCGGCCAGGGGGCGCAGACTTCCCCAGAAAAAACTGTCTCCAATGGCAGCATAAGGACCCATGAGGGATTTTTTCAATCTTGATATGTCCGGCGTCTGCTCATGATGTCCGTTAGCGGTCTCCAAGGCGATGACCGAGCCGAGCACGGCACCGGATAAATAAGGATGGGTATTGAAATATTCAAGATGTCGGACAAGAAATGAAGAAATTCTCTTTTCGTCTTTTCCCATTCTTCGCGAGAGAGGAAGAATGGCAAAGGCGAACCCCAAGTTTTGCATTCTCTGGAAATTCAGCGATGCCATAATAAAAAGAGACCGTAAAAAAAACCCGGCCAAATCCGATGCCTTCATCCTCCCTCATCTCTCCTGGCCGATACAGGCCTACAATCATTGTATTCCTAACACGGAAATCCTGTTAAGTCAATTCATTCCCCTTTATCCTTGACAGAGGTATGTTTTTTTGTTAGTTACTTCAACTTTTTTTTTTGAGGTGAAAGAAATGATTTGTCAGACTATCAGAACGGGCACGGATTGTGTCTTTATGAAGCTCAAGGGGTGTGATTTTAAAGACGGCGCCTGTAAGACCATTATTGAAAAATGCGAGGGATGCAACCGGATCATCGATCTGGATACGGGCCGTTACTGTCGGGTTTATATGGACCCGGCCAGCAAGTGGTTAATCGGAAATTGCGTCACCGCAACCCACGTTAAACTGGAAATCAAAGAGACTGCGCAGAAAATCAACCCTCTGAAGGCATCGAAACGGGCGAGCCGCGCGAAGAAGAAGAAATAATTCCAATTCCACAAATTCCGGCTCCAAAGCCAAGATGCACTCGCGGCGGCGCGAGGAAAGAGGCTTTCGCAGGCCTATAGGGAAATACGTCGAGGGGTCGAGGACGACCCCTCGACAACGAAGATAGGGTCTTGAGTTGGAACCGAAATAACGCCAACAACCAAGGGAGCCCGCAACCTCACGGCTACGGGCTCCCTTGGTCAGGAAACAATTTCTCTTATCTGCCTCAGTACGACCTTGATATCCGCCAGTAGCTGCCTTTCCTGGTCCGCCGCGCCTTCCTGACAGGTGATTGCTCCCCTCCTGGAGAGCTCATCCCGGGCGCCTCTGATCGTAAAATGATCCTTATAGAGAAGGTCCCTGATGATCAGCAGTTCTTCCAGGTCTTTACGCCGGTAAAGCCGCTGGTCTGACCTCGTACGGACAGGCTTGACCGATTTGAACTCCGACTCCCAGTATCTGACGACGTAAGGCTCCACCCCGAGGATGCTGCTGACTTCGCCAATTCGGAAATAGGTCTTGTCAGGAATCGACACGTCCATGCAAAGCGCCCCACATTGCCGGATTTGCGCTCAGGAACTAAACGTTCAGTGCCTTGCGCAGAACCTGGCTTGATTTGAAGGTGAGGACGCGGCGCGCAGAAATCTCGATTTCTTTGCCCGTCTGGGGGTTCCGGCCGCGCCGGGACTTCTTTTCCTTCACCACAAAGTTCCCGAACCCGGATATCTTTATCTTTTCTCCCCGGCCCAGGCAGTCTTTCATAATATCGAAAACCGATTCCACGATCCTTGCCGAATCCTTCTTTGAAAAACCAAGCTTCTCGTAAACGTCCTGAATAATATCTATTTTCGTCATGGTTCTACCTCCTGTCCTCCACTATTGTTCGCTATATTGCTTATTCTCCCCGGATCTTTGCTCCTGTCGTCTCAACCATGTTTTTAACGATCCGGTTATGGGCCACGTTGATCTCTTCTTCCGTCAGGGTTCTTGCGGTGGATCGATACGCAAATCGCAATCCCAGACTCTTCATCCCTTCAGGCAGATTTCCTCCCGCATATACATCAAATATCGCAACATTTTCAAGTAATACTTCATATTGCTCATATCCCGCTCGGCAGAGGGTTTCTCCTTCCATGGCAACAGGAACAAGAAACGCCATATCTCTGGAACTGGCGGGATACTTCGATACCTCCCTGAAGGCGATTTCTTCCTTCTCATGCAAGCGCAGGATTTCTAAATCCAATTGAAACACTATGGCGCGGCTTTTCAGGTCCATTCGCTCAAGAACATCGGGATGAATTTCGCCGAGAAAACCTGCGGTCTCCCGGCCGACAATAATCCGGCATGAGCGGCCGGGATGGAGAAACGGCTGGGACGATTCTGCCTCAAATCGAACCGGTTGTATTTTCCGATCTGCAAAGAGGGCCTCCACGCAACCTTTGAGATCGTAAAAGTCAGCGCTGCGATTCTTATTATGCCAGGAACCGTCATAGCGGTTACCCGTTATGAGCCCTCCAACGCAAGGCCTCTCCTCCGGCAGTTCCCCCTCCTGATGTCGAAAAAAGATGCGGCCGATTTCAAAAATCTTCAGATCGGCGCAACCGACCCGGGCATTCCGGCTCATTACATCCAGGAGGTTATAGACAAGGCTTGTCCGCAGCACGGACTGTTCCTCCGTCAAGGGATTGCTTATCCTGACAAAATCCCGCCGGGGCTCGTCATCTTTCAACCCTAGCTGGTCCGCCGACACGGGATTTATGAAACTGTAGGTAATCACCTCCGTATAGCCCATTCCGGCCAGGGCAGAGCGCAAAGCGCCCTCCAGAACCTGCTCGCGGGTTTCTCCCGCCGGCATGCCGGCGGCGCCGGGCATGGTCACGGGGATATGGTCAAAACCATAAACACGGGCGATCTCCTCAATGAGATCGATCTCTCTTGCGATATCCACACGGAAGGTCGGCGGCGTCACGAGGTAACGGGACGCATCCGGCTGTCGGACGGTCATTCCCAGCCTTTCCATAATATTGACCATCTCTGCGGCCCTGATTTGGGTCCCCAAGAGCTCATTGACCCTGTTTGGCCGCAGCACGATGTCTCTGACCATCTCGATCCGCCGCGGATATTGATCTATCGCCCCCTTGCACACCGTTCCTTCTCCCAGGGCCGCCATGAGCTGGGCCGCTCTGTTCAAGGCCCGCACCACCCCCTCCGGATCGATGCCCCGCTCAAACCGGAAAGCAGCGTCGGTTCCCATACCGAACCAACGGGAAGAACGGCGGATGGACGGAGGGTGGAAATAGGCGCTTTCCAAAAGAATCGTACTTGTATCGTCTTTCACTTCCGAGTTCAATCCCCCCATGATCCCGGCAATAGCGACGGGCTTGACGCCGTCGCAGATCATCAGGGTATCCGACCTCAGAAGCCGGTCCTTTTCACCAAGGGAAACAAAATGCTCGCCTTCCCGGGAGCGCCGCACCACAATACGGCCTTCTTCAAGAAAGCGGAAATCAAAGGCATGGAGGGGCTGACCCAGTTCCATCATCACAAAATTCGTTATATCAACGATATTGTTGATCGCCCGCAACCCGACGGCCTCCAGACGCTCCCGCATCCAAGCCGGTGACGGCTTAATGGTGACGTTCTTGATGATGCGGGCGGTATAACGGGGACAAAGATCGGGGTCCATGATCGCGACCGAGGTCATAGAGGTGATTTCTTCACTGTTTTCGGTGAAATCAATTTCGGGATAGCGGAGCGTTTTCCCGGTGATTGCCGCCACCTCCCGGGCAATCCCGATAACGGACAGACAATCGGCGCGGTTGGGAGTAACGCCGATGTCAAGTACGGTATCCTTCAGCCCCAAGGCGTCTTTCAGATCCATGCCGAGGCTAATATCTGGAGAGAGGACCATGATCCCCGTATTGTCATCACCGATGCCAAGCTCTTCTTCGGAGCAGAGCATCCCTTCCGACGCCTCGCCGCGGATCCGGGAACTCTTGATGACAAATCCACCGGGAATCGTCGCCCCAACCTTGGCAAGGGCTACCGTATTCCCGGACCGGGTATTGGGGGCGCCGCAAACAATCGGCAGGGCCTCCGTGCCCGTGGTCACTTCGCAAAGAAAGAGTTTCTCCGACTGGGGATGGGGACGCACCGAAACGATCCTGGCCACCACCACCTGATCGAAAGCCGGACCCGCCTCTTCGACGGCATCGACCTCCAGACCGGCCATGGTCAGGCAATCAGCCAAAACCAAGGGTTCCAGATCAATATCGACATAGTCCCGCAACCATTTGAGACTTACTTTCATATCTTAAAACTGCTCCAAAAAGCGTCCATCGTTCTCAAAAAAGAGGCGTATATCCGATATGCCGTATTTAAGCATGGCAATTCTTTCCACGCCCAGACCGAAGGCAAATCCCGTCACTTCCTCCGGATCGTAGCCCACATTTTCAAAAACCGCCGGATCGACCATTCCGGAGCCAAGTATTTCCAACCAGCCGCTCTGACCGCACACCCGGCATCCTTTGCCTGTACACATCACGCACCGGAGGTCCACTTCCGCGCTGGGTTCGGTAAAGGGGAAAAAACTGGGACGAAACCTGAGGAGAATGTCCGCTCCAAAGATCTGCCTCAGAAAGTAGGTCAAGGTTCCTTTCAGATCTCCGAAGGTTATACCCTTGTCCACCATGAGACCCTCGACCTGGTGAAACATGGGGGTATGAGAAACATCGGAATCGGGACGATAAACCCGCCCGGGGGAAAGGATCCGGACCGGCGGTTTCATCTTTTCCATGGTTCTGATCTGGACCGGCGAAGTATGGGTCCTCAGAACGATGTTATCTTCCACATAAAATGTATCCTGCATGTCCCGGGCTGGATGATCCTTGGGGATATTCAATGCCTCAAAATTGTAGTAATCGGTCTCGACTTCCGGGCCCTCGACAACATTGAATCCCATCCGGGAAAAGATCCGGCATATTTCCTGAGAAACTCTCGTAACGGGATGGAGACGGCCGAGCCTCACCCCCCGTCCCGGCAGGGTTACATCGATAGTTTCCTTGAGGAGGACCTGATCCTTGCGGGAGGCCTTGAGCATTTCCAAGGCGTCATCAATGGCATGAGCAAGGCTTTCTTTTATTTCATTGCTCCGCTTCCCGAAGAGAGGTTTCTCTGCGGCGGTTACTGTGCTGATCTGGCGGAGCATTTGCGTCAACAAACCCTTGCGGCCCAGATATCTGGTGCGCAGCTCGTTCAGGGCATCCTCCGAAGTCGCTCCGGGCAACTCCAGGATCGCCTCTTTTTCAAGCTCGTCGAGGGTCTTCAGCATGAAGGCAGTTTCCCTTTAGCCATGGTTACGATCTCCGTAAATGCCTTGGGATCATGAACGGCCAGATCGGCAAGAATCTTACGGTCAATCATCACTTCCGCCTTTTTCATGCCGTCAATCAAACGACTGTAACTGATCTCATTCATCCGTGCGGCGGCGCTTATCCGGGCAATCCAAAGTCTCCGGAAGTCACGTTTACGAACCCGGCGATCCCGGAAGGCATATTTCATGGATCGGTTCACCGCCTCCGTGGCCGTCCTCAACAGACGGCTCCGGGCGCCAAAAAAACCTTTCGCTAATTTAAGTATCTTTCTTCGTTTTTTCTTGGCCGTAACGGCCCTCTTTACCCTTGGCATGATTTTCTGTCTCCTTCAGAGGTCTTACAGACACCGGCGCTGCCGTATCTCATCCACCTTAAATTTATCTTGTTTTTCCGGTTTTTTCTACAGATAGGGAAGCAAACGCTTGAGGGCCGCTTCATTAGTTTTGTCGGCAACCGCGGACCTTCGCATGTTCCTTTTCCGTTTCGACGATTTTGATGTGAGAATATGGCTCGCAAAGGCCTTCGCCCTCTTGACCCTGCCCGTGCCGGTCAGGGAAAAACGCTTGGCGGCGCCCCGATGTGTTTTTATCTTTGGCATGATCTATTTTCTCCTCGATAATATTTAAATTTTATTTTTTCGGTACAATAACCATGATCATGCTTCTGCCTTCGAGGCGGGGCTGCATTTCGATAACCCCTACATCCAAGAGGGCATCCCGAAGCTTCTCCATAACCTTTTTTCCAAGATCGGCATAGGAAATCTCCCGGCCCCGAAACATCATGGTTATCTTAACCTTGTCGTTTTGCTGTAAGAACTTTTTTATATGACGGACTTTTACTTCCAGATCATGTTCCTCCGTCTTCGGCCGCAACCGTATCTCCTTGATCTGTATCGTCGTCTGACTTTTTCTCGCATCCTGAATTTTTTTGCTCTGCTGGTATCTGAACTTTCCATAATCCATGATCCGGCAGACGGGAGGGGTCGCCGTAGGCGAGATTTCCACAAGATCAAGACCGGCTTTAGCGGCAACCTCAAGGGCTTCTTTGAGAGGCATAATCCCCAACTGCCTTCCCTCTTCGATCAGTCTGACCTCAGAAGCCCTAATTTCTTCATTGATGCTTAACTCCTTAGCGATACGTCACCTCCACCTGCATGCTTGCTAAAAAAGACGGCCCCGCTTTATGTTGCCCGGGTAAATTTTCAATAATCCTCCCTCTTCCCAAAAATGAAAATAAGGATCGGGAGGATAACTACTGGTTATTGCGGTTCCGCTCCTGAATGATATTGATAAAATCCATAACGGACATGGAACCAAGATTACTTCCGTCCCGCTGTCTCGGAGAAACGGCAGCTTCGGATACTTCTCGATCACCGATGACCAGCATATAGGGTACTTTCTGCATCTGGGCCTTCCGGATTTTATAGCCTAGTTTCTCATTGGAAAAACCTTTTTCTACGCGCACGCCGGCATCCAGCAGCTGTTGATAGACCTTTTCTCCATGGGGGATATGTTTCTCCGTTACCGTCAGAATCGCGGCCTGTACCGGGGATAACCACACTGGAAAAGCACCGGCATAGTGCTCGATAAGGACACCAATGAAGCGTTCAATGGCTCCGAGGATCACGCGGTGAAGCATTACGGGACGGTGTTTTTCGCCGTCCGAACCGATGTAGGAAAGGTCAAAGCGTTCCGGCAGGGTAAAGTCGCACTGAATGGTAGCGCACTGCCATTTCCGCTTCAGGGCGTCTTTGAGCTTGAAGTCGATCTTCGGTCCATAGAACGCCCCGCCACCGGCGTTGATTTCATAAACCATCCCGCTGTCCTTAAGAGCTCCTTCCAGGGCGGAGGTCGCCAGTTCCCAGTCGGCGTCGGAGCCGATGGATTTTTCCGGACGGGTGCTTAATTCCACTTCGTATTCGAATCCGAATATTTTCATCGCGTAAGCCACGAAGTCGGCAATCGCTGTGATCTCGGAATTGAGCTGAGCGGGCGTGCAGAGGATATGGGCGTCATCCTGAGTGAACTGGCGGGCTCGCAACAGGCCGTGCAGGACGCCGGTTTTCTCATGACGGTGCACGGTTCCCAGTTCGAAGTAACGCAGGGGCAGATCACGGTAGCTGCGAATCCGGGACTTATAGATAAGCATATGGGACAGACAGTTCATGGGTTTGATCCCGTATCCCTGTCCTTCCACTTCGGTGAAGTACATGTTTTCCCGGTAATGATCAAAGTGACCCGATCTTTTCCACAGGTCATCCTTGAGGATCTGGGGACCCATTACCATGTCATATCCGCGCTTTAAATGCTCCTTACGCTCCCATTCCTCGATGATGTATCCGAGCAGCATCCCTTTGGGATGAAAAATGATCAGTCCCGGTCCTGCTTCGTCGTTCATCTGGAAGAGATCCAGTTCCCTGCCGAGACGGCGGTGATCCCGCTTTTTCGCCTCCTCAATCATCCGGAGATAATCGTCCAGGGCTTCCTGGGTGGCAAAGCAGGTTCCATAAATCCGCTGGAGCATCTTATTGCGCTCATCCCCCCGCCAATAGGCGCCGGCGACGTTGAGAAGCTTGAAGGCCTTGATCATCAGGGTGGACGGCAGGTGCGGCCCTCGGCAAAGATCGACATATTTCCCCTGCGAGTAAAGGCTTACGGTCTTTACTTCCGGCGGCAGATCGTTGATCAGCTCGACCTTATAGGATTCACCTTTTGCTTTGAACAGGGCAACGGCCTCCTCCCGGGAAACCTCGCGGCGGGAAAAGGTGGCGTCTGTGGCCGTAATTTCCTGCATCCGCTGCTCTATCTTTTGAAGGTCTTCGGGGGTAAAGGTAGTTTCATACTCGAAATCATAGTAAAATCCCTCCTCTATGGAAGGACCGATGCTCACCTTTGCCCCGGGGAAGGTATCCTGAACAGCCTGGGCCATGACGTGGGACGTGCTGTGGCGCAGGATTCCGAGGCCCTCTTTCGTTGCCGCATCGATCGGTTCGACGACAGCATCCTTATGAAGGGGAAACCCCAGGTCTACGGGCGCTCCATCTACCTTTGCCGCCACGGTGGAACTCAAAACAGCTGGTTTCCACGCGCCGATAGCGTCTTTGATCGTTATCCCTGCGGGGAAAGTTCCCCGACTGTCGTCCGGCCAGGTGATGTTTATCTCACTCATCATGCTACCTTTACAATAATTAAAGAAAGGGCATCACGTTCAATTTCGCTGATGCCCTTTCTGAATGTCATGGTAGGCACGCAGGGATTTGAACCCTGGACATCCACCGCGTCAGGATGGCGCTCTCCCCCTGAGCTACGTGCCTATGATGTTTCTCTTTGCGAACGGGACATCCATCTAACAGGAAAAACCTTTCATGTCAAGGCAAATATCACTATTTCATGTCGTCGAATTGATGAAACGAATGCCTTTAAAGATATAATTCAGCCCGGAGGCAATCGTCAAGATAGCGGTAACAACATAAAATCCCCAAAGAACCTCCTTCAAATGCCCCTGGAGAGACAGGAAATGGACGGCCAAAACAAGAAAAATGGTCAAAAGCTGTAATACTGTTGTCATTTTGCTTATCATCGTCGGACGGATCTTGAACGAGACGGACATGGTGGCTAAAACCGCGACGCCGAGCAGGATGATACAGTCCCTGCTCACCACAATTACACTCAACCAGCCCGGAATGATGTGCTTGATGGACAAGGTCACGAAACAACTTATGATGAGGGCCTTGTCGGCAATCGGATCAAGATAGGCGCCCAACTCGGTTTGCTGGTTCAGTATCCGGGCCAGGAAACCGTCCAAACCGTCAGATATCCCTGACAAAGCAAATATTATCAATGCCTTGAAGAATTCACCCTGCATGAGCAGGATTACAATCACGGGAACAAAAATGATTCGCATCACCGTGAGGGCATTAGGGATGTTCAGACGTCCGGCATCCATTAACGTTCCGCATCTCTGGCCTTGTTCCAGTCGACCCATTCGTCGCGGTCTTCCTGCTCCGTAAACTCTCTCGGCTTGGAGGCCGCTCCGTCCGGACCGACAGTGATCTGTTGCCTCGATCTGATGATCACCGTCCATTCTTCCATGGTGACTTTCGTTGGCCCGGCGATCTTGGTCGGAGGACCGATGGCTTTGGGGGCCTTCAGGGGCTTCGTCGCCCCGGAAACCGCTATCTCACCGTCATAGACACGGACGAGCGCCGAGGCATCCTGATCGACATTCATCCTGTATAACGTGCCGCGCACCCCGGCAACGGCATTATCACTGGAAATCTCAAACTTTCTCTTGATCCCCAAGGATTTGCTCACGTTTGCCCAAGTCCGTCCGACGGCGAGATGGACCTTGACATCCGGAGCGCTTTCATCTCCGGCCTGGAGAATCGTGAAACGCGTATCATCGGCAAAGCGGAGGCGTGATTGGTCCGGGAAGATCATCTCCAGACGTGATTTGCTCCCGACGGCAACCTCATCCCCTCCCCGCAGGATATCTTGCAGATGCAAGACTCGCCACCCCTGCGTTCCCTTCGGCAGGACCCAGACCGTTCCATCGAGATAACCGATACGGGCCTCGCCCTCGCCAATATTGACTTTTAAGGACTTCTTGGCCTGGAGGTCGCCGGAAGACATAAAGATTAATGCCCACAGCAACGGCAAAAAGATCAGCTTTCTCTTCATTAACGGCCTCCTTACCTTCTTACTTTATCCATCCGGTCCCAGGGGAAGGGTCTCCATTACCTGATCCAAAATTTCCTCCATGGCCGGTTCAAAGACCTGGCAGCTCTTCATCTTCACCCGTTCCTTGGTAATTTCGAAGTTTCTTTCCGTAACGCTGTACTTGGTGCTCCACAGGCTGTCATTCGTGCGGGCGCTCCGCAAGTCAAAAGTCGCAGTAACGGATGTCTTGGCAGCAAGAAGAACGAATGATGTCTCGCACTCCTGGAGGTTAACGTAAAGGACGGCGTCAACGCCGAGGACTCCACCCACGCTCCTGGGTGGAATTGATTCCACGTTTGGCTGCTGATAATCTTTATATAATTTCGACAGCTTCTCATCAATAACATTAAGAGGGATCTTCGGATAACCCTTGAAATAGACAGCCTCCAGTACCTTGTCACGAAACAGGCTTGCAGCTTCCATATTCTTTGACTGATTCGCTACGGGAAAGACGGCAATCAATCTTATCCCTCTTTTTTCAAACTCCGGCGTGAGGAGGTGGGGAATTTTCTTGGCGCAACCTGACACCAGAAACGTCAGCAGGATCAAGATAAAGGGGTAATATTTTAAAATACGTCTGCTTTTATAATGAGGCATAGCCTTTCTTCGTTTCCCGTCGACGTGCGTCCTGCATGACGAAATAATTATCATTTATTGCTTGAGTTTATCAATCTCTTCCCGGATGATCCGTTCGGCAATGGCGGGGAACATCTCTCTTGCCACCTTTTCCGTTGTTTCCATCACCTTCTGGATCAATTCTTCCTGGATATTTGGATTCACCAGGGCGACTCTGGTCCTCTTTTCAGGAATATCGACAAAATCCCTACTTCCTTCTTCAACGACATCAACAAGATCATAGATTTCTTCTCCCGGCCGCATGGCCCGTTCCCTCATATCGCTGCCTCCCTCACTTTTACCGCCCCTGCTACCATACCCACCGGGATAGTTCAAGAAAATTTGCCTGTTAATGCAATTTGATATATCTTTTTTCGAGAACATCCCGTCATTTCAGCTACGCACCGGACCCTGTCCCGCAGGCTGAGCAGGGGGTCGCCCGCCAATTCCGTAAGCCTGCCCAGGATCTCGTCATCAGAACAGTCACCGGCACTATCCGTCCTGCCCGCGATGATCAAGGTAATCTCTCCCTTGACGACCCTCTCTTCCAGTTCCTTAACAACGTCATCAATTGTTCCCCGGATGAATTCTTCATGAATCTTCGTCAATTCCCGGGCAACCACCAGGCGGCGCGAGCCCATGATCTCCCGGATATCCTTCAGACAGGCCTTGAGTCTTTGGGGCGACTCATAAAAGACCATAGTCCGCTTCTCTGCCTCGCACCTACTCAGGATATCCCGGCGCTGCATGATCTTCGCGGGCAAAAAACCGTGAAAAACAAAGTTCTGCATCGGCAACCCCGAGGCGCTCAGGGCCGCAACAACCGCTGATGCGCCGGGAACGGGAACCACCCGGATCCCTGCTTGAATTGCCTCGCTGATGAGATGGAAACCGGGGTCCGATATTCCCGGCGTTCCCGCATCGGACACGTAGGCAATATCCTTTCCGGACACCATCTTCCCGATCAGGGGACCGCTCCTTTTCTTTTCCACGGCGTCATAAAGGCTCGTCATGGGAGTATCGATATTATACGCTTTCAGAAGCTTCTTCGTATGTCGGGTGTCCTCCGCGGCAATCTCGTCCGCCTCTTTTAAAATCCGGATGGCCCTCAGGGTGATGTCCTCCAGGTTGCCGATCGGTGTTGCCACAATGTAAAGCATCCCTGGTCCATTCCCTTTGCCGCCTTCGCAAAAAGTCCTCACTTTGAATCACCATCCAATCGACTTTAAAGCCCGAATTGTCTTGACAGCAAAAACGCGGCGAATTATATATCGCAAAATTATTGAGATTACCATATGAATATGAAACGAATTCTTATTACCGGCGGCGCGGGGTTTCTCGGGTCCCATCTGTGCGACCGGCTCCTTGCCGAAGGACATGACGTCCTTTGCCTGGACAATCTCTATACGGGCAGTAAAAACAATATCCGTCATCTCATCGGCCACCCCAACTTCGAGTTCATCCGCCACGACATCATCCAGCCGATATTCCTGGAAGTTGACGAAATCTACAATCTCGCCTGTCCCGCCTCGCCGGTTCACTATCAGTACAATCCCATCAAGACCATCAAAACCAGCGTCATGGGCGCCATCAACACCCTCGGGCTGGCCAAGCGGGTCAAGGCAAAGATCCTCCAGGCATCGACCTCCGAAGTATACGGCGATCCGGAGATCCACCCCCAGCCGGAGGAATACTGGGGACGGGTGAACCCGATCGGCGTCAGAAGCTGCTACGACGAAGGGAAACGAGCCGCCGAGTGTCTGATGATGGATTATCATCGCCAGAACGGCGTGAGGATAAAAATTGTCAGAATATTCAACACATATGGTCCACGCATGGCCGTCAACGACGGCCGGGTAGTAAGCAATTTTATTGTCCAGGCCCTCAGAGGGGAAGACATCACGGTCTATGGCAACGGGTCACAGACCCGTTCCTTCTGCTATTGCGAAGACCTGATCGAGGGAATCATCGGAATGATGGCGACAGCCGACGACATCATCGGTCCCGTAAATATCGGCAATCCATCGGAATTTACGATTCTTGAATTAGCCGAAAACGTCATCCGCCTGACGGGATCATCTTCCCGGATTGTTTTCAAATCCCTTCCCCAGGATGACCCGACCCAGCGCCGGCCGAACATCGCCAAGGCGAATGAGCTACTCAACTGGACACCCCGCATACCCCTTGCCGATGGCCTCGTCAAGACAATTCAGTACTTTAAAGGCGCCCCGACCGCCCCATGAGAACTGCCCCGGACCTGACCTTCGATGTAGTCATCATCGGCGCCGGTGTTGTCGGCCTTGCCGTCGCCCAACAGCTCACCCGCCGGGACCGGAAACTGGCGATCCTGGAAAAACATGACGGCTTCGGTAAGGAAACGAGTTCGCGAAACAGCGAGGTCATCCACGCCGGCATCTATTACCCCCGGGATTTCCTGAAGAACCGTTTGTGTGTGGAGGGCAACCGCCTGCTATACGCCTGGTGCGGGAAGCACAATGTCCCCATACGGCCATCGGCAAGCTCATCGTCGCCACCACAGCAGAAGAGGCAGGGTCATTGGAAACCATCCAATCCGCGGCAGCACAAAACGGCGTTCCCGGATTGGAGCTATTGGGGAAAAAGCAGCTTCTCTCTCTGGAACCGGAGGTTTCCGCACCGGCCGCCCTGCTCTCTCCGACCACCGGCATCATTGATTCCCATCGCCTCATGCAGTCGCTGCTCTTCACGGCCGAGGACAAGGGGGCGGTAATGTCGTGCCGGACAAAGGTCACGGCCATCGCGTTTGCAGGTAACCGCTATGACCTGGAGATCAATAACGGGGAGTACCGGATCCGGGCAAAAACCGTGATTAACAGCGCCGGGCTCCATGCCGATCAAATTGCCGCCGGGGCGGGAATTGACATTGACGCCCGGGGATATCGCCTGAACCCATGCAAGGGGAACTATTTCGGCGCCTCCCCCGCCCCGAGGCTAAAACGTCTTGTCTACCCCGTACCGATGAAAAACAACGTCGGTCTCGGCATCCACGCCACCCTGGATCTGAGCGGCCGGGTCCGGTTCGGTCCGGACAGCCGCTATCTGGACAAGGAGGAAATCCTTTGTCTGTCGGGTGATCAAAACGGCCAAGACGGGCCCCGTAAAGCCGCTCTCAATCTGTACCACGTTGACGAAGACTGTAAAGACGCCTTCGGTTCTGCAATCCGAAAATATTTGCCGGGATTTGACACCGCGGCCCTCGATCCGGATATGAGCGGCATTCGTCCCAAAATTCAGGGCCCCGGCGATCGGGTGATGGATTTTATTATTCGTGAGGAGAGCAACTGCGGCCGCTCCCCCGGGCTGACCGCCTGCCTGGCGATTGCCGGGCATATAGAGGACAATTTCATCAAGGATGGGAAATAACGAAATGAACAAAACTATTCTTTGTATCGGCGCCGGTTATGTCGGCGGACCCACCATGGCCATGATTGCGAACAAGTGCCCCGATTACCTGGTTACGGTCGTCGATATCAATCCCCAGCGCATCGTGGCCTGGAACTCCGACAATCTGCCCATCTACGAACCCGGCCTGGATGCTCTGGTCCGGGCAACCCGGGGAAAGAATCTCTTTTTCAGCACCGATGTGGAAGGGGCCATCCGCGACCACGACATCATCTTTGTCAGCGTCAATACGCCGACGAAGACCTTCGGCGCCGGCGCCGGCATGGCCGCCGACCTCCAGTACTGGGAAAAAACGGCCCGCCAGATCCTGGAGAACGCCGATTCCTCCAAAATCGTCATTGAAAAGAGCACCCTCCCCGTCAGGACAGCACTGGCCATGGAAAGAATCCTGAACAGCCAGGCCAACGGCCTCTCCTTTGACGTCCTGTCCAATCCGGAATTCCTGGCGGAAGGATCGGCGATTCTGGATCTGGAAAACCCCGACCGCGTCCTCATCGGTTCCCGGGAAACGGACCGGGGGCGGCAGGCGAGAAACGCCATTGTGGAGATTTACGCCCGCTGGATTCCGCAAGAGAGAATCCTCACGACCAATATCTGGAGCAGCGAACTCTCCAAGCTCGTGGCGAATGCCTTCCTCGCCCAACGAATATCATCCATAAACACCATCTCCGCCCTGTGTGAAAAAACCGAAGCCGATGTCGGAGAAGTAGCCCGCGCCGTCGGCATGGACAGCAGGATCGGCGCCAAGTTTCTCAATGCGAGCATCGGTTTCGGCGGCTCCTGTTTCAAAAAGGATATCCTTAACCTTGTCTATCTCTGCCGGTTTTACGGCCTCGAAGAGATCGCCGACTACTGGGAACGGGTCGTCGGGATCAATGTCTACCAGCAGGAACGCTTTATCATGAGCATGCTGACGGCCATGTTCAACACCCTGGCGGGAAAGCGCATCTGCCTCCTGGGATTCGCCTTCAAGGCCAACACGGGGGACACCCGGGAGAGTCCCGCAATTTTTATCGCCAGACGTCTCGCCGAGGAACAGGCCGAGGTGGTCATATCCGACCCCAAGGCCCTGGGCAATGCCCGCCTGGACCTCGCCGGCATCGACGGGGCCTTTCATTACGTAGAAGACCCCTACGAGGCAGCCAAGGGCTGCCACGCCCTTGCCATCATGACGGAATGGGATCTCTACCGCTCCCTCGATTATGAAAAGATCTTTGCGCAGATGGACAAACCGGCCTTTATCTTTGACGGGAGAAATATTCTCGACCACAAGCAGTGCTTTGAGATCGGCTTTAACGTCTATCCCATCGGCAAGACGCCGCTGACCCATTTCGCTGTATAAAAGCAGCGTTAACGGCTTCGTAATTACGGTAAATAGCCCTTATCCGGAGGCAGGCCTCTCGCTGATGCCGCCTCCTTTGACAACTCGTCGCAGCGTTCATTTTCCGGGTCGCCGGCGTGACCCCGGACCCAGACGAAGGTCACCCGGTGGCACTCACACAGATTGAGGAGCACCTCCCAAAGATCGGGATTCACGGCCTTTTCCTTTTTGTTCCGCATCCAGCCCTGCTGCCGCCAGCGCCGCGCCCAGCCTTTGCTCATGGCATTTACCACATATTGCGAGTCTGTAAACAGGGTAACTTCACAGGCCGTTTTCAAGGATTGGAGGCTCACAATCGCCCCCATGAGTTCCATCCGATTATTCGTAGTCAAGCGAAATCCACCGGACAACTCTTTCCGTAGTGTCCCGTGAAGCAACACCACCCCATATCCTCCTGGCCCGGGATTTCCCAGGCAGGCGCCATCCGTGTATATTTTCACCTGTTTAGCGGGTTTAGCAACCTCCATCTTCAAATCCTGTCCTTTTTTTAGGCGGTACCATAACATGGACGCCTCATTTCGGAAATGTTCTTTTTTTATTGATGGCCTCGGCGTCAGGGCATCGGCTGTCAGCATTTCCAGCGCCGCTAATCGTTTCCTCATTCGCTAACCGAAACTGAAGGATACCAGCCAGACCCTAATGACGGCTTGACGTCACCAAGGGAGATGAAAATGCGGCGCATACCCAACCTAACCCTCTTCTTGAAGGGGAGGGAAAGCATAAATGCCATGATTTCTTTTAGTTGTTGAGTAATTTTCAGGTGAAAGTGATAGAATTCAAATTCTAAATGGCGTTTTGATCACTTTTTCAGGGGAAGATCGAAGCCGGGTTTGCCCAGCGGTTCCCCGCCCCACCAGGAGTCGCAGCGGTCGGCCATGTCATTCATGCGATCGGTGACCAACCGGCGCAGACGCTCGCATTCCTCTTCATCGGCGTCCGGGGGGACAAATACGGGCTCCCCGTGAAGGACAACAATATCGGTAAAGGGCAAGGGAAGGAAATACCGGTCCCAGGATTTAAAGACGATACGCGGCTTGGCGCCGTACATCATCGGGATAATCCGCAGACCCGTTTCTTCGGCAATCTTGATCGAACCCATTTTGAGGAGGCGGGGGGGGGCCGGTGGGACCATCGGCTATCATCCCGGCCTTGTAACCCTGACGCTTTTTAAGCAGTTCGATAAGCTCGCTCATGGCCTCCCGGCCGTTGAAGGAATTGCTCCCCCGGACGGAATAGAAGCCGAGGCGAAGAGCCAAGGCATTTGCGTATTCCCCGTCTTTGCTGCGGCTGATCATCATGGTTACGTGACGGGAGCCGAAGTCGTAAAAAAACCAGAACATCCGCTGATGCCAGGTCGCATATATGCATCCGCCGCAACGGTTCAGAACTGATGACTCCCGGTCCTCATCTTCCCGCGCCACGACCCGGCAGGAGCGATTCCAGGCGATAACAGACCGGGCGCCGAGAGGCGGACCCAGCCGCAAGAGCATCTTCTCCCAGAAACTGAAAGTATATTTGTCTTTTTTCGCCATGGTTACGAGATATTGACAATGATAATCCCCACAGTTTCGTCGCTTATAAGGAGATAAGCGACCAATGTCAAGGGATAAGCGTTGTCCCCTTGTGTATGGGGGCATATTTTTCCAACGCCATAAGCCAAATGAAATAAATTAACATTGACACGGAGCTATTTCTTTGTAACAGATTTCCCATATTCAAGATTGGCCATTCAGGGAAGAAGATTGGCTATGGACCCCGCGGAAATGCAGGAGAAAGCGATGCGGATCTTCAGCGAAGGCTTGCATTGAAGTCAGGCGGTCTTGCGGTCGGGCAGGAAAAGCTTGGGATTGAAAACACTGACCTGATCAGGGCGATGGACTCATTCGGCGGCGGTTTGGGCGCCCATGGTGAAGGATGCCGCGGCGTTATCGGCGGCCTGGCGGCCATCGGATTGCTTTCGGGCCGAGCTGAAGCGGGAACGCAGGCAGACATGACGATGTGGAAATCCTGCCGCATATTCATGAAAAGATTCCGGGGAGAATTACGGATGACAAGATTTTATGCCGTGACCTTGTCGACGGGGATTGGACGGATTTCAATCAGGCAAAGGGCTACCGGGGAAGCGATAAATACGAATATTGCCGGGTCCTCACGGGAAAGACGGCAAGACTCATCGGTGAGATTCTGGAAAAAGCTCAAGGTGAATGATAAACGCTTGGGGAGAGGAGAACAACCATGAATGGTGCGGAAGTACTTGTAAAGACGGCGGTTGCGTGCGGCATCGAAATATGTTTCGCCAATGCAGGCACCACCGAAATGCCTATCGTAATGGCCTTTGACGCCGTACCCGGCATGCGGCCGATTCTGGGTCTCTTTAAAGGAGTATGCACCGGCGCGGCGGATGGCTACGGACGCATGCGGGAATATCCGGCCATGTGCCTGCTCCACCTGGGACCGGGCCTTGCCAACGGTATCGCCAATCTGCACAATGCGCGCCGCGCCCGGACACCCCTTGTCAATGTCATCGGCGATCACGCCTCCTGGCACCTGGAAGCGAATGCACCGCTGGCCATGAATATTGAGGGACTGGCGGAAACAGTATCCGGATGGCTTTGTACCAGCCGGGATGCCGAAAGCATTTCCCGGGACATGGCCGACACCGTCGAGGCCGCCCTCCATGGTCAGATAGCGAGCCTTATCGTTCCCCACGACCACCAGTGGCTGCAGAGCAGTGAAGATCCGGTTACCCCGCCGCGGGTATCTTATACACCGATAGATTTTGATCGTATCGAGGCCACCGTCGGGCTGTTGAGGTCGGCAAGAAAAGCCCTGGTCCTTATGGATGGCAAGGCCCTGCGAAAAAGGGGGCTCCATGCCGCCGCCCGCATCAAAGCGGCGACGGGGTGCGACCTGATGTCCGTCACGTTTCCGGCATATATGGATCGGGGCGCCGGTCTGCCCTTCCTGCCGCGGGTTCCCTATTTCCCGGAACAGGCAATAGCGGCGCTCTCTCCATACGATGCAGTGATCATGGCCGGGGCAAGGGAACCCGTCGCCTTCTTCGGATATGAAAATGGGGCAAGCTATCTCCTGGCTCCGGACAGCCGCAAGCTACGTATCGCCGGGGAAGGCCAGGATGCCGCCGTTGCCCTGGAAGTACTGGCGGACGCCCTCCATGCACCGCGCGCGGAAAATGACCTTCGGGAAATGGTTTCTATCTATGGTCGACCCGCCATCCCCGAGGGGAAGCTGACCGCCAAGCAGGCCTCCACCGTCCTTGCGGCGCTGCAGCCGGATCATGCCATCATTGTCGAGGAGGGCCTGACGTCGACTTTTGCATACTATCCCCAAGCGGCAACGGTGGCGCCCCACAGTTTCATCACCATCACCGGGGGGCCATAGGCCAGGGCATTCCCTGCGCGACGGGGGCCGCCGTTGCCTGTCCCGACCGTGCCGTTATCAATATCGAGGCCGACGGCAGCGCCATGTACACCGTTCAAGGCCTCTGGACACAGGCCAGAGAAGACTTGAATGTAACCACGCTGATCTGCTCGAACCGGAGTTATTTCATCCTGCAAATGGAAATGATGCGGGCCGGGTGTGCCGCGCCGGGACCGAAATCCCTGTCACTAAGCGACCTCGGGAGCCCCGCCCTCGACTGGGTTAGCGTCAGCCAGGGGATGGGAGTACGGGAGTACCGGCCGTATCGGTAACCACGGCCGAAGATCTCGCCGAGGAACTGCAACGGGCGATCGCTGAACCGGGCCCCCATCTCATTGAGATGGTCCTATAATCCTGTCATAAAAGGACTTTTTCGTCAATCGAGGGGAGGATCCAGGATATCAAAAGAATCAGGCTGCTGTTGTTGATTAGTTTGCTCTCATGTTTCATGTTCGGCTGCGCGGCAAAGACCGGGACACAGGTGGCTAAGGTCTATCAACAGCCGGATTTGGCAAAGCCGGGATCTTACCAGCTCGGATTTCTGCTTGATGGGCAGGACACTTTGAATGACTATCTGGAAAGGGAAATTGCTCGTAATCCAGAGTTAAAGGGCTTTAAGGCTTCCGAGCTATCCAAGCTTTTCCGCAATGCATATCCGCAGCTATACCTGCCGGTCCAGCCCGGGATTCCGCTTTGCAATCTGGAAACAAACTTCAGGCACTGCCGGGGAATCGGGTTGCTCGCCGATTTTGAAATCTATAATGACAATTTCGTTGTCTTGCACCATTCAGTATATTATCATATCAAGCTTCGTTTGGAAGGTAATCATGCCAATTTCTTCCGGGCGGCGAAAGCGCAGCGCGATCTGGGAGAATTCGCCCTGCCTCGCCGTTATTATGTTGGTTCCCTCGTAAATACCATACAGAAAGCTTTGCCAATCTTGCAGGAGATTGCCACCGATTACAGCAAATATATAAAAAATGATCGGCAGGAAATTGAAATAGATCTTACCCTTGAAGAATCGCGGGAAAAGGCATCGGCAAAAAAAACAGCTCAGGATCTGTCCCAGGCGGCACATTTAAGCAGCAAGGCCATTGTCATTTCCATCCTGCCGAGCATCTCTTTTGTTACGGGATTAACGGTCTCGGCGCTGAAGGATGACGCCGGCATGGCGGGAGAATGATGTGGAAGGCACTTTAGGAGATTTTATAACCGTCCTGCGCAAGGCGGGCGTGAGGATATCTATATAAGAAAGTCTCGATGCGGTAAAGGCCGCGGAGCTCATAGGCTCTGATAATCGCCGCCAGTTTAAAGAGGCCTTGTCTGCATCGCTTGCCAATAGCCGTGCCGAAAAGAACATTTTCGATTCCTGTTTCGACAATTTTTTTCCTTCAACCCCCAAATAAGGCAAACACCTTCAATCCGGAAGCACACGCAGAAGCCCTGAAAGACCCTCTTTCCGCCCTTGTCTTAAAGGATGACAAGGGAAAACTTGCCATGACGATGACGGAGGCCGGCCGGATGGCGAATGTCTCCTCCATAAAAAATCCCATGCAAAAAAGCCTCTTCACCATGAAGATCCTGAATCAAATGGGCATGCCGGGCATGGAGGCGATGGTTGCGATGGTTGCGCAGATAAAAAACTCCACCGGAGCGGGGCTTTCCCAGCAGACGGCGGAGCTGCTGGAAAAAGGCCGGGACGAGCTGGCGCAAACCGTAAAAAAGTATGTGGAGCAGCAGCTTCAGCTTAACGCCGACGGCGTGGATTCCAAAGACCAATTTCTGAAAACGACGCCCCTGTCCCAAATCGAGTTGCGCCATTTTCACAGGATGGACGGGCTGATTCAGAAACTCATCAGGCAGCTCGAAGACAGACATTCGAGAAGACTGAAGACGGCAAACCGCGGCAAGCTGGACTACAAAAAAACTCTGCGAAAAAGTGTTTCCTATGGCGGTTTTTTATTTGCCCCGCTGTGGAAAAAGAAAAAAGAGAACCGTCCCGATGTAATCGTGATCTGCGACATCAGCCGCTCCGTATTGCGGACAGTACGCTTTTTACTGCTTTTTATTTACGGCCTCAATAAACGAATCGGCAAGATTCACACCTTTATCTTCTATTCGAACATGATCGATGCCAGCTATATCTTCGACAGGCACACCATCGAAGAGGCCCTGTCAATAATCACGACCGATCCGAGCCTTCCGATTATCAGGGGAAAAAGCGATTACAACACCATGTTCACCAACTTCCGGGATCACCACCTGCACCTGGTAACCAAAAATACCTCCGTAATCATCCTCTGGGACGCGAGAAACAATTTCAATCCTCCTCGCGCCGAGGTCCTCAAGGCCATCGGGGAAAGATGCAAACGGCTGGTCTGGCTTAACCCCGAGACCAAACCTTTCTGGGGCACCGGCGATTCCGAGATCAAGACCTACGCACCTTATTGCCATCTATTGCAGGAATGCAATACGTTAAAACATCTGGAAAGGGTCGTCGGGACATTGCTTAGCGCGAGGCGATAGAAATCCGGAGGAAACGGAACTGTCCCTACTTTTGTTCGGGGAGGGCGTTCTTGCCTCTACCTGCCCATATTTCGTGTTTTTTCAATAATGCGGAAACACCCAACCTCCTCCACCGATTAAGTATGTTTATTTTAGCAAATAAGCTACTTACAGATAATCAAGGCTCATCAATCCGACATGGATGTAGGATTTTCCCTTAGCCATAGTCAGCTTTTGGGAAGCAATAAATCAGGGAATTGCTGATTGTCGGTTAAGAATAAATTCTGTATTCGAAAATCAATTGCCCCAAAGCCCTTAATCTGCTAAAATACATTAGTTGGTTGATATTTTCTCCGGGTTTACTGAAACGGTTCGTGGGTCAGAATTAGCTGCTAATCAAAGAAAAAAATGTGCAGAAAAGAAGCTGGAATGGGAAATTTCATGCAAGGAAAGACAATCCCATCATACTTTAATCAGTCAGCTTCCGCCATAACCGAGGAAACAGTGGCGACTCCGCCCTCCGCGCATGAGGCGGCAGTAGGCATCGCGATAAACTTCCATTCAGCCGAGTTCAACCATATAGACGATCTGAACGACTATTCCGGAAACTATCGAACCTTCCAATCATTAGAAGGTGTTGTCACCGCGGACATGCGCCATCAAAAAGAGCGCCTGAGCGGGAGAAACGTCGTTGATGCGGCGGTGGCTAATGCATCTCCCTCGCAAGAAATTGAGGGAGAGGCTCATGAAACAGCAACCATTGATACTGCCCCACCGTTATCTGTGAACCCCCAAGGACGAATATTATCATGTGCAGGGGGCGGCTCGTCGCTGAGCCATTACGCACCCCGTATGCATCCTACGAACTCCTTTAAGGAAATGGGGATGCAGATCGAAGAAGAAGGCCGATTTCCTCGGCCGCAATCTGTGGTTTTTTTGAATAATTGTTGTCTCCATGGCCGGTCTCATACACTTGACTGCCGTCAATGTCTTGCCGTTTGCCCCTTTGACGCCATCCAATCCGTGAATCAGACAATTTCCATTGATCATAATCGCTGTCAGGGTTGCGGCGGCTGTGCCCTGGTCTGCCCAGCGGATGCGATGCAAATGGCTCACCCGTCCCAGCAAGAACTGCTGGGCGTCCTACGACGCATGCTGGAGGACCGGTCAGCCAGCATCGCCCTTGCGCCGACCTTGGTGATCTCGGACTTGGAAACTGCTGATGTTAACAAATTCATTGGGATAGGCGAAGGAAATCATGTCCGCGAGGTTCATTTCGCAGGGAAACAAATAGGCTATTTCGGACTTGAGATGCTTCTGTCCGCCCTTGTCTATGGCGCGGGTACTGTTATCGTGGCCTGCGGCGCGCAAAACCCACCCGAGATCAGAGAGGCCGCATACAGGCAGGCCCAAATGGGCCGAGCTATTCTGCAGGGTCTCGGCATGCGGGAGAATAAAATCCGTTTCACCGTTATCACCCCTGAAAACACCCAGCCGGGAAAAATGATTTCCCCGACAACCGGTTCAGAGCCGCGTCTTGACAACGGCCTTTCCCCTTCGGCAATAGTTTTTCCCCAGAGTGACAAGCGGACACTGACCCGACTGGTAACCCAGCATCTTTATAATCAATCCGGCGTTCGACAACCATGGATACCTCTGCCGGCGGGGTCCCCCTTTGGCACTGTGACGGTCGACTCCGCCACCTGCACTATGTGTATGGCCTGCACCGTTGTCTGTCCATCCGGAGCACTGTCCGCCAAGGACAACATACCAAGCCTTGAATTTCTTGAATCCCAATGCCGCCAATGCCGTCTGTGTGAAGAGACATGTCCCGAAGGGGCTATACACCTGCGGCCTCGGATGCTATGCGACCCGGATACAGTAGCAACCCCGGTGGCTCTGAATGAATCCGACCCGGTCCGCTGTATCGAATGTGGCGTCTCTTTTGCCTCGCAGGCCATGGTCAAACGCATACAGAGCAAACTCACGGGCCACTGGATGTATGTTGCCGACAGGCAATTACGCCGTCTGCAGATGTGCCGCACCTGCCGCACCAGAGATGCCCTTGCTTCTCAGGACATGAATTCATGAAGTCGACGACAAGAATGATGGATTCACCTAAATGGCTTGCCGCCCATGCGGCCATCCGCACGGATAGTTATGTAATGCTGGCCGCGCTTCTGGAGCAGGCGCCCTCGAAAGATCTTCTAAACATATTGCGCAACCTTCACTGGGATTCAGCCCTCCCTGAAAAGCTGAATCATACGCTCGGGGTCCTTCGCCAAGCCGTCCACAACTATCCCCATACCGAACTGGAGGGCAAATTCAATAAACTTTTTGTCGGCTTGGGCAGCGGCGAGCTGGTGCCCTATGCATCATGGTACCGGGAAAAAATGATCCAGTCCTCACCGTTGGCATCTTTGCGCTCAGATCTCATTGAACTGGGAATTATGAGACAAAGGGGTTGTCACGAATCAGAAGATCATGCAGGCGCGCTCTGTGAAATCATGGCCATCATCTCCCGGAATCCGAATGATACCCCATACGCAGCGCAGGCAAGGTTCTTTCAGGGGCATATCGCCCCCTGGATGATGACTTTTTTAAGGATCTGCAGTCGGCAAAAAGCGCCCAATTCTATCGGACGATCGGCTTATTTGGAAGCTGTTTTATGGAATTCGAAAGCAAGTATCTGCAACGGGTTGCAAATAAACAATTCTTTATCACTGCAGGCGGATTGACCGTTTTGTCTACGATGGTGAGACCGTCTGTTGCCAAATCGAAAGAGCCCTTGCCGCAACCTGAATCATCCGCCCAAGGGTATCGTTTAACGGAACATATCAAGAAATACTACGAAACGGCAAGAATCTGATCGACCAGCCAAACATGATGGGAGGATGGCATCCATGAAATCGTTCAAAAAGAAAGGGCGACAGCGGACTGCCCCTGAACCTGCGTCTCAAAAAGGCATCGACCGGCGTACATTTCTGCGTCGCGGCATCGTGACGCTGGGAAGCGGTGCACTGATGGGGCTCTTGCCGCTATCGTGTATGCGGCAGGCCACGGACGAGGAAAAGAAAAATTTCCCGCAACCGAACGTGCAGACGGAATACCGGCAGAGCATCTGCACGCATTGCTCCGTGGGATGCGGCATAATCGCCGAGATTCAAAACGGCGTATGGACCGGCCAGGAGCCGGATTATGAATCGCCTCTTAATATCGGCACCCACTGCACGAAAGGGGCCGCCGCGCGGGACCACGGTTTTGGCCATAAGCGTGTGAAATATCCAATGAAGCTTGCGAACGGCGCGTGGCAGCGGCTTTCCTGGCAACAGGCCATCGATGAAATCGGTGACCGCCTCTTGAAGGTCAGGAAAGAATCAGGACCGGATGCGCTTTTCATCTGCGGATCTTCCAAGGCAAGCAATGAAGGGGCTTATCTTCAGGGTAAATTTGCCGCCTTTTGGGGCACCAATAATGTCGATAATCAGGCGCGTATCTGCCATTCCACCACCGTGGCGGGGGTGGCAAGTACCTGGGGTTACGGCGCCATGACCAATTCCTACAACGATATGCACAATTGCAAGGCAATGCTTTTTCTCTGCAGCAATGCCGCCGAGGCGCATCCCGTGGCCATGCAGCACGTTCTTCGTGGCAAGGAGAACGGCGCCAAGATGATAGTTGTGGATCCGCGTTTCACCCGCACAGCCGCCCATGCCGATATTTACGCACGGCTACGGTCCGGCACCGATATCCCGTTTCTTTACGGACTGCTCTGGCACATCTTCAAAAACGGGTGGGAAGACAAGGATTATATCGCCCACCGGGTTTGGGCGATGGATGATATCCGCAAAGAGGCACAAAACTGGCCGCCCGACGTGGTGGAAAACGTTTCCGGCGTTCCCAAAGACAAAATGTATGAGATCGCCAAGACCATGGCGGAAAACCGGCCCGGAACGATCGTCTGGTGCATGGGGCTCACCCAGCATCATATCGGCACCCAAAATGCGAGGCTTTTCTGTATTCTCCAACTGGCCCTGGGGAACATCGGAAAATCCGGCGGCGGCGCCAATATTTTCCGTGGTCATGACAACGTACAGGGTGCCACCGATGTGGGACCGAATTCCCATACCCTTTCCTGCTATTACGGCCTTGCCGAGGGCGCCTGGAAACATTGGGCCCGTGTATGGGCCGTTGATTACGAATGGCTGAAATCACGCTTCGACATGAGCCAGCAATACGATTCCGGCGGCGGCAAAATGGATTATACAATGTATATCCCGGCCATTCCCGTCTCGCGCTGGATCGACGGCGTGCGGGAAGACAAGCAGAACCTCTCCCAGGAGGACAATATCCGGGCGGTTTTCTTTCAGGGCCATGCCTGCAACAGCCAAGCTCGCGGAGTGGAAATGAAAAAGGCCCTGGAGAAGCTGGAGATGGTCGTGATCTCTGATCCTTATCCGACGCACATGGCAGTAATGAGCGACCGTAAAAACGACACCTACCTGCTGCCAACGGCAACCCAATTCGAAACGTATGGATCGGTCACGGCCTCAAATCGTTCCCTGCAGTGGCGTGACAAGATCATCGAACGGCTCTTCGAATCTCTCCCGGATCATGTCATTTTATACAAATTGGCAAAAAATCTCGGTTTCGCAAAGGAAATGTTCGTGAATATCAAGGTCGCCAATGACGAGCCGCTCATCGAAGACGTTCTCAGGGAGATCAACCGCGGTGCCTGGACAATCGGTTATACAGGCCAGAGCCCGGAACGGCTCAAGCTCCACGCCAAATACCGCAAGACCTTCAACACCACTACGCTCAAGGCCGAAGGCGGTCCGTGCAACGGTGATTATTACGGCCTGCCCTGGCCCTGCTGGGGAACTCCTGAATTGAAACATCCCGTGACTCCGATCCTGTATGACTCCAGCAAACCCGTGGCTGAAGGTGGACTGGTCTTCCGGGCAAATTTCGGAACGGAGCGGAACGGTCAAAACCTTCTGGCCGAAGGTGTCTATTTGCAAGGCTCGGAAATCAAGGGCGGCTACCCGGAATTCACCGATATACTTCTGAAGAAACTGGGCTGGTGGGATGATCTGACTCCGGCAGAAAAGAAGGAAGCCGAGGGACGCAACTGGAAGACCGATCTTTCCGGCGGGATCCAGCGGGTAGCCATCAAGCATGGCTGTGCACCTTTCGGCAATGCCAAGGCCCGCTGCCAGGTATGGGAATCTCCGGACCCCATTCCCCTGCATCGCGAGCCGCTCTATACACCACGATTCGATCTTGTAAAAAAATATCCGACCTATTCGGACCGTAGGGCCTTTTGGCGGCTACCCACACGCTACCAGTCGATCCAGTCTGTCGATCACAGCAAACGATATCCCCTCGTGTTCACTAGCGGCCGATTGGTCGAATACGAAGGCGGCGGCGAGGAGACGCGCTCCAATGCATGGCTCGCCAAATTGCAACCTGAGATGTTCGCGGAGGTCAATCCGAAAGACGCCAACGATGCGGGCATCTCCAATGGACAGTATATATGGCTGGAGGGGGCCGAAGGAGGCCGAATCAAGGTCCGGGCCATGATCACCAGACGGGTGGGACCAGGAACGATCTGGACCCCGTTTCATTTCGGCGGTTGGTTCCAGGGTAAGGGCCTCTACTACCACTACCCGGAAGGCACAGCTCCGTATGTGCGGGGAGAAGCATGCAACACTGCCACCACTTATGGCTACGATGCCGTCACCCAAATGCAGGAAACCAAGGCCACGCTCTGCTTCATAACGCGAGCATAGAAGGAGGAAGATTATGGCAAGGATGAAATTTCTTTGTGACGCAGAGCGCTGTATCGAGTGTAACGGCTGCGTGACAGCCTGTAACAACGAACATGACGTGCCTTGGGGCATCAACCGCCGGCATGTGGTCACCATCAAGGACGGACAAAGTGGTGAAAAGTCCATTTCCGTGGCCTGCATGCATTGTCCAGACGCGCCGTGCGCGGCTGTCTGCCCGGTCGATTGCTTTTATACAACACCGGACGGCATCGTCCTGCATGATAAGGATTTGTGCATCGGTTGCGGCTATTGTGTCTATGCCTGTCCGTTCGGCGCCCCGCAATTCCCGGAAGAAAGCCCTTTCGCCGTCCGGGGCAAAATGGACAAGTGTACCTTCTGCGCAGGAGGCCCGGGGCTGGATAATTCTGTTGAAGAATACAAAAAATACGGCCGTAACCGGATTGCCGAGGGGAAATTGCCTCTGTGTGCAGAAATGTGCGCCACCAAAGCTCTGCTGGCCGGAGACGGCAATATCGTGTCTGAGATATATATTCAGCGCATTACGAAGCGTGGTAGCCGCCCCGAAACATGGGGATGGGAAACTGCTTATAATTTCAAATCAGGCAAGGGGAAAAATCCATGAAACCAAAATGCTGTATTATGTTAGCAATCATTGCCTGCGCGGGACTATCTGGATGCTCCCCCGAACCCCGCAGCACAACCATGCACGAGCCCGGCGTGTACAAAGGGGCCAAAGATCCGGTGTCTGCGCTTAAGCAACAGCAGGAACTGATCGATCGTTTCAAGCTCGTACAAACCGATCGCTGAATGGAGGAGGCTTTATGACAACAACAAACAGACTTCTGCCGGTCAGACGTCTTGCGATCATTGCTGTGCTCATCTCGCTTCTGGGCGGAGTGATGTACTATCAGGTGGTCAGCTCTGATCCCAGCAATCCGCGCGCCAATTTCTGGCGTGTGATCAGAGCGGGAATCCCGGCTTATACATCCACACCGGCACAGGGACACACAATCCTGATCCAGAACGGAGGAGAGAACTGGCGGGAAATTCGTAACGGTATCATTACGCGAATTTCTCCGTGGATTATCATCTTGGCGCTGATCGGTATGGCCGTATTCTATTTAATCGTTGGTCAGGAAAAGTTAGAAAAACCGCGTTCCGGAGTAAAGATTATACGTTTCACTCGGGACGAACGAATCATACACTGGTATACTGCGGGACTGTTCATAATTATGGCCATTACCGGGTTAAGCCTGCTTTTGGGACGATTCTTACTCATACCGCTATTAGGACATACCCTTGTATCCGGATACCTGGGGGCATCAAAAATACTGCACAACTATTGTGGACCGCTGTTGCTCATCGGAATTGTATCGGAAATTGTGTTGTGGCTTCCCTTCAACATTCCTCGGAAGATCGATTTTGACTGGTTAAAAAATATGGGCGGGATGATCGGCAGTGGACCGCGGCCCCATATAGGCAAGATCAATGCCGGGGAAAAGGGCTGGTCCTGGCTCATATTCCTATTTGGAGGCACAGTGGGAATAACCGGCATACTGCTGGATTTTCCCATCTGGGATCAGACGCGCTATATAATGCAGGTTTCGCATGTGATTCATGCGACCGTAGCGGTATTGTTTGTCACCGTCTCGTTGGGCCATATTTATATGGGGACCTTAGGCATGGAAGGAGTCTTCGAAGCTATGTGGACAGGTTCCGTTGATGCGGTCTGGGCCCAGCAGAACCATGATCTCTGGTATGAAGAAAAGATGCGGGAGACAGGGGAAACACCGGCAACGGCATCACCGCAAAATGAACAACGGGCTTAATGTTATTGCCTTTGGAGGCTTGACAATGACTCTGGAGATAGGGCTACTGGTGCTTGAATCCATACTATTAATCGGTACCTTTACCCTTCTGATATTCAACATCCGTGAGAGAAAACAAAGAGACATCTTGCTCCGGGAAGTGGGAAGGGCAACAAGGGTCCCTTCTCGACAGGAATACTTCCTCTCCCTCATGGACTCGATGCTTGAGGCAAAAAAAGAGCTAATCGGCTGCATTACCGGCAGGTCCCCCTCCGGCGATGATATAAAGACAACGAATGACATCGTTGATGCAATTGAAAACATAGCAAAAAAAGGGGTACGCATCAAGTATCTCTTGCCGAAGTTTCCAGACCGGCTACGGATGGGCGTTCGGTATATGAAGGCGGGTGCGGAAGTTCTCTTCAGCAATTGCCTTATGGCCCATAATATCCGGTACAGTATTATTGATGAGAGAATCGTGGTGCTCGGCATCCCGGAAAGCGCAGGTGAGAAGGAAACAACAAAAGAGGGGTATAAGATAATGTCCGTCGGCCTTGCCTTGATCTTGAAGGATTCATTTGACGCCTGCGAAAAACAGGCAAGCCTGAAAGACTATCTCCAGGAAGTCATCGAGCAAACCGGGGCGACGCTTGCATATCTTGCTCGTGAGTTAAGTTTGGATGAGGAGGATTTGAAAAAAATATAAGTAAGGAAAAACGGCGCTACAAAGCACGCCCTGCTATTTGTCATGCCGATGCCGCTAGGTGCCATCATTTAAGACCTGTGGGTGGAAATAATATTTTTAAGTATATATTAACAGATGTTACGTGCCATGCCGCTAAGTATGATTTTGGTCAGAAAATATGAACGGCCCCCAGGCATCGTGAGCATATGGATTCAGGCCCTTCGCCTTCATTTTGTACCCACCAGCATCTTTCCGGCCCTGTTGGGAAGTATCGTCGCCTGGTCCAGACTTCATGAATTCAACTTATGGTATTTTACCCTGGTCATTGCAGGGGTAACATTGCACCATATAGGTCTTAACATGGTGGATGATGTCTTTGATTATCTCCATGCCGCAGATCGTCTGCACGGCGAAAAGAAGAATCCCTATACCGGTGGCAGCGGGGTTCTGGTGGGAGAACTCCTTACCACGCGTCACGTATTGTCAGCAGCGATATTTTGTTACCTCGTGGGGGCCATTATCGCAATTTACCTGACCATTGCGGTGGGCTGGCCCGTCCTGGTCTTTACTGCCATCGGCGTTTTTTCTTCCGTTTTTTACACCATGCCGCCCATACGGTATGGCTACCGGGGGTTCGGAGAATTCAGCCTCCTCATTAATTTCGGTCCGGTTATTTGTCTCGGTGCATTCTAGGTGCAGACCCGATCGATTGCCTGGGAACCCTTCATGATTTCCCTGGTGCCAGGATTTCTCATGTGGTCCATGATCATCATCAATGAGATACCAGATTATGAGGAAGATCGCCAATCAGGCAAGTTAAATCTTGTGGCACGTGTTGGAAGAAAAAAGGCTATTGTATTATATGCTGCTGGCATGACATGTGCTTATGCAACCATGCTCCTATGTGCATACTTCAGGTTAACGTCACTGAGTATTCTAATGGGGCTCCTGACTGTTCCCCTAGCATATGGCTCCTTCAAGCTGCTGAAAGATGATTACATGGATAGAATAAAGATGGCACCCGCTACAAAAACAGGGTATTCGATGTCAGTGACAGTAAATTGTGGAATACCGGGTCACATATGAAACGTCACTCGGCGGGACGCGACCTTACTGCCGATATTCAAGCCGCACCTCACGGCCCGGAGATGCTGGATCGGTATCCCGAAGTGGGTACTCTATATGTAAAGGAAGCGGCGGAGGTGACGTTTTTGCCCAAGCCCCTGGAAACGTTGATAGCAAGATTCCCCTTCCTGCGTCGACATCCCCACCCCATGGTGGTTCACTTTCCCATCGCTTTTTCGGTATCGCCGGCACTCTTCTATCTGATCTATCTGGCCACGGATATGAACGCGTTCGAAACGACCGCCTTCCACTGCTTGGGGGCCGGCATTTTCCTTTCCGTACCAGCTGCCCTGACTGGTTTTCTTGCCTGGTGGATCAACTATCAAGCCAGACCTATGCGACCTGTTCGGATAAAGATCTTCTTTTCAGCCCTGCTCGTTACGGTCTCCCTATCCGCCTTTTTCCTGCACGCCTTCCTCCCCGCCGTGGCCATTTCCCCTGCCGGAGAGAGAATCATCTATCTCATGCTGTTGCTGGCTCTAATCCCCATCGTATCAGTAATAGGCTGGTATGGCGCAAGTCTGACCTTTCCCCTGGAAAGGGAATAAGCCGCGGAATGGACAGTAAAGTTGGCGATCATGCCGCTTTTCACCTTCTATTTATATTGGCGAGCTGATTAACAAGGATTAAACGGCAGCGTGAAATAGAAGGTTGCTCCCCATAAATCCGGTGGAAGCATGCTCCAAAATGCAGAAAAGGGATTAGCTGCTTCAGCTAACCACTTGTAATTGTTTGGTAGCGGGGAGAGGATGCGAACCTCTGACCTTTGGGTTATGGGCCCAGAACCATAGGAATCGGCAAGACAGCGACATCATTAAATTACTTTTTATGTTTAAATACTTGGGTTGCGTTTTGTCTATCCCGGAACATCTCTTTTTATACCCCCAAAATCCCCCTTTTTTCCGGGAAATTACTGTAATATTACTGCAAGATCGAAGCAAGATTCGAGGCATAATTCCCGGCCATCCTCCTGACTTACGGATTCTGATTATCATGAACACCGACATTTAACTACTGTAAAAACCCAAGTTTGACCATGGGGCATGACCTTATAAAAAAAAGAATCGCTTATGGTCAAATAACGTCGGCAGACTTGACTTTTTGCCGACGCTTTTGTACCATGCCCTCGATGAATACCGCCAAAGAAAAAGCCATCGATATCATCCGTGCCCGGGGAGGGACCATTCGCACTCAGGAGGCCTTCCGTCAGGGCATTCACCGTAGAACCCTATACGGCCTTCGCGACGAAGGCGCGATGGTTTCTCTATCCCGCGGCGTCTATCAGCTTGCCGAAATGGAAAACCTGCCGATGGAAATCGACCTCGTCAATGTAGCCAAGATCGTCCCGCACGGCGTTATTTGCCTCATTTCCGCTCTTTCCTTCAATGGCCTTACCACCCAGATACCGCATGAAATCTGGCTTGCCGTGGAGCGGAAGGCCCGCAAACCTAAGATATCATACCCGCCGGTCCGGGTCATTTTCTTCAGTGGTTCCTGTTTCCACGAGGGAATTGAAACCCATCTCATCATGGAACAGGAAGTACGGATCTATAGTGCACCCAAGACGGTGATAGATTGTTTCCACTGGCGCGATGCGGTGGGGATGGATGTAGCATTGGAGGCGGCCAGGTCATATCTCAAACGACGCGGGCCAAGCCCGGCCAAGTTGATGGAATACGCAAAGCTCTGCAAGGTGGAAAAGCTGGTCACCCCCTATCTGGAGGCCATGGTTTCATGAGCGGCGCTCCCGTCAAGAATATCTCGGCCTCCATAAAAAACCGGCTTTTATCCATGGCCCGCCAAAGCGGCAAACCCTTTCAATCGCTATTGACCAACTATGGTCTGGAACGCTTCCTTTTCCG
The DNA here is from genome assembly GCA_020718905.1 of Syntrophus aciditrophicus. Taxonomy (GTDB): domain Bacteria; phylum Desulfobacterota; class Syntrophia; order Syntrophales; family UBA8958; genus UBA8958. The sequence goes on along the minus strand of DYRD01000005.1, from coordinate 15,143 downwards.
CTTATCCCATTCGCGCCTGAAAGGAAAATTCATCCTGAAGGGTGGACTGCTGCTGGTGGGGATGGGTCTCCCTCTGGCCAGAACGACGCGGGATATCGATTTCCCTGGCCTCATGCCGGGGAATATCAACTCCGTAGAGCGTTTTATCAGAGAAATCGGGAGTATGGCGATCGATGACGGCCTGATCTATAAATTCGACGATTTCAGTATCGAGGCCATGGCGGAGCATACGGAGTATCCCGGCATAAGGATCAAGTTCGACGGATGGCTCGGCAAGGCGAGAATTCCCATGCAGATCGATGTCGGCTTCGGCGATGTCGTGGTTCCCGATGCCCGGGAGATGACCTTCCCGACACTGCTGGATATGGACCCGCCCATTGTTAATGTCTACAGTGTCGAGACCATCATCGCGGAAAAATATGATGTTGTGGTGGCGCCGGACCCAGTCGCAAGAGATGAGGTTCATCATGACGGACTGATCGATTCCCCCGTGGGGTTGGGGGTGTTTTTGGATTGGGAAATCCATCCCCTGCAAAATGTGGAGGCGTATTCGTGAAAGTGGCCGCTGGCATCCCCAGGATACATAACCATTTCGGTGAAGACTGCTGGGCGAGCTGCTTGAGGGAAAACCTCACGAGCAGTTCCTATGGGGAGGAGCTGGAAACGGGACGGGAATACGCCCAGGAACCGCGCCAGTCCTTTACCCGACAGATCTTTTTCAAGACCATCAAGCGGAACCTGAGGATCAAGACTTTTGTAGGTACTTCACCAAATGCGCTTATCATCCAGATTTGGACAGCATTGATTGCCGTCCTAACCCTGAAGTACCTGAAGTTCCGATCCCTGTTCCAGTGGTCGCTGTCGAACCTGGTGGCGATGTTGCGATATAACCTCTTCAGGTACAGGAATTTGTGGGCATGGATAGACCAGCCCTTTGAGCCACCGCCGGTAACGATGATGCCGGAGCAATTATCTCTGAACTGGACAGCAGTGGATTTACATGATAAGCAAGAGCGTCGTTATCGTTTGTTGTAACATCTGGTAATCAACAGTTTATTTCCTATAATAGATGAGTGCCATAGGCGATGAGGGATAGCATACAGGGCAGTACAGAAAAACTAAGGGGGTTAAGCTGCTTCGCTAACCCCCTTAGTTTCTTGGTAGCGGGGAGGGGATTCGAACCTCTGACCTTTGGGTTATGAGCCCAACGAGCTACCGGACTGCTCCACCCCGCGTCATTGCGTCATTCTGAACTTGCTTCTTTAGATCACCCCTTTTAAAAAGTCAAGTTATTTTTCAGAGTTTCCGTTTCATGGCAATAATATTGAATACCTCAACCGCTTTCTCCATGCCTCTGAGGTTAAAATCCCCTATTCTTTCCACTTCGACAAGATCTTGGACCCGTTCATAGGTACGCTCGCAGATAAGAATCTGGTCTTCCCGGGCCAGGTGCTCCAGGCGGGAGGCGATATTCACGGGATGTCCAAAGGCGGTATATTCTTTTTTCTTTGCCGACCCAAAGATGCCGGCCATTGCCTCCCCCGTGCCGATGCCGATCCCCACAACGATCCGTTTCCCCTGGCCGGATAGATAACCGTTTATTCTCCCCATCTCGTCCCGCATGTGAACGGCGGCGGTAACTGCCCGTAACGTGTCGTCTTCCTCGGCCCTCGGCGCCCCGAAGATGCCCATGATACCGTCCCCGATGTGTTTATCAAGAGTCCCACGATAGTCATAAATAATCTGGTCAAGGGGAGAAAAATAATGGCGATTGATAAGCTCAGCTAACTCTTTTGGGGTCATGTTCTCCGCCATCCTGGCAAAACCGCGAATATCGGCAAAAAGTACGCTTAGCTGCTGTTTTCTTGGATACATGTCGCTCGTATCCCGCTGCAGCTCATTGAGGACGGGTTCGGATACGAACTGTTTCAGCCTTTTTTTGATATTGCATTCCTTCACCTTCGCCCGAAGTTCAGTATTGTCAAAGGGCTTGGTCAAAAACCCGTCGATCCCTGCATTTACGGATTCGATAGCGCTTTCCATGGTGGCATATCCCGTAAGGATGATCCGGGTGACTTCCGGATTTATCCTCCCGATTTCAATAAGCGTCTCCAGGCCAGTGATTCCGGGCATCTTGAAATCGGAGATAACCGTCTCAATATCGCGGTTATTCGCCCGCACCAGATCGATGGCCTCCTGTCCGTTTTCCGCAAGCAGAATCACGTATTGATCCCTCTCCAGGACCTTTTTCAGCGATCTTCTGACGCCTTCCTCATCATCCACAACCAGGACGATCATCCTTCCCCCCTTTTGCAGGGAAGTTCGATTACAAAGACCGACCCCTTCCCCGGTTCAGTGGAAACGGAGATGTCTCCACCGTGTCGCTTGATAATCTCGTGAGAGATGTATAATCCCAATCCCGTTCCCTTTCCCAGCGGTTTCGATTTATAAAATGGTTTAAAAATATCTTTAAGATGGGCCGCCGGGATGCCCTCTCCCGTATCCCGACATTCGAAAAATACGGAGTCCGTTTCCCTTCGGTAACTGGTCTTGAGGCTGATCACCCCTTTTCCCTCCTCTAGGGCTTGGAGGGCATTTTTGATTGTATTGATGAAAACCTGCCCCAGATTGGCAAAATTACCCTCCACCGGCGGCAGTGCTTCTTCATAGTTCTTCTCGATGGATACGGGGAGGGTCTTAAGCTGGTTGTGGAGAACCCGCAGGGCGTCATCAATGGCAACATTGATATTGACCGGTTCTACATAAGTCTGGGTCTGGCGGGTAAGACCCAGGAGGCTCCTGACGATATCCCCGGCTCTTCTCAGCTCTTTCAGGGGAAAGGTCAGATCATCTATTACTTCTTCCCGCTCCCTGAACGTCTCCGGCCATTCGCTGATTGTTTCGGCGCTGTTCTGTAAAAGGCTTGCGGCACTGGCAAGAGGGTTGTTCAATTCATGGGCCGTTCCCGCAACAAGCTGTCCAATGGCAGCGAGGCTTTAGGATTGAATAAGTTGCTCCTGCGTCCTTTCCTTCTCGGCAAGGGCCTGACGCAAATCACTAGTCCTCTCTTCGACCTTCCTTTCCAGTTCCTGATTCAACTTTTCCAGTTCATTATACATCTTGGCATTATCCAGGGCCGTGGCGCTCTGGTTGGCCAGGGTGGATAAGAGCTCTATGTCTTCGTGGACGAAAAGTTCTCCCGATTTCTTCTGTCCGAGAGCGAGGATGCCGATCAATCTCCCCTGGGAATGCATCGGCACAACCAGCGACGATTTCCATGCCCTGATCAAATCGATAATGGCCGCTTTTTCATAATTCGATAATCCGGAACATTTCACCAGGGCGGCGCTCAGCGGTCTCTTAACCTCCTCCAAATAGGCAACCAGCGGATGCTGATGATCTATTTCCTCCCATGAACTATCGACTGCGGCTCCTCCCAACTGCTTCACTTGCAAGCGACTGCTTTTTTCCTCAAAAATCAGTAACGCTACCTGGTCGGTCCGAAGATTTTCATCAACCGATTTGAGCAGGAGATCAGTGACGTCATCAATCCGCAAGAGCGTTGTCATCTGAGCACTGACTTCTTTTAATAAACGTTGATAGTCGTATTTTCCCCGGAAGAAGAGTCGATCGATAAATATCCGTACCTTTTTCCGGATGGGGTTAAACAAAGTGACCATAAACAGGGAGAGGACAAATGGCAACAGCAGGGGGTGGGTCTGTCCACTCCTGATGAACAGGGTATTGAAGAAACCGATAATCAGAACATAAAAGATAGTCAGGACGATGGTGAGCAGGAAATAGATGGTTCCTCTGCGGATTACCGCCCCCATATCCAGGAGATCGTATTTCAGCACCCCAAAGGCCAGGACAATGGCGGGGATAAAACTGAAGTTCCCCAGGGGATAAACATTGAGTCCGCTGACGGGGAGGATATTGAGAGCAATGAGAAACGAACTGAGCCCCAATCCCCAAAGGATGTACTTGATGCGATTCTTTTTCTGGTTTTCCCGTGTCTTCTTCATTCCCATAAAGAGAGTATAGAGACAATAACAGACGGTAAAACTTGCCAGGACGGTAAAGAAATGAAAGGCCTTGCCCGCCTGGGCAATGATTCCGAAATCAAATTGAGCAAATCCTTTGATGAAGAGGTCCGTGGGCGTCAAGATCAAAAATATGGCGCTGAAACCATAGGCCAGATACTCCAGCCAGCGGCACCTCGATATCCCCAGAAAATAATGAACAAATTGGATATAGACGGGGGGACTGAAGATAAATACCATGTAAGTTAACCGGTCAATCTTGATGGCGAGATTCTTGTCGGGAACGACATTCACCAGGGCCACATCGGCATTGATGAGAGCCCCCATGAAGCAGATGACGGCGAAGAGGATGTTTATCGGCTTCCGCCCCCCCCGGAAGATGGCAAGAAACGACAGCCCGGTGAGGACAAAGAGGCCGAGAACCGGCGTAATTATCGAGATATAGGAGACTTGCAGGCTGTCCATGATCGCCCCTATGCCAAACATGATGAACCCGTAAAACGCCGAATTCTGTCATTTCGAGAAATAAAGAGACGAGAAATCTTTAACTATTTCAATATTTCTCCCTAAGGAGGAAATGACATAACGGGCTTTCCGGCCGTATTACGAAACCGTCAAACATAAGTGACCACTAGATACTGGATCTACGATCAGACGGTCAGATAACCCATGATGCGATAGATCAGTTTTGCCGCCAGAAAATCGGGCGCGACATGTCCCCGAATAGGCGAGAGTTCAACAACATCAAAACCGCGGACCCGGCATTTTTTCGCTACCGCCCTGACAAGCCTCAGTACCTCGCGCCAGGAGACGCCTCCCGGTTCCGGAGTGCCCGTTGAAGGCATAAAGGCAGGATCGAGCACGTCGAGGTCGATAGTTATATATACGTCTCCCGTGAGATGTTCGCATATCTTATCTATCCATGCGGGTTCATCGAGGATAAAATCAGCAGAAAATGTCTTGATGGTCCCCTCTTTCATGAAGATGGCCTCCTCTTCGCTCAGACTGCGAATACCTGCCTGGACAAGGGGACATAATTCCTGGATGCGACGAGCGATACAGGCATGACTGAAAGGCGTGCCTTGATACGATTCGCGCAGGTCCGCATGGGCATCGAGCTGGAGGACGGTTAAATCGGGAAAGGCAGCCTGCACGGCCTGTACGGCCCCCAGGGTGACACTGTGTTCTCCCCCTAACAGGACGGGGATCTTCTTGTCCATCAGAACATCGGAGACTACCTGGCGGATCGCGCCGATCATTCTATCCGGCCCCCGGGCGTCCACTTCAATCGGGGAGGCCGTAAAGATCCCTTCCAGATAGGTTACCTTCCGGAGTTCCTCGTCATAGAGCTCCATATTTGCCGATGCCGCTAAAATCGCTGCCGGCCCCTGGCGTGATCCTGACTGGTAGGTGGACGTAAGATCATAGGGAACAGGGATGACGGCGAACTTAGCGCCGTCATATGCTGCACATTCCGGTTCGATGCCCCCGAAATTCATAAGCGACTCCTTTAAGATTGGTTGTGGATGCCTGTACTTAGCATGCGCCTCATCCTATGTCCAGTTTTATCCCCTTTTATTCCTCATGGTAGCATAGCAGTTGAAACCCGCGATCATCGTAGAGGAGATAAGTGTAATGGGCTATCCAGTCCCCGAGGGTAACGAAAGTTTTCTTATCGCCCCCGGCGACAAACTCCTGAAGCCGGGGCTTGTGGCAGTGTCCCAGGATCACGGCGTCATATCCTGCGTGGAAACTTTCCTCGGCAAAGGTAACCATCCGGGCCATAATTACCTCCTGGGCCCCGCCCATCAACTCCTGGCTGGCCAGGGAGCTCTTCCGGGCTAAAGCCCAGAGAACGGAGAGAGGCAGCAGCTTCTGCAAAAAGAAAAAAGGACGGCGTCGGAGGATTTTTCTCAAAAACAGATATTTGTGGTTTGTCCGGTCCACCAGATCGCCATGACCGATGAGTACTCTTCTTCCCGCACAATTGAGGGCCGCCCAATCCTCATGGACATTCATGCCGAGGATGCGGGAAAAATACGGTTTCATGAAGAAATCGTGGTTCCCCTCACAGAAATGAATCGTGACGCCTTCTTTTTGCAGCTGAATCAAACGGTCAACAATGGGCCGGAACCCCGGATAGATCCGTTCTTGGCGGCTAAACCAGAAATCAAAAAAGTCCCCGAGGATAAAGAGGTGGTCGATGCCCATGCCACGCCCTGAAGAGGGGTAGTTTTGCTCGGTAGTGCTGCGCTCCCGTTGCCCAGTGTCTCGTCCATTAACCCGGGAAAGGAATTTTATCAGGGTCTGATAATGGGCATCCTTCTTATCTCTAAGGTGGGCGTCCGCAAGAAAAAGGCAACGCAGGGGAGTCTCCGGGCTTTTGGACTTGATTTCTCGAATCGGAATCATGAAAATCACATAGCAAAGATAACAAAGATGATCAACCTCCAAGAACCTCCCCAAAACTGTCTCTATCTACCAATGGAAAAACATGGTAAAGAGTGGTTTATGTCAATATCGAAAGGAGTTTGCAGAAGATGAACAACTACCCGTTCTTCGAAGTCGAAAAAATAGCGGACAAGAAAATAGCCATCCTGTATCTGAACCGTGCGGATAAGCTTAATGCCATGAACTGGCCCTTCTGGCGGGATCTCGCTTTTGTCGTGGGTGATCTGGAGAAGGATTCCGATGTCCGGGTCGTCATTGTCGCCGGCAAGGGTAAATCTTTCAGTGTCGGCATCGATGTCTTCGATTTTTTTACCGCCTTCTCGGAGATCATCCAGGGGGCCACGCCGGATAAGAGAGAAGAATTCCATAAACTTATCCTCCAGATGCAGGAAGGTTTCAGCCGGATGGCCAACGGGGAAAATATCTATATCGGCGCCGCCCATCGCCACTGCATCGGCGCCGGTCTCGATCTCATGTCCGCCTGTGATTTGCGCCTGGCAACGAAGGACACGGTCATCTCCATCCGGGAAACGAGGATCGCCATCGTGGCCGACATGGGGAGTCTGAACCGCCTGCCCCAGATCATCGGCCAGGGTAACACCCGCATGATGGCCTATACGGGCCGTGATTTTACCGCCGACGAATGTCTGCGCATGGGGCTCATCAACGAGATCTATGAAAATCAGGACAGCCTGATGGCCGGCGCTCTTAAACTGGCGGAAGAAATCGCCGACAACTCCTCGGCGGCAGTCAAAGGGACGAAGAGGATTCTCACCTACATGGAAGATCACTCCGTTGATGACGGCCTAAAATACATCGCCGCCTGGAATTCGGCCTTTTTCAATACGAAGGACATTCAGGACGCCTATGTAAAGTCAATGGAGAAACAGAAAGGCAAACACCAATAGATTCAATAGTTTCAGAGGTGATCTGGAGACATCCCAATGAGCTACCCTACAGTTTGCCGTGGGGTAGCCAGTCCAATCGTACGAAAAAATCGTACGATTGGTTGCAAAGCGGATGGCCTTGCGTGCCTCTCCCGGCTTCAGTTTGCCAAAGCCATGTACGGGGCCATGTACGGGAAAGAAATGCTCTACAATCTTACCCCGATAATTTTCCAGAGCCTCGCCGCCAACCTCTCCGGCCTGACAGCGGGCATGGATAAAATCACGGTTCACAGCGGCAGCTTCGCACCGGGCTTTCCATAGGGCAATCAGTGCAGGCTTCTCCCAGGTGACGATTTGGGCATACCCGACAAAAACCACAATATAGTTATCCAAGAGCGATCTGATAAAAGAGGCCGCCCATCCTTCTGTAAGATAGGCGCGACGGAAACCCGCGCCAGACAGGATAAAACCGTCTCTTTCGATATCTCGGACGGAAAAGGTTCTCCAGGAATCCAAATATTCTGTCATATGAAATAGCGTCTGTGACACCTGCGATTCGATCCATTTTTGCCGCTTCTTCAAGAACTCGTCGTGCTGGACCCTCAGATGTTGCACCTAACTCTTGAACAACATAATGCGCCAACAGAGAAAAATCAGGAAGATCTGCCTGTGTGCGAGACACACCGGCTCCACAGATGAAAACAACCCCCATTCATCATTCAAGACTTTTATGCAAAGCGTTGACAAATAGTCCTGTTTTTCTCACCTCCGCAGGCGCTTCTCCCCCATCTGCATGGGAAGGGCCACGGCCAGGGCGCATAGCACGAAGACCAGGCTAAAGGACCCGGCGAGCCAGACCCATTGGAGGGCATCCAGGGCCCGTCCCCTGATTCCGGGCATGAAAACGGCATAGACCGGCCCCGCCTCCAGGACGATGACCAGGGCGATAAAGCCCGCGCAGATGGTCATATAGAGGAGTCCCCCGAAGCTGGTCACGGTCTGGGTGGGGTTTTCCGAAGCAAAATCAGGATAGGCGGCCCCACAACCGATCCCCAGGGCCACGATCCCGGGAACCATGAAAAACACGGTGGTCACGGAAAGGATCATCATGAAGGGGGTCACATCGAGGAGGATATTGGAGACCACAATCAGGATCTCGCTCAGAATAGTTCCAGGTCGTGGGCAGGAGAGGCGAGCCCGTGGTCTCCAGGGATTGGAGGTAAACGGCGACGGAGGCGAAGGTCTCGGGGTTGACAAGCTGTTCCGGCCGCATCATCCGTACGGCGATGACGAGGATCAGGATCAGCATGACCCCGGAAAAGACGGAAATCGTGCGAATCTGCCCGGCCGGCAGGACCGTAGCTGCCTCCAGGACGGCGACGGTGCTCAGTCCCGAGGCCACGAGACAGAGGGAAAAGATGGACAAAAACGACATCCCGTAGAAAAATATGCCCACCTTGAAAACCATGCCGTAGGAAAGAAGGATGGGCAGGCTGAAGAGGATCACCATACAGGAACTGTCAATCAGGCTCTCCAGCCAGCGGGCCAGGAAGACCTGCTCCGCTGCGACGGGAAGGGAATGGACCAGGGGGAGATCCCGGCTGATGTATAGCTTTGAGAGGGTCACAATGACGCTGCTGAAGAGGAGCAAGGTAAAAAAGGTCATCACCACCATGTGACCTTACCCCGGGCATGAAAACGAAAAAGGTTGGACGTCAGATCAAAGTCAAAAGCAGCCAAGGTCATATCATGGTTCAGGGCGCCCTCGGTCTTGAGAGAAATGCCCGGGACGACGCCCATGGTCTGAATATGCATCAATACATCTTCCCTTAATCCGAATCCCTGCTCCCGGCGGGAGAAGGTTCGATGAGTTTAGCCTATTTTACGGTCCTGCTGGTAAATATTCATCCATGCGTCTTTTTCCATCTGCGGCATAACGGCAGTCTTTTCCAATTGCCTGGTCCCGGTTGTCAATAGCGAAATAATGCCTACATGGAACGCCATGAGCATCATAAATAGAGCAATCAGACAACCACCGATGAACGGGGATCAGGGAAATCGCTTTACGGCCATCATGCCTCCTCAGGGCGGAAATATAGATGGGTACTTTCCCACTGTCAATGAAAACGCCTCAACAAGGAAAAAACCTCCTTGTCAGAAAAAATAAATTCTGATAGCGTCGCCATCCTAGTTCACCATGATAGGGGAGTAATCATGATAAAGAAAAAGGATCAATCCATCCAACTTGCGAAGGATGTCCTGAAAATAGAAGCGGAAAGCATCTCCGGTCTCATTGGCAAGTTGAATGAAAACTTTACCAAAGCCGTCGATACGATCTACAAATCCAATGGCCGGGTCATTGTCACCGGCATCGGGAAGTCAGGCCTGATCGGCAAGAAAATCGTCGCCACCCTGACCAGCACGGGGACTCAGGCCATCTTTCTTCATCCCGTCGAGGGAATGCACGGAGATCTCGGGATCGTAACGAAAAATGATATCGTCCTGGCCATCTCCAACAGCGGCGAAACCAACGAACTAAATCTCATCGTAACAAGCGTCCGGGAAATCGGGGCGACCCTGATTGCCTTAACGGGCAATACAAATTCCTCCCTTGCCCGATCCTGCAATCTCGTCATCGATGTCGGCGTGGAAAGGGAGGCCTGCCCCTTCGGCCTGGCCCCGACCTCAAGTTCCACCGCCGCCCTCGCCATGGGCGATGCCCTGGCCGTAGCCCTCATAGAAAAACGGAAGTTCAACGAAAAAGACTTCTATAAGTTTCATCCCGGCGGCAATCTCGGGATGCGCCTGCGGGCAAAGGTCAAGGAGGTAATGATCAGCTACGCGCAAACGCCAAAGGTTCTTGCCGGCGTGCCGGCGGCCCGGGCTATTGAAGAAATGGACGCTAACAACAAGGGTTTTGTCCTCGTGACAGACAGAAAAAAGACCCTCCTCGGGATTTTTACCGATGGCGATCTCCGTCGTCTGGTAAAACGAGGCGTCTCCTTTCATGACAAAACCGTTGATGAGGTCATGACCCGCAACCCCAAGACAATCGATGAAACCATCCCTCTCGCCCAGACCATCGAGTCGATGCAACGCGACGAAATCACCACCCTGGTCGTTGCCAATGCGAAGAATACCCTAAAGGGATATATCCACCTTCATGATATTCTGGGCAGAGGGGGCACCCTGAAGATCGCCCTGCCCTGAGAATCGGCCCGACAAAGATGGATTGCATTTATCCGCCATTCCTTGTAATATAAGTAATCAATCCTACTGGTATTTATAGTGTCCAGGATGCTCAATTGAGCAGATGAGAACGGCTGGTTATTGAAACCAAAGGAGGAACGATGAGAGTCCGGGTATCCGCAGTTTTTGAACAGGCAAACGAGATCCTCTGCATGAAGTATGTCTATGGAGGAAAAGATGTTTTCGCCCTTCCGGGTGGGGGCGTGGACCGGGATGTGCCCCTGCAGGAAGCTGTCATAAGCGAATGGAAGAACGAACTGGGGGTGAAAGTTGAAGTCGGCAATATCATCCTGGTCGGAGAAGCGCCGGGCACCAAAAGACACTCCCAGACGCTGCACACCATTTTTTTAGGCACAGCGGTCCACGGCATCCCGAAAGTCAGACCCGATCATACCCACTCCCTGGATATCGTCTGGGTCCCTGTAACCAAACTGAAGGATTGCCCTTTGTACCCCGATGTGGGCAAACAGCTCTATAAATACTTTCAAGAGGGGGAAAGCAAATCCCTGGCGTTTATTGAAAACTGCATGGAAAGGGGTTCCTGGTAAGATAATTCGACCGCAAGAAAGAGGCAGAAAAGGACAATGGCCGGGGTAGCAATACCGGCCATTGTCCTTGCTAACACCTGCTCATCGTTCTATTGCTTACATCGGCTTCTTGTGGCAGTCGGTGCACTTGCTATTGAAATCATAGTTAGCCGCCGCAACGGCCTCATGATTTTTGTTCCCAAGATCAGTTTTTATTGCCCCCTGCCAGGCCACGCGGGCCGGCATTATCTCTTGAGCAGGACGCAGTTCCGGTTTGACACCAACGGCAGCAAAGGCAATCGCGAATCCCCAGGCGCTGATGGCCATGATGTGACGGTACTGGTGATACAGGGATTTTTGGGTATTTTGCCGTGCTGTCATGAGGTGGTCCTCCCTTCCTCTGGTTATTAGTTTGTGTTTCCCATAAATATTGTTGCTCTTAGCCGACCAGGTTCTTGATGCCCTCGATGACGGGATTGGTGAAGAGGGCGAAAACTCCGGCGACCTCTCCCGTGTACATCTTCTCATACTTGTGCTTCAGACTGATCACGGTCATCCCGCCGATAATCAGGCATCCAAGCTGGAAGTAGGGGAAGTTGGCCACACCCGCCGCTGCGTATTCCGCCAAAGCGAAAGTTCCCGTCAAAAGAACCACCACCATTGCCGCTGCCATTGTTCCTAATGTCTTTTTCATGATCTGTGTCCTACTATGTCTATTTTTTTTATTTGTTTCGTTTGACTTTATATACCGCTTAAAGTGTGCCAAGTTGTGCGAGGGGGATGTACAATGATCACATATCATTGTATTTAATAGATATATTTAAAACAAGTACGGAGCAAGGTGATGATTTGCGGGCCCAGTATCGAGAGTTTTTTAATGAATCTTTAAAATTGCTTGAACGAAACGATAGAAACAGTTTATATGGCCCACGGATCTAACAGACAGGCTATCCAAATCAGGGAGGGGCAGTATGGACACCAAGATTAGGGAAGCAATCTTCAAGCAGGTAGCTAAGGAACCTTTCGCCGAAAAATTCAGCCTGAAGCTGATGGATCTGGATGAGGGTTATGCAAAGGTTACCATGGTCTTCACACCGGATATGGAGAACATCTTCGGGAAATCCCACGGGGGTGCATTATTTGCGCTGATTGATGAAGCCTTTGAAACAGCCTCTAATGCTCACGGCACTGTTGCCGTCGCCTTGAACATGAACATCAGTTATCTCGCTTCTCCTTCTCCCGGTTCGACGTTAACCGCTGAAGCCAGAGAGATGAATCGCACTAACAAAACAGCAATTTATGATATCAAGGTAGTTGAAGGAGAGAGCCGGCTGCTTGTCCTTTGTCAGGCTCTTGTCTATAGGATTGACAAACCGTTACCTTTCCTCCCGCAAGAATTAGAGGCATGAAAGTCATTATCGATCCCCCAGGAATTTCTTCGCAGTAAGGCCCGCACAATCATGTATAATGGACGGCAAGCCAGATGGTCTCCTCTTCCGGGTCTGTCCATTCCACCCGATGCCTTTGATGCTTTGCGATCGTGATGTAATTGCCGGGGGTCATCGTCATGCTTTCGGATTGATCTTCAAAGCGAAGCACGGCTCTTCCCTTGAGGAGAATAACCCATTCATGTTCTTCCTGATCGTACCAAAAATCTTCCGGCGAGGAATGGCCATGGGAAACAATTTTTTCGATACGGAAACCGGGTGCCTGGAGGATGGTTTCAACAAGTTCGTTTCTTAGGCTCTCTCCGATATCGGCAAAGAGATTCCCCACGGAGCTCATAATTATGAAACCGTCTTTTCAACATCAATTATTCTCTGTCTCAGCTCATCTGAGATGATTGCCTTTTTATTTTCATGATAATTGAAGGCTACGATCAAGCCATCGCCTTCGGCGGCTACCTTATTTGTCACTTTAGCGCCGACAAGAACTTTATCGGGATATGTCAGAGGCATCCTGAATTTGCAGGATGTTGCGGCGAGGATAGGGCCGATTCCTGTTCTGGTCATGAGATCCAGAACATTCAATTTTTCAAAATAGGCAATCCGGGCGCTTTCAAGATATCTAAAATAAACAATATTGTTGAGATGCTGGAAAGCGTCCATCTCTCCCCATGCCACCGGGATCTCAATGACGACCGGGTAACCTTCTGTCAATTTGTCCATTTTATTTATCCTTTACCAAGATTCTCAAGGCAAATAGTCCCCTTTGCTGCCATGCCGCGATCCTTCATTATGGCAATGATCACTCTGCAACAAGTTTCCTTCCCAGCTCGAAAGCCTCTTCCATGACTTTATCATTGAACTTGATCAGCCCGGCGTCCATAGCACTCCCATAGACCATCCCGACAAGCTTGGCTCCTATATACCCAAAGGCGTCCTGAAAAGTTCTCAAGGCGTTGACACAACCCGAATCGAAGGGATCATCGCCACCGTAGGTCATGGCGACCGCAATCCTTTTGCCCTTGAAGGGATCATTTCCGTAAGCCGGCAATGCGAAACATCTATCCATGAATATTTTTGTCTGTGCCGACATGGTAAACCAATAAATAGGGCTGGCAATAACCCATGCCTCGGCTTTGATCAGCTTTGGATAAAGCTCTTGCATGTCATCCTGGATTGAGCAGCCCTTGCTGTTTTTCTTCCGGCATGTAAAGCAGGCTTTGCAAGGTGCGATGTTCATGCCTTGGAGATAGACAAGTTCGACCTTCCCCTTGGCGGATTTTGCCCCTTTGGTCATCTGATCTGCCAGCATCGCGCTATTGCCTTTTCTTCTCGGACTCCCCAAAAGCACGATAACCTTTTTTACCATCGCGACCCCTCCTTATTGATGATTGTCTATACTCCCGATATTATTCATGGTCGGCAGGTATATTTGACTTTTTTACCTGTTCCCATAATGCTTTAACAATCAGCTTTGATGCGCTCTCTATATGGAGATTTTCCTCTCCTGACATTATACGGCAAGATTCAAGGAGGGCGGTATTTCCGGTCAAGAGTCCGAATTCATGCCCAATATGATAACCAAGAGCAACATGGACATCAATGAGATCTTCTTCATTCATGGTAGATAATATGATTTCGTCGTTCAAACCCATGTTGGCATGCAGCATGTCCACGGCTTCCGCTAGTGATTTCGGCTTCTTTTCGTCATTCATGGTTGTTTTTTAAAAGTCTTTTCCCGAGTACGGTATGTATTGATGAGTTCCTTGTCCATCTAATCAGCCCCTATGATAAATAAGGAGCGACCTGAATGTTCGATTCCAACCTATTAATAGCCTAAATCAGATTGAGATGTCACTGACTATTTGACCCGATAAAGATAAAAAACGCACCCGGAAGGTACACCCGCCAATAAAAAAGCGGTTACGGCCTGTTCCGTAGCCCCTTGATGTTCATGGTAGGCGGTACTGGGATTGAACCAGTGACTGTCAATTTTCAGACGCCGTTACTGGGATTCAATTCATAGCGATAAGGCGGCATATACTCCAATGTCATATGATCCAGGATCTTTTCCCGCCAGGGAATTAAGATTTTTCGAAGTTTAAAATGAGGGAATCCCTGATTGTTAAATTGCCCTTGTTTTTTATAGTGTGTGAAACAATATGCTCGTAAGAGCTGATCATAAAGACCTTTTTAGTGTGAATCTCAGGGGAGGTGCTTATGAACATCGACAGGAGAGATTTTTGAAGCTAGCGGGAATTGGCAGTGTCGTTTTTGTATCGGTCCTCAGCAATATGAATCAGACGGCAGATGCGGCAGGCCCAAGTAAAGATGATTTCTTTTTCATCCAGATTTCAGACACCCATTGGGGATTTGCTAACCCAACTATAAACCCGGATGCGACGGGAACGCTCAAGAAAGCGATCGACGCCGTTAATAACCTCAAATATCAGCCAAGGTTTGTCATATTTACCGTCGATTTGACACACAGAGGTGGTGGGGGTTGTTTGGACAGGATACAGGTTTTTATAAGTGGGAAAT
>DYRD01000266.1 GCA_020718905.1 Syntrophus aciditrophicus | reverse complement strand
CGATCCGGGCGCCGACGCCATTACCGGCTGGGAAATTGACTGGAATGACGGGAACGTCCAAACGGTACTCGGTAATCCGGGATCAGTGGCCCATACCTACGCCCAGGCGCTTCCCTTGCGGGGCGACTTTGACGCCGACGGTGATGTGGACGGCACCGACGCGGTACGCTTTATGATTAGATTTGGCCAGACAGGGGATGGTCTGACTGGAGATTTTGATCAGGATCGGGATGTTGACAATGACGATCTGCAGGTATTCGCGTCCACCTTCGGCAGGATTGGCTGGGGTACATATTTAATTTCCGCAACCGCCAGCGATGAAGATGGAACTTACCAATCCAATGTACTGGCCGTGCTGGATCCTCCGGCGCCGACGACGGAAGCTGTCGCGGCGCACAAAACGGTTGATGCGGAAGGCGATGAAGAACCGTACGTGCCGCCGGAGGACACATGGAGTTCTTGGACGGCATCACAGGCGGATGAAGATTCCTTGCCGGGAATAACGCCGCTTGCCTCGGGCTTCATGTATTGGGGAGCGCGGTCGCTTGGATGGTCTTTCCAACCCGAATTCGGCAATTGGCATTCGACAAGTTTTCTGTTTGGAGATCAAAACCTCACCCCCTTCCCGGATATTTTTTCTTTTGACCCGGATGGGGAGGATGGTGAAGCTGGAAAGACGGCTTTTTTTGCCCGCAAGATGACAAGAGCCGGTGGTCCATACCGGATGATGGCCAGGTATTGCTGACCGGCAGAGAAAAAAGGATATTGTTTGTCACCTGAAGCCCCAAGATTCGGACAGTCGGACAGGAAATTGGAAGGTTGATTGAAATGAGAAAGTCGGCATCGATAATAATTTTTTTGATGGTTTTCATGACTATTTCGACCATTGCCCGTGCGATGGATTTTCATTTCGATTTTAACCAGGACGGCAGCTATGAGAATTCCTGGCCTCTGAAGACCGGGGAGGCGGTAACGGTGGACATTTATGTGTCTAATGTGCCGGGACCGGGGTTGCGGTCGATGGGTTTTAAAATAGTCTATGCTTCGGAGTTTCTTCAAGCCATCGAGTCGGGGACGCAGGTGAATGCCGTCCTCTGGCCTATTTATTACCTTGATCTCAGTAAAACCGACGAAATAGAGATGGCGGGAACCCACACGGGAACAGCCGGTTATGTTGGCAATGGCATTAAACTGGGGAGCGTTCGTTTTCACTCCAGACAGGCAGGGACGACCAAACTCACGGTACGTGACCGGGGCAGTTCTGTGGATGAATTTGTTTTGGTTGACGGTACGCTACTCGATGGCGACTTTACCGACGGGTTATTCCTGATGGCACAGATTGATTCCCCGATTCCCGGCGATGTTACTGGCGATGGGGTTGTGGATTTAAGCGATGCTGTTTCTGCCTTGAAACTGCTGGCAAGAATGAATTCCGGATTCGTCCATGTCAATGCCGATGTCAACCGCGACAATAAGATCGGTCCGCAGGAGGTAATCTACATTCTGCAAAAGTCTGCACTACTTAGGTAAACGTACATAGATACTTCCCGATAGGCGCTCTAAGCTGCAGGTGAAATGACGAAA
>DYRD01000098.1 GCA_020718905.1 Syntrophus aciditrophicus | reverse complement strand
ACAGGGTGGAGCCTCCTTCGATGTCTTCCTTGATCGCGGCAATGACCTTGGCAAAGGCCTTGTTCTGTTCCTGTTGCGACAGCAGTTCCAGACATTGGATCAGGGGGAGGCCGGCATTGATCATGGTTGCAAAGATACGGGCAAAGACCACGACGTTTTTTTCGGTGATCTTCTGGTGCAGGAAGGGTAGATATTCTTCGAGACCCTTGGGCTTGGCCTTGATATTTATGGACCGGTAACCCTGCCGGCGCAGCATGCCGCGGGCATTTGCCTCATCGACAGCTTCCAACTCGCCCTTTTTTATCTCACCCCGTCTGGTCGTCCCTTACCAGATGAATACCGGCATATGATCTCCTATCTGGCCTTTATGTAATTAGCCGCCGCCAACAGATCACTTTTCAGTTTCCCGAGGATTCATAAGCCCGTGGAAAATATCATGCATGACAATCCCCGTCGCCACCGAGACATTTAGAGAGCCTATTTCCCCTATCATTGGAATCGATAAAAGGAAATCACATTTTTTCCGGATCAGTTCTCTGAGCCCCTGGCTCTCGCTGCCCATGACCAGGGCAATCTTGCCGGCAAAGGGCACCGACCGCGGGTCCAGTCCTGCCCCAGCGTCAGTTCCGTAGATCCAGAAACCATTTTCCTTCAAGATATCGAGGGTCCGGGACAAATTGGCAACCATTGCCACCGGCATATGATGCGCTGCTCCCGACGACGCCTTGACAACCGTCGGGGTCACGGAAGCGGAGCGGTCCTGGGGAATGATCACCCCGGCGACTCCGAAACAGTGGGCGGTGCGGATAATGGCCCCGAGGTTATGGGGGTCGGTAACGCTATCAAGAACGACGACTATCTGGCCATGGAAATATTCTTGAGGATGTTGAAGTATATCCTCCAGGTCGACATAGGCATATGGCCGGATCGTGCCCATGATCCCCTGGTGAACCCCGAAGCCGGTCAATCTATCCAGTTTCGCCCGCTCGACCTCCACTACGGGAACAGAAAAACGGCAGGCTTCTTCCAGAAGCTTAAGGATCTGCTCACCCTTTCTACCGGTGGTGACGTAAATTTCCAATATTTCCCGTGGGTTGCTTTTGATGGCTTCCCAGAGGGGGTTTATACCGTAAATCACCTGAGATGGTTTTTTCCTGATCTCCGGGGCGCTCTTCATCATCTTTGTCACCGGCGTGTCACCTTCACGGCCACTTCCGTTTCCAAATCAAATTAGCAACGGAATTAGCTGGCAGGCTGTTCACAGGGAACCTCTTGCCTGCAATCCTCTGGCAATGGCTTCCACAAACCGGTCCGCCTCGGAGGCCGGATTTGTCGCCATGCGTATGGGCCTGCCGACGACAAGATAATCCGCCCCAGCCAGGATGGCCTCTTCGGGGGACAGTGTCCTTTTCTGATCATCCCCGGTAACGGTGTCCCTACCCCTGATACCGGGGGTTACAATAACAAAATCTTCTCCACAGGCCTTCCGGATGGCACCGATCTCCCGGGGGGAAGCAACTACCCCCGCCAGGCCGGCGTCCTGGGCCATACGGGCAAAATTCACGACCGCTTCCATCGTTGTCATGTTAATCCCTATTTCCTGCAAATCCTCATCGCCAAGGCTGGTCAGTACCGTCACGGCGATAAGGACGGGCGCCGGCACACGCAGACGTTCCGCCGCCTGATTCGCCGCGGCGACCGCAGCGGCCATCATGGAACGCCCTCCGGCGGCATGGACGTTGAACATGGCTACCCCCAGGCCGACAGCCCCTTCCGCCGCTCTCCCCACGGTATTGGGTATATCGTGATATTTCAAATCAAGAAAAACACGGGCGCCACGTTCATGGATCTTATGGATGAGTGCCGGACCATAAATCGTGAAGGCTTCCTTGCCGACTTTAAAAAGGCCGACATGTCCTTGCAAACCCTCGACCCACGACAGGATCTCCTCCATCCCGCCGCTCCCGATATCCAGCGCAAAAATCAGTCGGTCTTGAGGACGATCATTCCGAGTATTCGTCATCATCAATGAACTCGGTGTGATCGAGAATGGGGAGGAAATTGTCCTTCGTATATCTCAGATTCTCCGGATGGGCATAAGCAACTTTGCCCGCGGCTATCTCTCTGAGGGCTGTAACGACTTCCCGATTGTTCCGTACTTCACCCAGGGCCATCGGCTTCGCTCCCTTGATGAGCTGGATAGCCCGCTGGGATGTCAGTTGCACCAGGGAAAAACGGTTTTTTGCTTCTCGTAGCGAGTCTTCAACAGTAATTCTTGCCATACAAATATTCAACCTCCATTTACCGACTACAAATAATTATTATGTTTCCTTCAGAAAACCTTCAATGACACGGCTTTGCCGCTCTCTTCGACACTTTTCCGCCAGATAGACAGCCCGCAGTCTCTCAACGGCGCTCTCCAAACGGTCATTGACAATAATATAATGATACCAGAAAACTTCCCTTATTTCATCCTTTGCTTTTTGAAAGCGTTTTTTCCGGGTCTCGTCGTCTTCAGCCCCGCGTTTCTGCAAACGCTTTTTCAACTCTTCGAGATCGGGGGGCAGCACAAAAACAAAGATGCCGTCAGGATATAATTCCTTGAGCGCCTTAGCCCCACGGGGTTCGACATCCAGGATCAGATCCTCCTCCCGGGACCGTATCTCCTCAACCACCCGACGAGATGTCCCATAGAGATGGCCGTAATTTTCCGCCCATTCCGCGAATTCTCCTTTTTGCACCTTTTCTCTGAACATATCTTCCGTAATAAAATGATAATCTCGGCCATCAACTTCTCCCGCTCGCGGTTGCCTGGTCGTATAGGAGACGGAAAACCTGATATCCGGGAACTGACGGAATATGGACCTGCAGATGGACGTCTTGCCGGTCCCGGAGGGTGCGGAAATGATTATGATAAGAGCATTATTCGACATTCTGGATCTGCTCTCTCACCTTTGCCAGTTCACTCTTGATCTCAATAACCTGCCGGGCGGTTTCCCCATCTCCACTTTTAGACCCGATGGTGTTGATTTCCCGATTCATCTCCTGAATGAGGAAATCTACCTTACGGCCAATGGCCTCCTCCCCGGCGAGGAGTTCCATGAACTGACCGATATGGCTTTCCAAGCGAACCACCTCTTCGGTGATATCACTTTTCTCGGCCAGGATTGCCACCTCCTGATGAATGCGGGCTTCGTCGATGATCATGCCCTGGGTCAGCTCTCTGATCCGATCGCTAAGGCGCTGGCGGTATTCGACTACTACTTCCGGCGCCCTCAAGGCAACAATCTGCAGCAGCTGTTGAATTCTATTCATGCGGTAGGCGAGGTCCCGACCGAGGGCTTCCCCTTCCGTTATCCTCATGTCCGTCAATCTATCCATCGCCTCGGCAAGGCTCCCCTCCAGTCCTTTCCAGAGAGAGGCAACGTCTTCCTCGACTTCCTTCGGAATATACAAGTCCCTGAACCCGGAAATCATATTCAGGGTAACCTCATCGGCAAGGTGAAGTTCCTCCTTGATCTGGCTGAGGAGCGAATAATACTGACGGACCAGGGGAAGGTTCAACATCATCATTGTTTGCGTTCCGTCCTGATTAGCTTCATTGTCCATGCGGATGGAGACTTCTATCTTCCCCCGGGAAAATCGTTCGCCGATCTTCTTTTTGATTTCTGTTTCCAGAGGGAACAACGTTGCCGGCATGCGCAGGAAAATTTCCAGATAACGGTGATTCAGCGATTTCATCTCCACCTGCATCCTTTTCCCGGCGGTCACAGCTTCCCCCCGGCCAAAACCGGTCATACTTTTAATCATGATGCCTCCTTCCTGATTTTTTTCAGCTGCCAGAGGTATTTCTTCCTGATGATATTGAGCATATGGACGGCCTCTGCGGAAGCGTAGTCGGGATACGACCAAGGAAGAGATCGAAAAGATCCGTCACAGTATATCATAGTTAAATCCGCATAAATACCGTCCCGCAGATAGGGTCGGTGCGTATACCCCTTCCCCGTCGCCAGGATCAGATGAGCCGGGGCGATATAACCCGGATCAATATTGACTTGCCGCGATTTCCCCTCGGAAAACTGGTCCTCCAGTTCGTTGGTCCAGTTTTTGATATCCGGCAGCGTCTCCGGGGGCACATGCCCTCCAAAGGAGATAAATCTGCGGACCAAAGCCTGGCCCATCTCCTTTTCATAATAATTCGTATAGTTGAAAGGGAGATAGGGACTGAGATAATCCGTCTCCCCGAAACGCTCCTTCAGGATTGCCAGGACCTGACAGACTTTCTCCCCGTCGGTCGCAATCAGGCTCATGATCAGGTTTACCGGCGCCGCTGTGCGGGGACAGCTCATAGGGTCCTTTTCAGTTCCTTCCGTGTCACCGTGGCCGTACCTACCTTGCCGACGGCGATACCCGCCGCCCGGTTGGCAATAAATGCCGCCTCCCGGAAAGTCGCTCCCGAGGCCATGGAAAGAGCGAAAACGCCGATGGCCGTATCACCGGCGCCGGTAACGTCAAAAACCTCGCGTGCCTCGGAGGAAAATTCCGTATGGCGAATTGAGCCATCCCGCTCAAAAAGGCTCATCCCCTCTTCCCCCCGCGTGATGAGGAGGGCCTTGAAATCATAATTTCGTATCAGCTCCCTCCCCGCCTTGACAAGGGAGGCCCGGTCGACAATTTCGAACTCCACCGCTTTTCCGGCCTCATGGTGGTTGGGCGTAACAATGTCAAATCCCTGGTAACTGGCAAAGTCCGTCTTCTTGGGATCGACGCAAACTACGACCCCCGATCCGGCGAAGATCCGGCGGATACCATGCAGCAGTGGCTCCATGACCACCCCTTTGCTGTAATCGGAAATGACCACCGCCCCCAGTTCGTCGCGAATTGTCGCCATGTAGCTTATCATTTTATCAATCGTTTCTTCAGTTATCGGCAAGCGGCTCTCCCGGTCAAAACGGACGACCTGCTGACCATGAGCCACGATACGCGTTTTCAGGGTCGTGGGACGCCGGTCTTCCCGAATAATGCCTGCTGTTACGATTTGTTTCTTCTGCAATTCCGCCAGTAAACGTTCCCCCGTTTCATCGCTTCCGATCACTCCCACCCCGTAGACCATGCCTTCCATGGCATGAATGTTGTTTATAACATTCGCCGACCCCCCCAATAACATATGGTCGGAATGAACATCCACGACGGGAACGGGGGCCTCGGGGGAAATCCTGGCAACCCGCCCCCGGATAAAATGGTCCAGCATGATATCCCCTACGACCAGGACCTTGGCCTGGACAAATTGATCCATGATGGCGAGGATGCGCTTGCGTGTAAACAGGCGGCTCATAACCGAGTGACACTCCTTGATCGGAATAATTTCCACAAATTAATCAAGTTATTTATTGTAAGATCAGTCGTTTTGTCAATAGTTAAATTGAAAAGAATTTCCTTTGACATTCCCACAGCTGATATATTAGTATGTTATCTGTAAACGGTTCTATTTAACCGCACCATCAATAAGTACAGGGAATCGAATACGAAATGAGCCATAGACGCAATTTTCGTTTTTCATTTGGGGCGATGCTCAGGGCAGGAGCCGTCGGTATGGCCCTTGCCGTGTTCATTGCCGTAAGCTATTCCGCCTCCGGAAATGCCCGTTTCTGTGCATCTTGTCACAGCATGGAACACGTCAGCGCTCGCCTGCTTTTATCCAACCACAAACAATTCGCCTGTATCGAATGCCATCTGCCCAACGCCAGCCTCCCGCGTCAGGTGGCCTATAAGGCTCAGGCGGGACTCAATGATCTGGTTCACGAAACATTGCGCATCTATCCCGCGGCCATTCACATATCGGAAAAGGGAAAAGAGATTCTCCGGGGCAACTGCGTGCGTTGCCACTATTCGACAATCGAAAATTCGCGGCTGGCCGAGGGAAATGGTGATTGCATCAGGTGCCACCGCTTTCTGGTTCATGGTCGTGGCCTGGATAAAGGAGGGATGAAGGTTGAATAAGAAAAGAAAGCTGATGTTTTTGCTGCTCGGAATTGCCGCCCTTGTTTGTATCGTAGTCGTTATCCAGGTCTTCCTCCGGAAACCAGCCACAACTCTCAAGCTGGCCGGCCTATCTGCGGGCAAATATGACCCTGCAATATATGAAAGCTATAAGAAGAATCTGGAAATGGCCCCCTCGCCTACGGGTTTCGGGGGCAGTGAAAAGGTGCAGAAGTCCGTGAAGGAACCGGAAATACTTGTCAACTTCAAGGGCATGGCCTTCAGCAAAGATTACGCGGAGGACCGGGGGCATCCGTATGCCGTCCAAGATCTGAAAGAAACGAAACGGGTCAATCCGACCACTCCCGGCGCCTGCATGACCTGTAAGTCCTCCAACCTCATCGACATCTACAAGGACATGGGGTAGAATTACGCAAAGAAGCCGCTGACAGAGCTATTCCCCAGACTAAAACATCCTGTTGTTTGTGCGAATTGCCATGATCCGGCGACGATGAATCTACGGGTCATTAATCCGGCCTTTATTGAAGCCATGCAACGAAGAGGAATCGACATCAATAAGGCGTCCCCTGATGATATGCGCAGTTATGTATGCGGCCAATGCCATGGGGAATACTATTTCGAACCGGAATCCAAAAAGGCCGTCTTCCCATGGGATAAGGGCATGCTGCCGGAACAGATGTACGCCTATTACCAGGAGAAGCCCGCCGGTTTCGATCAGGACTGGCTGCATCCCGATTCCCAGGCCAAGATGCTCAAGGCGCAACATCCGGAATTCGAGACCTGGAGCGGGGGGGTGCATGGGAAATCCGGCGTTTCCTGCGCCGACTGCCACATGCCTTATATGCGCAAGCAAGGACAAAAATATACTTCCCATTGGGTGACCAGCCCGATGCGACTCACCAAGGAATCATGTATGCCCTGCCATACTCAGAGTGAGGCATGGCTGCTGGATCGTGTCAAAACTATACAGAACAATGCCTGGCAGCTTCAGAGGGCAGCCGGACAAACTGTCGCCAGGGCCCATGAAGTCATCGGCAAGGCAGGAGCCGTCACCAAAGCCAACCAGGCAGAACTTGATAAAGCCCGTGAGCTGGTACGCAAGGCCCAGTGGTTCTGGGACATCGTCGCCGCCGAAAACAGCATGGGGTTTCATAATCCGGACCAGGTTCTCAACACCCTTGGCCGTTCCATCGATATGGCCCATCAGGCAATTGCTACGGCCAATCGGGCGGCGGGAACATCGTTTTAGAGCTTTCATAAGGAATGCCAATACCGGCAACGCTGGTGGTATAGACCGACAGCCGATGTGCATACTGTGGATGCAGCGAAAGATCTGAGAACCTGTTTTCATAATTTACGCCAGCCGTCTAATCAAGAGTGCTGAATGAGAGATGAGGACCATAATTTCAGCTGATTTAATAGTAATTTCATAATCTTTTGAAAGACTTCTGGACGAGTTAAGCCATGCAAGCGTTCTTTCAACAACCCATCTTTTTGCCAGAACAGCCCAGCCCGGGATAATGCGCTGAGATTGTCAATCGTTCTGCGTAAAATATCCTTCACGAATTTTTCCATGGTTTTTCTGTATCCCGCATCAGCACACACTCCGGCAAGGCTTGGGTAGCCTTCCAAGGCTTCTTCAAAAACATGACAACCAGCAACAGTAGAGCGGGTATGGCAAAACTGGACAGGTGCATAAGTGGGAGGATTGTTCTAT
>DYRD01000031.1 GCA_020718905.1 Syntrophus aciditrophicus | reverse complement strand
TCCCACTTATAAAAACCTGTATCCTGTCCAAACAACCCCCACCACCTCTCTATTGACTTTCTCGCGATTATTCTGTATTGGATTAAACGTAACATATGTTAAAGGGAGCATAAGCCATTGAATCGCAATCTTGTCCTGGTGTTTTTTCTTTTTATCGCTCTCGCCTCCCCCCAGAACAAACTCCATGTCGCCGTAGCACAGACGGGGATGAAGGTAGCGGCGACCTACGCCTCCACGGGACAGCTTTACGCCCAGATTCTAAACGGCACCCCTTACGACCTCTTTTTCTCCGCCGACCGGGAAAAACCGGACCTGCTGTGGCAGGAGGGGCGGGCGGAGACCCCCTTTGTCTATGCCACGGGACAGGTGATCCTCTGGACGAACCGGAAGGATCTTTGTCAAATAAAGTACTGGCGAGAGGTCATGGTCGCGCCCGGTCTGAAAAATTTCGCCGTCGCCAATCCGAAAACCGCCCCCTATGGTGCGGCGGCCATGGAGGCAATGAAGAAAACCGGCATATCTGCTCATGTTCAAGAAAAGCTTGTTTACGCCCAGAACATCGCCCAGGCATTTCAGTATGCCGCCACGGACAGCGTGGATGGGGGATTCTGCACCTTGTCCGCCGCTTTATCGGCGGAGGGAAAGAAGGGTTGTTTTTTCTCAGTACCTGAGGCCCCACCCATCGTTCAGGGTGCCTGCATCCTGAAGAGGACGACCCATAGTGAGGCGGCAGGGAAATTGGCCGGGTTTCTGGCCTCACCGGAGGCCAAGACCATTAAAAATAAATACGGATACAGGTAAAAATGGACTGGATAGCCCTTTTTCTCTCCCTAAAACTGGCCTTGGTCGCCACCGCGATCCTGATGATCGTCACCGCACCCCTGGCCTGCCTCTGGCCATGCCGCCTACGGTCGTCGGATTTTACCTGCTCATCGTAATGGATCCGGAAGGATGGCTCGGAGGCCTGTGGAAGGGGGCGACGGGGTCGCCGATCCTCTTCACCTTTGCCGGGATTGTCATTGCCTCCATCACCTACAGCATCCCCTTTGCCCTGCAGCCGATGCGGGCGGCCTTTGAAAAGATCGACCCCCGGCTGATCGAGAGCGCCCGGATTCTCGGCCTTTCCCCGCCGGCTATTTTCCTTCGGGTAATCCTCCCCAACAGCCGGAACGGGATCGCCGCATCGGCCATCCTCGTTTTTCTCCATACCCTGGGGGCCTTCGGAGTTATTCTCATGGTAGGGGGAAGCGTGCCGGGCCAGACCCGGGTGGTTTCCGTCGCCATTTACGAGGCGGTGGAAACACTGCAATACGGCAGCGCCGCCATGATGTCCCTGGCCCTGCTGCCGATCTGCTACATCTTTCTCCTCGTTGTCCATCGCCTGACCAAAAGGAGCCCCTCGTGAATCTTCAGATCCGCATCCGAAAACCCCTGCCCCACTTCGAGCTCTCCCTGGACGTCAACTGCCCGGCGGAGGCGATGACCGTAGTCATCGGCCCCTCCGGCGCCGGCAAGACAACCCTGATGCGCATCATCGCCGGACTGGATAAACCTGCCGAGGGGTTCATGCAATTCGGCGACGAGGTCTGGCTGGATACAAAGCTGCGGGTTTTTGTGCCGCCTCAAAAACGACGCCTCGCCTATGTCTTTCAGGATTATCCCCTCTTTCCCCACTTGAGCATCCACGACAACGCCGCCTTCGCCGCCGGCGCTAAGAAAGACGTCGTTCAGGAACTGCTGGAGAGGTTCGGCATCGGGCAATTGCAGGATCGCAAACCTGACGCCGTCTCGGGCGGGGAACGCCAGCGGTGCGCCATCTGCCAGGCCCTGGCCAGGGAGCCCCGGCTGCTCCTCCTCGACGAACCCTTTTCCGCTCTCGATATCTTCACCCGCCGGGCCCTCCGGGATGAATTGCGCAACCTGAAAGAAGGACTAGGCATACCTGTGATTTATGTAACCCATGATGTCAACGAGGCATTGTATTTAGCCGATGGGCTGTTGCCCATTGTCGAAGGCCGGGTGGACCGGGAATGGATGCAGCGCTCCCTTGCGCGGGTGAACGCTGCAAAGTCCGAACGAGCCAAGGCGGTCCGGGACCCACGCCTGTCCCTTGCCTATTAAGCCTGACCCCCATCAAGGAGCAAATACGTTGATGAAAATTGCCGCTTATTCCTATGACGAGTATGTCCATCTCGTAAAATCGTTTCACGGCAGCCTGGCCCCGGGGCTGATCATCGGGGGCTTTATCGTGGATCTGGCCTTGAAAAACCTCCTCGCGGGGGAGTTCTTCGATGCCATTTGCGAAACATCGGTCTGCCTGCCCGACGCCGTCCAATTATTGAGGCCCTGCACGATCGGTAACGGCTGGTTGAAGATCTTCGACGTCGGCCGCTTTGCCGTGACCCTGTACGAAAAAGAGAAGGGCGCGGGAATCAGGGTTCATCTCGATTCGGAAAAACTGAAACCCTGGCCGGAATTCAATGCCTTGTATTTCAAGCTGAAAAAGAAAAAAGAACAGGGTTTCGAGCTCCTTATGAACCAGATCAAGGACGCCGGCCCCTCGGTCCTCAGCATGCAGCCAGTCGGGGTAAAACCGGAATTTACGGTCAAGCGGAGCCTGGGGCCCACGGCCACCTGTCCCACCTGCGGCGAGTCCTACCCCATAAGAGATGGAGCGTCCTGCCTGTACTGTCAGGGCCGCTCGCCCTACATCAAATAAAATGATCAAAATCATAACCCTTGACTATTCAATAGCCATTGATTAGACTCCTCCCGCAGAGGAAACGGACTGCTATGGAGCTCAAGTATAAGATCTGAATTGAAAAAGATGGAAAAGTCATCTTCAGGCATGGCCGGGAAGAGCTGTTCCAGGCCATCGACGAATGCCACAGCCTCAACGCAGCGACAAAAAAGCTCGGCATGTCCTACCGCGCCGCCTGGGGCCGCTTGCGGGCCTCGGAAGACCGCCTGGGCATCAAACTTGTGGAAAGCAATGCCGCGAAAAAAGGCATGACCCTGACTCCGGCCTCCAAAGCCCTCCTGGAAAAATTCAGGCGCCTGGAGAAGGAAGCCGATGCCTATCTTCAAAAGACAAGCCGCGAGCTTTCCGCCCTCCTCGATAGTGACCGCCAAATAGGTTAGCCAGTTTCCCCGTTACGCGAGTTTTTCGATGGCAACGGCGCAGACCTTGTATGCCGCCGTCTGGGTAATCGGACCGTAAAAGGATAGGCCCCTGAAACTGCCCATGAAGGTTGTTCCCGTTTGTTCCATCTGGGAAGCCGCCATCGACCATTTGCAGGAAATGGCCCGGAAGGCGGAAGTAAATCTTCGTCGCGATTGCCCGGCGGCGGATGTCTCGGTCCTGGCAAATCCCGTCAGATCGTCTTTTGTTATCCGCCATCTTATTGATAATAATACTAAATTTACCGACCGGATTCGGGAGGAAGGAGAGTACATCGTTTTTGCCCGCAAGATCAGCGAAGCCTGCGGACCGGATACCTCCGAATCTTCAGAGATCGGCAGGGGAAATTCCTTTTCATTCCCCTCGTAGCAGGCATGACCCCGGCGCCTCGTAGCGGCAAAATATCGTTTGACTTTCTCACAGACCTGTAATAGAAATAATGGCATATAGCATTTTCCTGCTGATTTTGGTC
Source organism: Syntrophus aciditrophicus (assembly GCA_020718905.1). Lineage (GTDB taxonomy): Bacteria > Desulfobacterota > Syntrophia > Syntrophales > UBA8958 > UBA8958. The sequence goes on along the minus strand of DYRD01000031.1, from coordinate 22,737 downwards.
AAATGATGACCAGGGCATTTTGTCTACAACTTGTGGAACAAGGCAGGCCACCGTGCTCCGCAGAGTTCGGTGGTTTTTTATATGCGGGACATGCTGACGGATATTGGGCTCTACCGGGCAAAGCAGCCGGTCGGGACGGACAACAAGGAGGAGTAAAAATGGTTAAAAAGCTTTACATAGGAAATCTGGCGGACGATGTTACTGAAGATGATTTAAGAGCCAACTTTGGGGAAATAGGTGAGATTGTATCCCTGGTCATTATTCGGGACAAAATCACGGGTATGAGCAGAGGATTCGGCTTCGTGGAGATGTCAACGGAACAGCAGGCTGAGGAAGCAGTGCAAAAATTCAATGGCGGAGAGCTTCTCGGTCGTACTATCCGCGTGAACGAGGCCAAGCCCAAAGGCGAGCAGGATGAACGGCCGCGATCTCCCGGCGGCCCCGGCAGAAAGCCCGGCGGATTTGGCGGCCCGCCTCGCAGCGGCGGCCGTAGATTTTAGCAGCTTCGATGAAAAAAGGTTTTTCAGGAAAGGGGGGAGTTATTCCCCACCTGAAAATGCCTTGACTTGTCTGTTCCCGTCACTACCGATATCATCATCCCCAATTACTTGCTAGCCATATATAGAAGTTTCCTCAATCTTGTCCGCGCATTCCGCATTAAATTGCAGGATCCTGTTCAGGTGGGAAAAGCTCTCCGTGTCCATGAAAAGGAAGCTGATGACGGTTTCTTCCGGACGGGCCCGCAGGACTCTCCCTTCCATGGGATCACTCTTATTGTTTTTAAGTGTCTAATACTTCGCGCAGTTTCTTCGAGAGATCGCCGATGTTGAAGGGCTTCTGAATGAATCCGCGGCATGATCAAATCCAGAACCGCCAATTGGATACTCTCTATGTGTGCAAGATATAATACCATTGCGTCATGGCCGCTGCCGGCGATAAAAACCTTGTATCCCCGCAAGGCAAGGATCTCGGTGCTTACCTCCAGGGGAGCCCGCTCGTCGTCACCCAGCAGGATTGTCGTCCGTCCCCCTTATCATCTGAAACACTTCCTGTTTGTCTACAACGGCATGCCTCTCGGCGGCCGGGAGATAAATGCGGAAGGGTGTTCCGTGGCCCGGTTCGCTGTATACGTGCATCATGCCGCAGTGACCCTTAATTATGCCATAGACCATGGCCAAGCCCAGTCCTGTTCCCCGGTCCACTTCCACGGTCTAGAGATCATCGGCCACCCTGGTGTGGATGGTGATCTCCTTTTTCGTCCGGTCAAGCAGGGTGGATGATTTCTCGAGGATATCGTTCACCCGGGTGGGAGACACTTCGCATCGTCCCCCTTGGGCAAAACTCAGCAGATGTGTGGTCAGATCCGCACCGCTTTTCACATAATCCTCGATATGCTTGGGGCGATCATAGTGGGGGTGAGTTGGTTCCATATCCAACAGCATCAGGGAGGCATACCCTTGCATGCCCATAAGCAGATTGTTGCAATCGTGGGCAATCCCGCCGGCAAGGGTGCCCGCGGCTTCAGGATTCCGGGCCTGGATGAGCTACTGTTCCAGGCGTTTTCTAGCGTTGAGATCGAAAATTACTCCCTGTAATCCCCAAACCTCATCGTTAGCAATCAGGGGAACGGCGTAGATCATGACGGGAAAGATGCTGCCGTCCTTTCTCAGCAGGTTGCATTCCACCCCGGCGACAAATTCATTCTGCAATCTTCTTTTAAAATTGGCGGCAACCCGCTCCCTTTCTTCAGGAACGACCATGTCCAGAAAAGTCACCCCCCGTCGGACATCCTCTTCCCCATACCGGGCATCGGTCAAAACGGCACGGTTGAAGAATGTCAGCTTCCACTGGGAATCGGTCTCAAATACCATCTGGGGAAGCAACTCAACGAACTCCCCGTATCTTTTTTCGCTTTCCCGCCAAGCTCCTTCCGCTGCCGATCCGTCCCTAACCTCCTGCTGGAGTTGAAGATTGGTCCTATTGAGCTCTGCCGTCTGCTCCTCCACAAGCTGCTTCAGGTTTCCCTGGTATTTTTTCAGTTCATCTTCGACGCACCGCCGTTCTGTAACTTCTTTTTCCAGTTGCAGGTTTTTTTCCCGGATCTCTTCGAGCTGGTCCTTTATGCGGCCGTGGATCTGGGCGTTTTCAAGGGCAAAACTGATCTCTCTTAAGAGGATTGATGACAACTCTTCGTCGTCGTGATTAAATATCAGACTATTTTCCTTGTCGGCCAGGTTCAATACCGCCCTGACCTCGTTCCCGATGAGGATCGGCATACTGAGGTTGGACGTTCCGTGCGGTGATCCTGCTGTATGTCCGTCACCAGGAGGGACTTCTTTCTTAACAGGACCTGCCGCGCCAGGGACGACTGCATGGGAATGCACATGCCTTTCTTCAAGACATCATTCAATTCTTTGATGGCGGCAACTCGGAATTGTTCCGTCGCTGACTCGGCGATGAGGATCGAGCCGATTCTTGCCTCCGTAAGCCCCATGGCCTTGCCGAGGATCATATCCATAATGTGATAGATATCAAGACTGTTTCTCGCCGCCTCCATGGATTCGCGAATGGTAAGGAGTTCAAAGGACCTGCGCCGCAGGTCCCCCGTTGTCTTTTCCAGACGATTCAACACGCGATGCAGGGAATTCGACAGGTCTTTGAGTTCGTCCTTCTCTCTTTGCACGTCCGTATATACGGTGTCTTCAGCATCGGCATTCTTTACCGAGGAAGCCAGGGAGATGATGCGTTCAAATATCTGCCTGAGCATATGCAGGCCCCCAAGGACCATAAGGAAGATAAAGGCGATGATGATAAAACGCGTAAAATAACACCAGGAAGGGTATGATGACGAGGAGGGACTGGATGATGACGAGCTTCCCATGGATGCCCATGTTTTGTATGCTGTAACGCTTGAGGTAATTATTATCCATCGGCATAACTCCTGAAAAACCCTGATGTATAAAGACGAACAATATTGTAGGGAAATTGATTAACGGAAGTGAAATGCAATGTCAAGGTGATAACAAGCGTGTCTCAAACTCATAAAGCGATGAAATATTAAATGATTGACAAATTATCCGGCGTCGGTTAATCCCCATCGTCAGGAATATAGGGAAAAGGTCGATCCGAATCACTTTGATGACTTCGCAAATAAGCCATTTACGATCTTTATCTCGCGGGGGGATCCTTGTTACCCTTTTAGCCATCGTGATCTTCTTTTCCCCAGTAAACAGCCACTCTGAAGCAACCAAGACGGACAAACGGCCCCGGATCGGTCTGGTCCTGAGCGGCGGGGGCGCCCGGGGGCTCGCCCATATCGGCGTCCTGAAGGTCCTTGAAGAGATGCGCATCCCCATCGACTGCATCGCCGGAACGAGCATGGGGGCCGTCGTCGGCGGCCTCTATGCGGCAGGCGCTTCGCCCGCCGACTTGGAAAAGCTTGTCGAGAGCATTCCCTGGAACGAGGCCTTCACGGACAAGCAAACCGCCGACAAGCTCTCCTTCCGTCGCAAGGAGGATCGCCAGTCCGATAAGATAGACCTTAATCTCGGGATCAGGGACGGTCATTTAATCACGTCCAAAGGCCTTGTTCAGGGGCAAAACCTGAACCTGCTCCTGAAAGAGATCATCTTGCATACCTCGGACACCAAAGACTTCGACAAGCTCCATATTCCCTTTCGAGCCGTGGCCGCCGATATCGAATCGGGACAGGCGGTGGTTATCGGCACCGGAGACCTTTCCGAGGCAATCCGGGCCAGCATGTCCATACCCGGCATTTTCGCCCCCATGGAAATCAGGGGGAAGATGCTCGTCGACGGCGGCATCGCCAACAATCTCCCCGTCGATGTAGTCAGAGGCATGGGAGCGGACATCCTCATCGTCGTCGATATCGGGACGCCGCTCCGGACCAGGGAGGGGCTGAATTCCCCCGGCAGCATCACCGCCCAGGTCATGACCATCCTTATCCAGAGAAACGTCCGGGCCCAGTTGCAGACCCTGAAGCGGGAGGATATCCTCATCCAGCCCCAGCTTGGCAATCTGGGGACCACCGATTTTTCAAAGACCGCCGCAGCCATGAATATCGGACAGGATACGGCAAAAAAGCTTACCCACCGCCTGACCGCCCTGAGCGTATCTCCCGAAAACTATCAGGTTTATCTGGCCCATCAGCGCCACCAGCCGGTAGCACTAAGGTAGAAATAAAATCACAAATTCTGCCGCCGGGCACCCGGAAGCCGACGACAGGGAAGAGTGGCGATGAGATAAATCTGGACTTAAGGGCCAAGCTGACGGAAATGGCCGGCATCCCTACCATCGTGGAAAACAGATCCAAGCTTTCTCCCCAGGTTCTCGAGGCCCAGATAGAAACAAAAGCCGGGGAAACGCTGAATGTGGAAACCCTCAACAAAGACATCAACCGCCTCTATAGTCTCGACACCTTTGAGCGGGTCGATTTTCATCTCGAACAGAGAGACGGGAAGACGGGCTTGATTTTCGATCCCGTGGAAAAATCCTGGGGCCCCACGTACCTGCGTTTCAGTCTGAGCCTGGCTGACGATTTTAAGGGGATTAACTGCTATACCATCGGGGGACGGATTACGAGAACGGAGATCAACGCCCTCGGCGCCGAATGGCGGAATCAATTGCAAATCGGCGATCTCCCCCGCCTCTTCAGTGAATTCTACCAGCCTCTGGACTTTGGGACCCGCTATTTTATCGCCCCCAGGATCGAGTACCGGGAGTGGGACGCCAATATCTTCATCCCCAGCACCGGGAATGTCATCGCTGAGTACCGGATCGGGGAAAGATTCTTGGCATCCGCCGTAACCAGTCCGAGATGGCGGCTCGCCAGGGCGGGCAGGCTTCCCTTTTCGATGGCTCCCACGAGCTTTGAAACGCCTGAGCCTTCCAGGCTTCTTTCCACCAGTTCGGCATGACGCCGGGAACCGCAGCCATTGGCTATGACACCGGCAATACGGACCCCTTCATGAAAGGTGGCAAATCCTTTGACCAGGGCGGCAACACTCCCCGCCATTCCATAGACATCCGTCACCAGGATAACGGGAGAGCTCAGCCACAGGGCAATTTCGGCGCTGCTCCCGGCGATGGAATCGGGATAGGCCCCGTCAAATAACCCCATGACGCCCTCAATGATGGAAATATCGGCATCCGTGCTCACCCGGGAAAACAATCTGGTCACATATTCCTCATCACTCATCCAGCCATCGAGGTTATAGGCGGGGCGCTCCGAAGCCACGGCATGATAGGAAGGATCCAGGAAATCCGGCCCTACCTTGAAGGTCTGGACCCGCAGCCCTAGCCGTTTCAGGGCGGCAATCATCCCCAGGGTTACGGAGGTTTTCCCGACCCCGCTATGGGTACCGGCAATCACAATACGTGGGATCATCTTTCGTTCTCCTGGTACTTTTTTAGCAACGCCGCTCCCGATAGTAAAGTCTTTTATGCAGAGCGCTGCCGTCCCGGTTGCTTTTTTCTTGCTATCTTGGACCGGATGAGTTTATGCTATGTCATAAGTCAGCTATATTTACCGGGCAGCCAATTATCCGTTGCCGGAAGAGAGAAAACATTCATATGACCGAAACAGAAGCAAACCTAACTTCGGATCCCCAGGCAAACACATCGGCAGGGGAAGCCTCCGCCGTAGCAGCGGAGGCCCTGTCATCTCCTCCCCATCAGGAAAAACGTCCCCGCCGCCGCCCAACCCGAAAAAAGCAGAAACCGACCGTTGCCGCTGAAGCTTCCCATGCTCCCGGCGATTCCCCCATCAGGGCAGAACACTGGGACCCCAGACAGTTCAAGGTTCCCCCCGTTGAGGGCAAAACCAGATTTCACGACTTCGATCTTCCCGAGCCGCTCATGCATGCCATCAGCGATCTCGGCTTCCAGTACTGCACCCCGATCCAGGCGGAAATACTTCCCAGCACCCTTTCTGGCAAGGATGCAAGCGGCCGGGCCCAGACGGGCACGGGAAAGACGGCTGCCTTCCTGCTCGCCGTTATCACGCGGCTTTTGAACCATCCCCACCCGGGAGAAAGACCCCACGGTACACCCCGGGTCCTCATCCTTGCCCCGACCCGGGAACTGGTGCTTCAGATCTCGGCGGAAGCCGGCCAGCTCGTCAAGTATTGCGGACTGAAGGTAATATCCGTGTTTGGCGGCATGGATTACGATAAACAGCGCCTGCAATTGGCCGCCGGTCCCGCCGATATCATGGTGGCCACGCCGGGAAGGTTGCTGGACTTTCAGCGGCGCGGCGACATCGCCATGAAAAAGGTGGAGGTAATGATCATCGACGAGGCCGACCGGATGCTCGATATGGGTTTTATCCCCGACGTCCGCATGATCATTCGCAGCACCCCGCCCCGGGAAAAGCGCCAGACCCTCCTTTTCAGCGCCACCCTGACCGGGGAGATTACCCGCCTCGCCTCCCAATGGACCGTCAACCCCGTAACAGTGGAAATCGCCCCGGAGCAGGTGGCCGTCGATACGGTGGACCAGATCGTTTACATTGTGACGGAGCACCAGAAGTTCGATCTCCTGTTCAACATCATTACGAGAGAGAACCTGGAGCGGGTCCTCGTCTTCTGTAACCGGAGAGACGAGGTCCGGCGTCTCTCCGAACGGCTGACCCGTTACGGCGTCAACTGTTCCGAGCTCTCCGGCGAGATCCCCCAGCGCAGCCGGATTCGCCGCCTCGAGGATTTCAAGAGCGGCAAGATACGGGTCATGGTCGCCACGGATGTAGCCGGCCGGGGAATTCACATCGAGGGGATGGATCATGTCATCAACTTCACATTGCCCCATGATCCCGAAGATTACGTGCACCGCATCGGACGCACCGGGCGGGCGGGGGCCAGCGGCACTGCCGTCAGTTTCGCCGACGAGGGCGACGCCTTTTACATCGCCCCCATCGAGGAGTTCATGGGCCGTCAACTCCACTGCATTGAACCGGACGATGAAATGCTGACCAAGCCCGTAGCCGTTTATCCCGCCAAGAAAAGCCTCCCCCGGACTAAACGTCAAGCTACGGATAGAAGGCCTCCCCCGGCCCGCTCCCGACGGCCTCATTTTTAACGACCAGGCAAGGATGCTTTTGAACCAATTTCTATGATGGTTCGTCCGATCAATGAGTACTTTCTAATAGTCGGCTAATAGCGGGTGTCCGTCGCAACCAGTGACTGCTCAGGTGGCCCCTGCTTATCAAGCCCCTCGATTTTGCGGAGAGGCAGCAACTATTTTCCCTTTTCTATCTATTATTTCTTTTTTTCTTTTACCTCGACCGGGGCTTCCTTTTGTTTCTTCTCTTTACCACCCTCCAGCTCTTTTCGGGGGGCATTTGCCTTTTCCAGCTTCATCTTTGCCAACTCTTCGTTCTTCTTTTCGATGGCCTCAATCGCCTTCATCCTGGTGTTTATGGCCTCAACATTTGCCCGCAATTTTTTTACGAGCGAATCCTTATCAATCTTGCGAGCGTCGATCCCCTCTGCTGCGAGGAGCGCCAGCCGATTTTTGAGCTTTCTTTCGAAGGATTCTTTTTGTGCGATTTGCGTCTGCTTCTGATTTGATCCCATATTTCCCTCCTATTTTGATTGCTTTTTATTCTCCGATAGTTATCAGGCTATGTATGATTTTCTCCTCCCTGTCCGGTAGATGAGTATTGCCGATCTTGTATCAGGGATTAAATCGAAAAGCCATCACATAGATGGACAATAATAATTGATTTGATATAGCGGAATTCAAAAATAATATGCTAAAGGATTTGCAAGGAGTTAAAATGTCTTATGAGTTCATATAATGTACTGATTATCGGATCTGGCCCTGCCGGCCTGTTTGCCGCGATGCGGCTTGAGCGTCAGGGCGTAGACAAGATTGCCATCGTTGATCGACACCCTTATCCGGCGGGAGGGTTGCTAAATGACGGCAAACTGAATTTTGACTATCGAGTCGGGATCGACCTGGACGAACTTCAAATTGACCGCGATACGGCACAATGCCTGATGGAAGAAATAAGGCAGGTCTTTATTCATTTTACTCAGTGTAAACAGGTAACATTTGTCGATAAAAATGCAAAGATCGAGGCCCTTGGGAACATCGCCAAAGAGCATGGCGCTCAATTTATTGCCCCGGAACAATGCCACTGGGGGACGGACAACGGCAAATCAGTCGTTGATTATTTGAGAAATCACCTGAAAAAAAAAACGGAATTCTTGTTGGGAACGGCGGTAACCTCCATCGTGAAGCATGATGACGACACATATCATGTAATCTGTAATCATCAGCGAAAAAAAGTCTGCTATGCTGCGAAAATCGTTCTCGCCGCTCCAGGACGCAGCGGTGCTTACTGGCTCCGTGACGTAGCTGCTAAATTGAACGTTCGCCATAATTTCGGCCCTATCGATGTAGGAATCCGGCTTGAATTGAACAGGAAGTATTACGACGCCGTTACGGATGTCGTGTATGATCCGAAATTCATTTTCCAGACTGCACATCACGGAGACAGGGTAGGGTAAGGACATTCTACACCAACCCGGGCGGACGTGTACGGGTAGAAAATTATGGCCAATTCAAGCTGGTGAACGGCGACGCCCTCTCCGGGGAAAAAACAGCGAACACAAATTTCGCCCTGATCAACACGGTTGCCTTAACCGAGCCCTTTTCCGATACGACCGAGTTCGGGCACATGATTGCCAAACAATTCTTTCTCCTTGGGGGAGGCAGGCCGATCGTTCAGAGGGTGGGAGACTTCCGGGAGGGGAGAAGAAGTTCCGGATCAACATTTAACAGCGCAAACCGTCATTTCGCGACGTGCAAGGCGACATACAATGCTGTACCGGGGGACATAACACTTGGTATGCCCGCCCGCATCATCGACAATCTTTGGGAGTCTCTAAAAAAGGCTGATAAGATAGTGCCCGGCATTCTTCACCCGTCCACCCTGCTATATGCACCGGAGATCAAATTTTTCGATACGCATTTCATGACGGATGAAAATCTTGAAACAAATGTGAACGGTATTTTTGTGACCGGCGACGGTGCAGGGAAGAGCCGTGGTATTGTCGGAGCAGGGATTTCAGGGATCATCGCCGCCATAGGAATTTCCAAAAAATACTTTTGATCGTCTTTAGGCGAACAAAACAGGCTTACCCTTTATGTGCAAAGCCAGCAAATCTCGATAAATAGATGGCGAGTTTCCTTCAATCAAACGCACAGGATCACTGATGGCCAAAAGAGCGCGTTTGCCCAATCACTTGACGGGAGACATCTTAGGCGGTCTTACGGCGATGCTCGTGGCGCTTCCTTCGGCCATCGCTTTCGGGATCATCGTCTATTCCCCCCTCGGTTCGCAATATGCAGGCAAAGCTGCTGTTGCCGGCATGATCGGTGCGGTTGCCCTCGGGATGATTGCTTCTCTTTTTGGCGGCACGCCCCGTCTTATCACGGCCCCTTGCGCCCCTGCCGCCGCCGTGCTTGCCGTTTTCGTCGGCCAGCTTGTCAAGGATGGCGCCATTCCCGTGGAGGCCATCCCCTTTTATGTGGCCCTGGTCGCCCTTTTTGCCGGTCTAATTCAGTTTTTGGCAGGGCGCTTCGGCGGCGGCAAATTCATCAAATAGATTCCCTACCCCGTTGTTGCCGGGTACCTGAGCGGCGTCGGATTTTTGATTCTCCTGGGACAATTGCCGAAATTATTAGGTCTGCCGAAAGGATTCACCCTCTGGCAAGGCGTTTTACAACCTATGGTCTGGAGCGGGACAAGCATATGCGTCGGACTTGTCACCATGGCCGCCATGCTCCTAGCCCCCAGGCTTCTCAAGCTTATCCCGGCGGCCATGGTCGCTTTGTTTTTTGGGATCGGGACCTATTTCGCCATGGCTGTTCTTAACCCCGATCTGCTTACCATTACCAATAACCGCTTGATTATCGGTCCGATATCGGCATCGGGGATGGACGCCTTCAGAACCGCCGTGAGCCAGTGGTCTCATCTTGAACTTTTCAATGCCAAGGATTTCCTAATGATCCTCGTCCCATTTTTAAACCTGGCCGTTCTTCTCTCTATGGACACCTTAAAAACATGCGTGATCCTTGATGTCATGACCCAGTCCCGCCACAATTCCAACAAGGAACTGATGGGCCAAGGACTCGGCAACATCGTCTCGGCCCTTGCCGGCGGCATTCCCGGTTCGGGAACGATGGGGCCAACCCTTGTCAACTTGGCGAGCGGCGGTCAAATAAGGCTATCGAGCGTTTTTGCCGGTGTTTTCGCCGGGGTGGTCCTGCTTCTCCTCGGAAAGCTTATGGCCTGGATACCCCTCGCTTCTCTGGCGGGCGTCCTGATTGTCATCGCCTTCCGCATGCTCGACAAAAACAGCCTGCAACTGCTGAAACACAAATCGACCGTCTTCGATTTCCTGGTAATCCTGGCGGTTGTGATCTCCGCCGTCAGCATGAGCCTCATCGTTGCTGCCGGCGTTGGCATTGCAATGGCAATTGCCCTCTTTCTCAGGGATCAAATACGTTCCTCCGTCATCAGGCGCAAATTCTTCGGAAATCAGAAATTTTCCAAAAAGCGCCGCGTAACGGAGGAGCTTTCCCTCCTGGAATCGCACGGAAAAGGCACGATAATCTGCGAACTTCAAGGACAGCTGTTTTTCGGGACTACGGATCAACTCTTCACGGAACTGGAACCCCATCTTGCCAAGTGCTCTTTTGTGGTTCTGGATATGCGGCGCGTGCAATCCCTGGACTTTACCGCCGCCAATATGCTCAGGCAAATCCACAACCGCCTCAAAGAGAAACAAGGGTATCTTGTTCTGGCATCAATCCCGATGAATCTTCCGTCGGGTCAAAATGTTAAAAAATATCTGGCAAGCTTGGGATTCACGGAAACGGGCATGAACCTGAAATTTTATCCGGACCTCGATTCGGCCCTGGAATGGGTCGAGGACGAGATCATCAACAGCTCGTCCGATGGCAAGAGAGGGGCCCGTCAAGCCATGAACTTAAAGGATTTCGAATTTTTCCAAGGCCTTCCCAACGGAGCGATAGAAAAGCTCGCCACCACCATAACCGAGGAATCATTTCACATGGGGGAGAAGATTTTCTCCATGGGAGACAAAAGCGACCGGATCTACTTTATCCGCAAAGGGTCAGTAAAGATCGGCCTGCCATTGACGGGAGGAACGATCCATCACCTGCTGACCTTATCCCGGGGCGATTTCTTCGGCGAGATGTCCTTCCTTGACAAAGAGACGAGATCCGCCGATGCCATCGCAGTAAACGATGTGCTGCTCTATGTCCTTTCACGGAGCCAGTTTGAAAGGATTAATCAGCTTCATCCCGAGATTGCCGGCATATTCTTTGAGCGCCTGGCCCACGCCATATCGCTGCGCCTGCGACTGACAGATATTGAACTGATGGCCATGGAGGAGGGTTGAGGATAGGAAATAAGGGACCGCCGCCGATTGGCGGACATTCTTTTAATCAGTGTCTGTCTCCTAATTTATATGAAAATCCCCCTTTTGCCAAAGGGTGATTTTCATATAAACAATAAGCATCAGCGGGCGGGGCGGATCAGAAAGTCGGCCCGGCCACAGCTTCGGGCGCTTTTGGACATGATTTCTGAACTACAGGCTGTCGGCTTCCCCTGGCGGTCATAACATAGAAAAACCTCTTTCAGGAAGCGTCCCGATCGGGAACAGAAGACGGCCATACCATTATCCGGGTTGCCGGCATCGGCGGCCTTGAATTCCTGATGGAGGGCCGCGGCGGTCGTCCGGACCGGTTCACGGAGATGACGGTAACGCGGCGGAAGGGGGGCGGTATCTTTAAGTTTTTGCGCCAGGGCAAGATATTCCCGGGGCGAAAGGCCGGAGCAGGTCCCATGGCGGCACCATTCGTGGGTATAGAGACGGTCGTTCGGGAACAGGCCGGGGAATTCCCGCTTGAGTTGGGAGGGAAACGGTACGGAGGAACAATTCTCGGGGAACCGTTTTTGATTCTGGGGCCAAAGCCCGTGGAGGACAAAACCGGGATTTTTCCCCGAGCCGCATTGCTCGGAATCGCTGCCGCCCCGCCCGGCGCAGAAATTGGGGGACCAAGTCAGTGCGAGGACGTAAAAATCAAAATCCCCGGCGGCATTCCTTGAAGCAGCCCCACCAGTGGCAGGATAGACCATGGTAAACGTGACGATTAGTAAGACCGACAATATGAAGGGTTTTTTCACGTTTTCTCCCTTGTTTAAAGTTAAAACTCGACGCCTTTTTGTACGGGCCATCCCGCACCGTATCTATGCTTGACCATGGTCATCTCCGTCACCGTATCGGCCAGACTGGTAAGACCCGGCGGGGCATGGCGGCCCGTCATGACGATGACCATTTCGCCTCCGGCCTTCTTAATTGCTACGGCGACGGATTCCTCGGTTAAGAGGCCTTTGGCGACGGCCGGGCAGACCTCATCCAGCACCACCAGATCGTAGTTGCCCCCCCCAATGGCCGCCAGCGCCTTATCGAGACCCTCCCGGGCTGCCATTTGATGTGCCGCAAAGGGCGGGCTTGCTTCATCGGGGACAAATCCCAGCCCGGCCTGAACGATGTCCACCCCGGGCAGGTGACGGCAGGCGCTTAGTTCCCCCGTTTCCCCGGCGGCCTTGATAAACTGGACGACCAGGGATTTCAGGCCATGGCCGCCAGCGCGGAGGACCACCCCCAGGGCCGCCGTGGTCTTGCCCTTGCCGTCGCCGGTAAAGAGGATTATGCGGGGATCATTTTGTTTCACTATTTCAATCCCATAAGGCGGTAGATCTTTTCCATGTCGAGGCGGCGGCGGAGCCTGTCGATAAACCAGCGCCGGAAGGTGTCGTCGTCGAAGACCCCATGGAGATAGGTCCCCCAAGTGCGGCCGTCGGGCGATTGAACTCCGATTATTTCCCCGTCCTCCCGGAAAAAGGCCGGGTGGTTTCCCGCGCCCGCCGTCCGGCCGTGGTGAATCTCATAGCCTTTAACCGGCAGTCCCGATTCCACATGCCTTCCTTTTGCGCCTTTCAGGGTCTTTTCCCAGGCCAGGGTCGTCGTCACGGGGAGAAGACCCAAGCCGGCGGGGTTCTTTCCCGTCGTGTTTTTCCCGGCAGCTGTGAGAGTCGGCAACGGTAAACTCAGCGGCCCCGCGGAGGTCGTCGGGGTCATTTCTCCTTTGGATTCCAGGCCGTGGGGATCGGCAATCTCCCTGCCGAGGATCTGAAAACCACCGCATATCCCCACCAGCTCCGTCTTTCCCTCTGCGGCAAGGCGTTTTATCTCCCGCACCAGACCGTTATTCTCCAGATAGACCATATCGGCAATGACATTCTTGCTTCCCGGCAGGATCAGGGCGACGGGATTCCCTATTTCCCGGGCGGACCTGACGATGCGCAGAGCAACATACGGTTCGATCCGGAAAGGGTCGAAATCGGTAAAATTGGAGATGTGGGGCAGATCCAGGATGGCGATCTCCACCGCTTCTTCTCCCTGCGGCGCCGCGTCCAGGAGGCCGCTCTTGAAGATCACCGAATCTTCTTCCGGCAGCCCGAGACCGTGGATAAAGGGAACGACACCGAAAGTCGGCTTTCCCGTGTGTTGCTCCGTAAAATCGATGGCATCTTTGAGGAGGGCTTCCTGACCACGAAAACGGTTGATCACAAACCCGGCGATCAACCGCCGTTCCCATTCGGCCAAAACCTCCATTGTCCCCACAAAGGAGGCAAAAACGCCGCCCCGGTCAATGTCGCCCACGAGGAGGACGGCTGCCCGGGCGTAACGGGCCATGGCCATATTGACGATATCGTGATGTTTGAGATTAACTTCGGCAGGACTCCCGGCCCCTTCCAGGACGATGGCGTCGCATTCCTCCGCCAGAGAGTCATAAGCCGTCCGGGCCGCGGCAAAAGCCTCCGGTTTATAGTTTATATAGGCATTCACGTCCATGTTCCCCACGGGCTTCCCCATGACGATCACCTGGGCTCCCGTGTCGCTGCTCGGCTTGAGGAGAATGGGATTCTCATCCGGACGTCCGGATCGAGGCGGCTGGCCTGGGCCTGCACTACCTGGGCCCGCCCCATCTCCCCCCCGTCCCTGGTCACAAAGGAATTTAGGGACATGTTCTGGGATTTGAATGGCGCCACCCGATAGCCGTCCTGGAGAAGGATCCGGCAGAGGGCCGCGGAGAGGATGCTCTTCCCGGCATTGGAACTGGTCCCCTGCAACATGATCGCCGGCTTGAGGACTTTACACGCTGCCTTTGACGGCAGGGACAGGACTTCCCGGAGGGCACCAAGGAGCTGATCATTCTCTGCGGAGCTTCGCACGGCAATCCGGAAGAAGCGCTTGTCGAGACCGGGGAAATTATCGCAGATCCGCACGGCGATCCCCCTCTTCAGCAGCCGCCGGGCCAGCTCCGGGGCGTCCATGTCCCGACGGTCAATCCGTACCAGCAGAAAATTGGCCTGTCCCGGATAGACGTAAAACCCCGATATTGCCGCCAGTTCCTCAAAGAGATACCGTCGCTGCTCGTTGACGAGGCCGATAGTCCGCCGGCGGTAGTCGTCATCAGACAAGGCCGTCTCGCCCACGGCCTGGGCGAAGACATTTACGGACCAGGGCGGAATCAGCTTCTTTATTTTCCCGATAATATCCGGGGCACCCGCAGCAAAGCCGAGGCGGAGACCGGGAATGGCGAAAAACTTGGTCAACGAACAAAGAACGATGATATTGGCGGGACGCTGCCCCAGGAGGCGGTCCATGGCGATGACAAAATCGGCAAAGGCCTCATCGACGACGAAAAGACTCGCCGGGTGTCGCCGGGCCGTCTCCCGAATCGCTTCGGCATCACAGGTAAGACCGGTGGGATTATTAGGCTGGCCGAGGAAAACGATTTCGTCGCCCCGGAGAAGTTTTTCGAGGCCGGCGATATCCGGCGTGAATCCATTATCTGCGCCCATGAAAACCTTCTCCACGGCCATGCCCGCCAGTTCCGACGCGGTCGCATAATCGGCATAGGAAGGGACGGGAATAACGGCCCGGGCCTTCGGCAACGCCCGGGGCAAGGCGTAGAGGAGCTCCGTGGAGCCGTTGCCAGGGGCGATCTCCTCCGTGGGGATCCCGTAGCGGGCGGAAACGGCCCGGACAAGAGCTGGGCAATCGGGGTCGGGATAATGGAGGACCTCTTCCATCCGCCTGCTGATAAGAGACCGGAAACCTTCCGGAAACCCCAGGGGATTGATGTTGGCGGAAAAATCCAGCAGCCCTTCCGGGGATATCCCGGCGGCATCTGACAAATACCGCCGCTTCCCTCCGTGCTTGGGTTGCACCATGGGCATTTTATCAACGGTTGCGGATATAATAGGCCTACCTCAAACATCAGTGCTTGTTTTCTTAAGACACGCTGCCATGCTATCGAAAGTACCGGAGCAAGTCAACGATAATCCCGCACCGATGTGCCTATAAAAGATATTGACAATACTGACAACATTCCTCTAAAGAGGACCATTAACCGACGGGAGTCATATCATGACCGCTATCCCCCTCTATTTGCTGATCGCCGTCAATATTTCCGTTCTGGCCCTCCTCGTCGTCATCCTGTTCAGGACATCACAGTCACCCCTTACGGATCAATACGCCCGCCTGGATAACATCGAGAAGAATCTGGAGCGGACGGAACGGGCACTTCGGGAAGAAATGGCCAAAAACCGGGAA
The DNA here is from genome assembly GCA_020718905.1 of Syntrophus aciditrophicus. Lineage (GTDB taxonomy): Bacteria > Desulfobacterota > Syntrophia > Syntrophales > UBA8958 > UBA8958. The sequence continues at coordinate 6,994 of DYRD01000031.1, read as the reverse complement.
GAGATGGGACGCGGCCTGAAGGATTTCAACGAATCTCTCCTCAACCGGGTCACGGAGAACGGGGCGGCGCAAAAAGGCCAATGGGAAATCTTTTCTCAACAACTGACCACCCTCACATCCCAAAATGTTCAAAAGCTCGACAAGATATTGGACACCATCGATCTCCACCTGAGAAACCTTCAGGAAGACCACAACCGCCAACTGGAAATGATCCGGACAACCGTAGACGAAAAGCTTCAGGATACGCTTGAAAAGCGCCTCGGCGCATCCTTCCGCCTGGTCGGCGAGCGCCTGGAGATGGTGCAAAAGGGATTGGGGGAGATGCAGGTCCTGGCTGCCGGAGTCGGGGATCTGAAGAAGGTCCTTACTAATATAAAGACGCGGGGGACCTTCGGGGAGATCCAATTGGGCAACCTCCTGGAACAGATCCTGAGCCCGGAGCAGTATGCCGTCAATGTGGCTACCAAGCAGGATTCTGCAAACCGGGTCGAGTTTGCCATCAAGCTGCCGGGTCAGCACAAAAACCGGTCTCATCAGGTCTGGCTGCCCCTGGACGCCAAATTTCCCCAGGAGGATTATCTGCGGCTTCTTGAAGCCCAGGAGCAGGGGAATCCCGCCGCGGTGGAAGAGGCGGCGAGGCAGTTGGAGCGAACCATCCGGGAAATGGGGAAAAACATCCGGGACAAATATCTCGACCCTCCTAACACTACCGATTTTGGCATCATGTTTCTCCCCGCGGAAGGGCTGTATGCGGAAGTACTCCGTCGTACCGGCCTCGTTGAGACTCTCCAGCGGGAATTCAAGGTCGTAATCACGGGACCGACGACCCTGGCCGCCCTTCTGAACAGCCTGCAGATGGGGTTTTGCACCCTCGCCATTGAAAAGCGCTCCAGCGACGTGTGGAGCCTGCTGGGGGCCGTGAAGACTGAATTTACAACCTTCGGCGGGATACTGGAGAAAACCCACAAGAAAATCAAGGAGGCAGGCAACATCATTGAAAAGGCGGCCACCCGCTCCCGGGCCATCGAAAGAAGACTAAAGAACGTCCAGGAAATGCCCACCCCCGACACTGCGGCTTTGATCGGTGATATGGGGGATCCGGACGAGGGAGACGAAACATGAGGAAAGGCCATACATTTTGAAGGGAACCCTGGTCAACACCGCTGCCGTCATTGTCGGCAGCCTCATCGGCATGGCGGCGGGAAAACGTCTGCCCGAGCGTCTCAAAACGATGCTGATGCAGTGCCTGGGGATCGCTACCATCCTGATCGGCCTGCAGATGGCCCTCTCGGAGCAAGACGTGATCCCCACCATCGGGTGCCTGCTCATCGGGGCGATTACGGGGGAATTGATGAACATCGAGGCGGCTATGGACAGGCTGGGAGAATGGTTGAAAGTAAGAGCCCGTTCCGATTCATCGACCTTCGTGGAGGGATTCGCAACAACTTCGCTTCTTTATGTAGCGGGAGCGATGGTAATCGTGGGTTCCATCCAGGACGGAACAACGGGAGACGACACCACCCTGTACATCAAATCCATGCTGGACGGCGTGGCTTCTGCCGCCTTTGCTTCCACCCTTGGTATGGGCGTCGCTTTTTCCGCCCTGAGCGTGCTGGTTGTCCAAGGCGCTCTTACGTTGCTGGCCTCACAACTGGTCTTTCTTCAGCAGCCGGCGGTCCTCGGCGCCATCACCGCCACGGGAGGGTTGCTTATCGTCGCCATCGCCTTCAACCTCCTCAACATGGCCAGAATCCGCATCGGCAATCTGCTGTCCCCCCTTATCTACGCCATCCTCTGGGCATCATTTTCAAAATGACAGAGGTATTGTAGTATGAGGCACTAAGGCTGGCGGATCTCCCGGATCACTTTCCCTTTGCTTAAAAAAGAGATGCCCCGGTTGCCCTCAAGATTCAGCATGACCGATTCAATCAATGGTTCGCTGACGGGTGAATCGGCCATCCACTCCACAAGAAAGTTGGCCCCCGTGCCGCCGGTGTCCGACTGGGGGATGTAAAAATTCGTGGCGGATAACGGTCCCAAGGCATGCTCAGCGGCGAGGAAATCCTTCACGAACTTGCCGTCGTTATTGAAGTAGAGAACTTTCGTGATCTTGATCTGATTTTGCAGGTCCGTGTTATGTATCGCGACGAAGGCGCTCAGATCGAAACGCTTGTTCTCCCGGTCGGGGATATTGGAATAGATGGGAACATACAAAACCTGGCCGCTGACCTTGTTGCGCCCGGCATCCGCCACCTTGAGCACCCCCGGGTTGAACGTTAGACCGGACTTCCCATCGCCCGGCGGCGATTCCTTGCCGCCACATGCAGACAATGAGCTGATCGTCAAAAGGATCAGAAAAATCGTAAATAAGCCACACAATCGATTCATGAGAAACCCCTCCTGAAAATGGCCCTTCAATAAAAAAGCCTCCAACATTATCAATGCTGGAGGCTTCTTAAGATAACTTATGAAGGCTCAGTTATTTCTTCGCCCCCGCTACAGCGTCCCGCAGTTTCTTGCCGGCAGCAAACTTGGGAACTTTCTTGGCTTTGATCTTGATGGCCTTGCCGGTCTGAGGATTCCTGCCGGTCCGGGCTGCTCTTTTCGTCACCTTGAAGGTCCCGAAACCAACCAGAGTAACGGACTCTTCCTTTTTCAAGGCATCCGTAATAGCCTCAAGAACACAATTGACCGCCTCTTCCGCCGTTTTTTTCTTCCCTACCACCGTCACCACCGCGTTTATCAGATCTCCCTTATTCACTTCCTACCTCCTCTTAATTTGTTTGGAACCACGCGCTTCGATGTTCCCCTACCCATAAATACTTGTTACTTTTGTGAAGGGGATTATAAAAGAGCAAAGGCATTGTGTCAAGGGTAAATTAACGATTTTTTTATCTTTTTTTTATTAGACCTATTATTATTTTAATTTAATATTATATTATATTTTTTATATTAATAAACGCAATTAACACCTATAAAATGAAAAGATGCCTGCCAAATAGGGTTTTTCGGCGCTCCGGGCCTCTCAGCAGAAACAAAAGTATTAAGGTATCGGGTGAACAGTTTTGTGTTTATCTCGCCGAGTCATTAACTCCTGTTAATGCCCGGAACGGATAAGGAGGGAAGACAAAAAAAGACCCCGGGACATTGTTGCTGCTCCGGGGTTTCTTTTTGCTTATCATTATCTCCCTCCCCAAGAAAGGGAGAGGGGGGATCGGTTGATAACGGCGGCTTATTTACAAGGTGCCCGATCTCTTTTACCAGTTCCAGTTGTCTCGGGTACCGGGGCCGTAGCCGCCGCATCCGCCGCCACCGGGACCGAAACCTCTTGCTGCCGCAAAAGACTGAACTTTGGTCTGCTGCTCCGGCGTAAGGACCTTGAGGACGGCGAGACGATGATTCGTCTGTTTATCCTGTAACTGATCCCGCAGGCTCCGGATTTCCTTTTGCACCGCGACAATCTTTTCCTGCTCGGGATTCTGCTGGAGCCACAGGAGCCGCAATTCGCCGCGTTTGCTGAACATCTTATCATTAAGTGGCTTCGTTTCCTTCAACTGAGATTCGCGGATGGACTTTATCCTGGCTTCCTGATCCGCCGTCAGGTGCAGCGCCGCCAACCCCGGCAATTCACCGCTCTGACAGTTACCATAACCCGGCCCTCTGCCACCACGCATACCCTGTCCCCAACCGTGGGCAAAGGACGTTGTCGTGAGGGCCACAATCACCAGCATCGTCATAAATGTTAAAATTACCTTTTTCATAACCTTTCTCCTTTCCACGCAATTATTGGTCTATCGCTGTTTTTTGTTCGCTTCTTTGTCTTTGCAGACCTTTTTCTCTTTGCACGTACATTGAGCAACCACCGTGCCAAAGTCGCTATTCATTTACAACATCATAATATTACATTATATATTAACGTAAGCACCTTTTTAATTATTCTTGATGCTTATAAACCGAAAAAACTGGCTAATAAGTATCCGATTATGGTATCCAGTTGCCTAAAAAGTATCCGCTTGCATTATTTATGGAGCCATCAGCCATGAAAGCGAAACAACCCTTTAAGCCTCGCTGGTCGTGGGCCTTTATTCCCCCTTCGATTATCATCGGGGCGGCGATCCTGCTTATTCCCCTTTTCGCCGCAATGACCATGCAAAGCCTCAACCGGCAGAAGACGGAAACAACTCGCCTCCTCCTGGAAAAAGGGGAGGCCCTGATTCGCTCCTTCGAAGCGGGGGCGCGGACCGGCGCCTGGTTGCGGTGGGATGCCTGGCAACTTCAGAAATTGCTTATCGAAACGGCTCAGCAGCCGGGCATTGATTACTTCATCACCGACGCCGCCGGAACGATTCTGGCCGACAGCGATCCCTACCGGATCGGCGATTTCTACGGAACCGATCTCGATCTCAAAGGTCTTACCACCACGAAAACTATCCGGTGGCGACAGGTAGCCAATACGGAGGGCGCCGACACCTTTGAGGTTTACCGTCGCTTCACCCCCACAACGGAACCTTTTGCCGTATGGGAGGGAAGAAAAAACCATGCCGACTCCCCGGGATTCGTGATCTTTGTAGCATGGATATGGGCCAGGTCCTGACCGCCCAAAAGGCCGACGAGAAAAATACCATCTGGATGGCCGTGTTGCTCATCGGCGTGGGTCTTTCGGGCGTCATCTCCCTCCTCCTGGCTCAGGGATATAAGACTACCAGAAAATCCCTGTCCCGGGTTCAGGCCTTCTCCGAACATCTCATGGAAAACATGCCCATGGGACTGGTAGTGATCAATCCCCAGGAGCAGATCATCGCCTTCAACAAGACCGCTTCCGCCATTCTGACCCTCCCTGTCAGCGAGGCCAGGGAGCGGCAGGCGGCGGCAATCCTGCCGCCGGCCTGCCTGGAAATCATCGACAGCCTTGGCGAAGGACGTGGATTGATTGCCAAGGAAATGGACTGCCCCTTGGGGAACGGCAGGACGGTTCCCCTGGAGATTATCGCCTCCCGTCTGCAGGATCCCCGGGGAGATGTCCTCGGGGCCGTAATTCTCCTCCGGGATATTTCCGACGTCCAGGTCCTGAAGAAAGAGATCGCCCGCACCCAGCATCTGGCCGCCCTAGGAAGCCTTGCCGCCGGCGTGGCTCATGAAATCCGCAACCCCCTCAGTTCCATCAAGGGCTTTGCCACCTACTTCAAGGAAAGATACCGGGCGGTGCCGGCGGACCTGGAAACCGCGGAAATTATGATCGGCGAGGTGGAGCAACTCAACCGGGTGATCGGACAACTGCTGGAATTCGCCCGACCTACAACCCTCACTCTTGAAAAAGGCTCCCTAACGGCCCTCGTCGAAGAGGCCTTGAAAATAATCGCCGGGGAAATGGGGGAGAAGGAAATTGCCCTGCGCAAGGAACTGACGGCCCTGCCCGATATCTCCTTCGATAAAGACAAAATGAAGCAGGTCTTCCTCAACCTGTTTCTCAACGCCCTGGGGGCAATGGATAATGGCGGGGCCCTCACCGTCAAGTCCCGGCCGGTTAATGAACAATGGCTGCAAATCGAAATCATCGACACCGGGCCCGGTATCGCCAAGGAAGACCTGGGACGCATCTTCGATCCCTATTTTACGACGAAACCGTCGGGAACCGGTCTCGGCATGGCCATTGTTCAGAAGATCTTAACGGCTCATCATGGGGAGATAAAGCTGGAGAGCGAATGGGGGAAGGGAACGCGGGCAATCATCCTGCTGCCCTCCGGAACCGGTGACGCACTTATGACTGGTTAGGAGTACATTTGCCGATGAACACAAAACGCACCATGCTGAGAACCCTGCTATCCGGGTCGGGATATCTGATTCATGAGGCCGATGACGGCGAAACCGCCATCGCCGCCGTTCGCAACCAACCCTTTGACCTGATCCTCATGGATATCCGTATGCTCAAGGTTTCCGGTCTGGAGGCCCTGGTCGCAATCAAGGCGTTCAATCCCGCCATTCCCGTGATGATCATGACGGCCTACGCCTCTCTGGAAACGGCGGTGGAGGCCGTCATGAAAGGGGCCTACGATTATTTAGAGAAACCTCTCGATTTTGATGAACTCCGGCTCAAGATGGAGCGGGCCATGGAACACCGCCAGCTAAAAGAGGAAAACATCCTGCTCAAAGAGAGCCTGGGCAACCGCTTTGACCGCCGGAACCTTATCGGCAGCGCTCCCGTCATGGTAAGGCTCCTCGATACCGTCGCCCAGGTCGCCCCTTCGGAGGCGACGGTCCTCATTACCGGCGAATCGGGAACGGAGAAGGAGATGATCGCCGGGGCCATCCATTTCAACAGCCGGCGCCGGGAGGGGCCTTTCGTAAAGATCAACTGCGCCGCCATCACGGAAACCCTGCTGGAATCGGAACTTTTCGGCCATGAGAAAGGGGCCTTCACCGGGGCGGACCGCCGCAAGGAAGGAAAGTTCCGCCAGGCCGACGGCGGAACCATCTTTCTGGACGAAGTAAGTGAAATGTCCCTGGCCATGCAGGTAAAACTCCTGCGGGTTCTCCAGGAAAGAGAAATCCCCCGCGTGGGGGGAGATGCAGCGATCAAGGTGGATGTCCGGGTCATCGCCGCCACTAACCGTGATCTGGCCGAGGAAATCGGTGCCGGCCGCTTTCGGGAAGATCTCTTTTACCGGCTCCATGTCGTTGCCCTCATGGCCCCGCCCCTGCGGGAGCGTGCTGAGGACATCCCCATCCTGGCCCAGCATTTTCTGATCCATTTCGCCCAGAAGAATCACAAGCGCATCAAGGGTTTTTCCCCGCAGGCCATGGACCGTCTCCGCCATTATCCCTGGCCGGGAAACGTCCGGGAATTGATGAACGCCGTCGAACGCGGCGTGGTATTCTCCCGTTCGGACTATCTGGAGGAAACGGAACTTTCCCTGTTCATGGCAACCGGACCGGTTGGCATAGAGCGGGTATGGCAAAACTGGACAGGTGCATAAGTGGGAGGATTGTTCTATAA
>DYRD01000265.1 GCA_020718905.1 Syntrophus aciditrophicus | reverse complement strand
TAAATCGTTCCAGGGTCTACCATGCCAACGACTCTCCTAATTTTAGACTGTGGAACAAAATCTGCAACGTTACCTCATTTTCATCCCAAGGAGGCACGGTCATGATCAGGAAACTTTATTTACTTGCATTAGAGCCTCTTGCAAAATGCCCCGAAATTATCGGGGAAAATCGTTGGGAGTCGCCGATATGGAGACTCCGGCAAATTATGCAGTGAATTTCTGGCAAATTTGCCGCAAAATCAACGTGTTCTCTGAATTGTGGACAAGGCTCTCCCCTTCAACTTGGAACCACAACCTGTCGCCATCAGCCGCTCAGGTGATTAGCTTCAGCAACTGGTCGGCAAACAGGGCGATGACCCCGAACATGAGATGAAGCTTAACTTTTTCCGCTCCCCGAACCATCACGTTCCCGGCCCCGAATTCTTCTTTCAGCCGGCTGTTGAACCGCTCGGCCACGGTTCGCTCCCGGTATCGCACGGTCTCATGGGGGGCCAGCGGGATAACCTCTTGGCCCCGGCCATTCTTATCAATGATGGGAACGTGCCCCAGGCTGCGGCTCACCTCGTAAATGGGTTTGGCATCGTAAGCCGCATCCATCAGATCATACAGGTAATCCACCCGCTCGCTGGTGGTTTTCATCAACGGAATGGCCACCTGGCTGTCATGCACGGAGGCGGCGGTCAAGGCCACGCTGATGGGCAAACAACAGTCGCTGACGTCGGCGTGCAGTTTAAAACCGATCCAGCTTTCCTTATAGCCTTTGGAGTTTTTCTTCGTTCCTACATCGCAGTGCACCGGCAACTCCTTCAGGGCCTCCGCCGCGGCTTGCCCCACCTGGCGCTGCAGCCGGGTTTCCGGTTTAGGTTCCCGCTCTTCCCCTCGCCGGGGGCGGCCTTTTTTCCGGGGCGCTGGCTTGGGGGGCCGCACCTTGGCCACCGGTTTTTCCCGGCCCTCAATGGCCGTGGCGTCTCGGCTGATATGCCCCACCAATCCCGGTTTGGCAAACTTCTCCACCATGGCCTCATGGACCTTGTCGCCCAGCCTCATCTCGGCAAACTCCGCAAAGGCCCGAGAAAAGACGGACTCGGAGGGGATATCGCATTGCCTCGCATACCCGCAGAGGCGCCGCAATCCCCGAGAAGTCCGCAAGGCCTCCCGGGTAGAGCAGGTGAAGGGGTGGTTATAAACCGCCTTGGCCACAAAGGCCCGGGCCAGGGCCCGGCGATCGTGCTTCTTCCGACCGAATCTCTGCGGCGAAGACGGGGCCACGAATTTCTCGATTTGGACCAACTCCAAAATGCTGACTAATTGCTGCTCTTTAGTCGTGAAGGGACGTTCCCAACATTCTTCCAGGCGAGAGAATAAATGTTGTTGTAATGTCCCCATTAACCATGATATTTTTTCTCTAAGCCTCATCGGTTCCCCCCAAGCTTATGGTTTTTTTCTTAAAAACACCTTAGCACAGGAGCGCCGATGAGGCTTAATTTTTCAAAAAATCAACTCAAAAAAAGACTTTTGCAAGAGGCTCATTTATATCATAAATTGTCATGACCAAGATTTGAACTCAAAATCACCCAACCGATAGCTAATGAAGTAGGATAAATG
>DYRD01000264.1 GCA_020718905.1 Syntrophus aciditrophicus | reverse complement strand
GTCCGCCGTAATTTGTACCAGTCTCCGCACTCGAAGCGATGCCGGAGACGCCCCGGCCGATTATACCAGAGGCGGTGAAATATCCTCCGTAATTTCTTACACCCCCCGTATTGGTGGCGGTACCAAGGATGCCCCGGCCATTTGCACCGGAAGCGTAGCCGTTGACGCCCTGGCCGTCTGTGCCGGTGGCAGCACCGTAAACGCCACGGCCGGAGGCACCGGTAGCAGCGCCATAGACACCCATTCCGGAACCGCCGGCGGCACTAAAATGTCCGCCGTAATTTATTGTACTCGCCGTACTCGAGGCTTCGCCGTAAACGCCCCGTCCGTATGAGCCGGCGGCGGTGAAATGACCCCCGTAGTTTGTTACCCCCCCCGAATTCGAGGCAGAGCCGGAGACGCCTCTTCCGGTTGTGCCAGAGGCGATGCCGGAAACACCTTGTCCGGCTCCACCAGAGGCATAAAAGTATCCTCCGTAGTTTACTACCCCACTTCCAGAATTCATGGCATAGCCATAGATGCCCCGTCCGGATGTGCCGGATGTAATGCCGGAGACGCCCATGCCGTATGTGCCGGCGGCTTCGCCGGAGACGCCGTCAGCGTATTCGCCAGTGGCTGATCCATAAACACCATTCCCGTGTGAGCCAGCAGCAGTGAAATATCCTCCGTAATTTACCACCCCACTTCCAGAACTCGTAGCAGCGCCAGAGACGCCATAACCAGTGACCGAGCTATTGCTGCCACTGATAACACCTGACCCGTTGGTCGATCCGGAGAGGGCAAAGGGAACAGCCGCGCTCAGGGACACAGCGCCTGTTGTCCCACCACCAGTCAGCCCTGTTCCTGCCGTTACCCCCGTGATATCCCCTCCCGAATCGTTATCTACACTGTCGGCAAATCCGGTGGGGATACCACCCAATTCATCCCAGGAGACTCCGTCTTTGATTGTGTTGTTGGTAATGGTAGGGTCAGTTTCAACGGTGATTCCGCTGTCAACACCGTCGGCAAATCCGGCGGGGATACTGATCAATTCGGCCCAGGACACGCCATCCTTGACCGAGGGGAGGACGGTGGGGTCAACTTCCACCGAGATACCTGATGTAGTAAGTGTTCCCGTCAGTCCTTTGCCCGCTTTGCTGGAAAAGGTCTTGCCCTGGAGTACATTCCCGGGGATGGCATCTCCCACCGCCCCGCCCAGAGGCACCACCACCACTTTGTCCTCCGCCAAAACTGTTGTCGCGCTCAAGACGGACATTAGCGCCAACCCATACATCAACCTTTTTTTCTGCGTTTGTTTCATGTTTACCTCCAATTCGGTTTTTATTGGACCAGTCTGGTTCCCATGCGGCGCATGGGAACCCTTCCCGGCCTGCGTTGCAGGCCATTGCCGCCGGCAGATATAAACAAGATGAACTGGATGCAACGCATCCAGAATGCATTCCCATGCGGCGCATGGGAACCAGGTTAAAAATCGTTAAATATCGAATATCGAACAAGGAACCGCAGAATGATGAATTTTTCACTTCGACGATCGATATTCTTTATTCGATATTCTACGGTTCACAAACGATCCTATAAAATAAACTGGTTACCTTGCCCCCGGTG
>DYRD01000263.1 GCA_020718905.1 Syntrophus aciditrophicus | reverse complement strand
AAAAAATGAAAATATTTGCGGCCTCTTTTCACGCCATTTAAAAAAACGCCCATGTGTCAAGCCTGACACCCATTCCGGACATGTGTCAAGCCTGACACCAATCCCGGACACCGATTCCGATTTTTCTCTCTACCGATTCTCTCTGGGAACAAGATGACGAGATCGCGCCTGTTAAGTTAATGCCATTTCCTCTATCTGGTTAAATGAAATTCCTCGTACACCTTCTCTATGGGGATAGCAAAACCAATCCCTTCCGTATCCTTGAGGATCATGGTATTGACCCCGTGGACAATGCCCTTCTCGTCAATCAACGGACCGCCGCTGTTGCCGGGATTGATGGCTGCGTCGGTCTGTAAAAAAATGGTGCCGTCCGACTCCATCTTCCGATACCCGGAAAAGACTCCGGAGGTTACCGTGTGTCGTAGCCCGACCGGACTGCCGATGGTATAGACCTTGTCACCCTGTCGCATTACCATGTTTGTGCCGGGGCTTAGTAAAAAACTTTTGACGCTGGAGTAAAGGGAGATCAGGGCCAGATCCTGATTCGGACTGATCGTGAGATAGTTGGCCGTTGTGTCCGAGCCATCCGCCATGATGATCTTGATATCTCCTGGTTGCAGGGGCCGCTCCATCTTTTGCAGCCGCTCCTCGGCCTGTTCAAGATGCGGCAGGTTTTTGGCAATCTGTTCTTCCGACATATTGATCAAAAGGCCGAGCTGGCGTTTGTCCGGGCCATCCGGCAAGCGATCCCTCTGCCGGGACATATTCTTGATCTTTTCTTGCTCTAATCGGATAATTTCCCTGCCGGCCCTTACCTTGTGGCTGAATTCTGCCAGTTCATTCTTGTCCGCCTCCACCACATGTTTGTTGGTGACGACATAGTTTTCCTTCACAAAAAAGCCTGAACCAACGCCCCAGGGGGTTTCGATGGAGACCGTGGCATTGCGGGCGTGTTCCAGAGGGCTTCCCATCATGGGGGCAGGGGCATCGCTCACTTTGGCGGGTTTGGTGGGTTGAAGGGAAGGGGTAGCGTCTGGGATCCTTGGTTGGATTGTCTCGACGATCTGTGTTTTGGCAGTATCCGGCCCCGGTCTGCCTGATTCTGTTTTCCCTCGACTGAAATAATAGGTGACAGCGGCGGTGATACAAATGAGAAGGGCCGCATGGAGAAAATTGTTCATTTTCTTGCGCTGCAACGGTTGTCCGGCCCGGAGGATTTCTTCCTCCTCTTTTTGTTTTTGCTGAAAGTGATTGTATCGCGAAAAGATCAGGCCGCAGGCCTGACATTCAAGCTGTTCAGCCTGTTCGCGCTGACATTTGGGACAACGAAATTTGTTTTCGTCCATTGACGACTCCACTCTTGAATGTGCAGGAGAGCCTATAGGGTGTCTTGAAAAAAGGTCGAGTGTATTTCCTGCGACGCATTCTCCTGTTCATAATTACCCCGAAAGCGGCTATTTCGCAAACGATTCCTTATTCAAAGAAACTCCTGTGTCGCATCAATACCTGCTCGGCGGGCACACAAAAAAAACACAAAAATAACCAACAGCTATTCATTGCTCCTCCAGGGCAACCTGCACCACCCCGCGCACCGAGTTACAGAGG
>DYRD01000030.1 GCA_020718905.1 Syntrophus aciditrophicus | reverse complement strand
CGCAAAGGCATCGATGTAGCGGTCAGGGTCGGAGATCATCAGATGGACGTCGAAGGGAAGCCCCGTCGTTTTCCTGAGGGAGGCGACGACGCCTGGTCCGATGGTCAGGTTCGGCACGAAATGACCATCCATGACATCGATGTGGATCCAGTCCGCCCCCGCCTCCTCCACAGCGATAATTTCCTCGCCAAGGCGGCTGAAATCGGCGGAAAGTATGGAGGGGGCAATAATTCTCATGGTGTCCCTATACATTAACAGGGCCGGGGTGTCAATCCCTTCTCCCAGGCGTCCTTCTTGGCCGGATGAAATGAACTATTTATTATAGTATTCAAGAGGAATGAATAACAGGCAAAGGTAATGATTTTTTTATTCTATAATATTATCCTCTTGATTGCGGCGTGTCTGGCTGTCCCCTATTATGTCCTGAAAATGGCGCTGACGGGAAAATATCGGCGGAGTCTTGGCGCCAAATTCGGGATGATGGGGGAAGAGATTGCCTTGACCATGAAGGGGGCGCCGAGGATCTGGATTCACGCCGTTTCGGTAGGGGAAGTTACTGCCGCCGCACCAATTATCGCCGCTTTACGGACGGAGCTGCCGGGGGCCTGTATTGTCCTTTCCACCAGCACGGAAACAGGTCAGGATATGGCCAAGTCACTTGCGACAGAGGCAACGGCGATCATCTACTATCCCCTCGACATCCCTTTTATTGTCCGCAAGGTAATAAAGAGGGTCAATCCCGATATCTTTGTCATGACCGAGACGGAGCTATGGCCGAACTTCCTTCGTGCCTGTAAGGAATGGAAAATAAAGGTGGTCATGGTGAACGGCCGAATTTCTCCCCGGTCATTCCGTTGCTACCGGCTCAGCCGGTTTTTCTGGAAGCGGGTCCTGACGTTTGTGGATCGTGTCGGCGTCATTTCCGCTGTGGACGGGGAACGGATCCTCTCGCTGGGCCTGTTCCCGGAGCGCCTGGAGATCATGGGAAACGCCAAATACGATGGTCTGGCGGCTAAGGTTTCTCCGGCCCGGAAAGAGGAGATCGCCAGGCGTCTGAATATGACACCGGAAGGGCATGTGTTTGTAGCCGGAAGCACCCATGAGGGAGAAGAGTCTATTGCCCTGTATGTTTATCGACGGCTCCTGCGGGACTATCCGGATATGAAGTTGATCCTGATTCCACGCCATGTCGAGAGAGGAGCGGCAGTTCGGGAGATAGCCACCCGCAGCGGCTTTGCCGATGTGATTACCCTTTCCGCCATCAACGGCGGCCAGAAACGGAGGTCGGAACGGATTATCATCGTCGATGTAATCGGGGAACTATTCAAGGTCTACGCGCTGGCGACGGTGGTCTTCTGCGGCGGCAGTCTCGTCCCCAGGGGGGGGCAGAACATCCTCGAACCTGCAGCCTGGGGAAAGGTGGTCTTCCATGGTCCTGCCATGGAAGATTTTCTGAGTGAAAAAAATATCTTAGGCAAAATTGGCGCGGGTATAACCGTTACGGACGGCGAGGAACTCCTTGCGGGCGTCCGTGCCATGCTGTCTCAGCCTGCCCTTTTAAGAGAAAAGGGAGACGCGGCGAAGATCGCCGTCATTGCCAACCGGGGGGCGGCGAAACGTTACGGCCGCCTGATCATGGCGTCCCTGCCCCATCAACGCGACTAATATGGACAGGGTCCTTATCCTTGACAAACGCTCGAAAAACCGGCGAAAAATTGGTAATAATAGACGGCTTCATAAAAAAGATCCGCAGGCATGGCGCACAAAATATGAGTTATGATGAGTACTTAGCGTACGCCGCAGTGACGAAGGATGCAGCGCAACGCCGCATCCGGACTTTTTGTGAAACCGTCATTCCTGTGATCGCCGCTCATATTCCTGCCACTTGCTGTCCACCCAGTGCTGGACCTGGTGGAGCTGCTCGATATTCATTTTTTTGAATCTTCCCTGCCGTTCCAGATAGTTGATGACGGGCAGACGGGTTCTCCGCTCGGCCATGGACTTGCTGCGGCCGGTAAACCGAAATCTCCCGTTTTCTACTTCAAACAGGGTGGCAATGCCTGTTTCCACGGCCAGGCGACCCATTTTAACCGTATCCTTGGGGGGATAGGACCAGCCGGGAGGGCAGGGTATATAAAGGTGAATGTACCGGGTTCCCTTGATCTTCTTGGCCTTGACGAACTTATCGTAGAGATCGATGGGATAGGACGGAGACGCCGTCGCCAGATAGGCGATATCGTGGGCCTCCATGATCTTCAGAAAATCTTTTTTGTGCTGCTGCTTCGTCGCGATGGGCGTCGTGGTCGTGAGGGCCCCCAGGGGCGTGGCGCTGGAGCGCTGGGTGCCGGTGTTCATGTACCCCTCGTTGTCGTAGCACACATAAATAAAATCCGTTCCCCGCTCGGCGGCCCCGCTCAGGGCCTGAATGCCCATATCGAATGTTCCCCCGTCTCCGGCGATGGCCACGACGGTGGTATCCGTTCTGTTCAGCGCCTGGAGCCCCGCGACGAGTTCCGAAGCGGAAGCGGCGGTGCTGGCAAAGGAGTTGTTGAGGGCGGGGATCATCACCGGCGTACTCGGATAGATCCCTCGGTAAGCCAGGGACAGCCCGCACCCCTGACAGGCCCGGGTGCCCGGGAGAATGTATTCTTTTGCGTTTATTTTAAATAAGTTTTCCGGCATGATTTCACCCAGTATAACAATTGAGCCAGGTTGTGGGTTTTTCAACGGTTCCCTCCAGGACGCCCTGGCGGCGTCGGTGAGTTCCCTTGCCTTCACATCCCGGCCTCCGAGGCCGGCGATATAGTCATGAACAGGGGCCTGGTTTTCCGACCCGTAGAAGGCGGCCTTCAAATCGGAACACAGGGCCCCTTCATATCCGTAACTGATCCCCTAATTTCAAAGATCGCGATCCCTTTGGCGTTTCGGAAGGCCTCTTTAAGGGGTTTTGCCGGGAAGGGCCTGAAAACGCGAATTCCCAGGACGCCGGCCTTGATTCCTTCGTCCCTTAACATATCGGCAGCCTCCATGGCCTCGCTGGCAACGGAGCCCATCCCGGTCAGGAATAGTTCTGCATCCTCCGTCCGGTACTTCCAGAAAAGACCGCCGTGGTCCCTGCCGAACACCTCGGCAAAGCGCCGGTTCGTTTCCTGAATGACTGCCGGCGATCGTTCCAGGGCGGCCTGAAGCTTATAGCGCATTTCCATGTAGCCGTAGCAGATGACCCCTTCGCTGTTTGCCCTCCGGGTAGGAAAGAGGACCGGATAAAGGGTACGGGGATCTTCCGGGGACAGGATGGTGTGAGCCCGGTAAGGGGGGAGAAACTCCCGGGCCTTTTCCGGATCGGGAATATCGACGGGCATCATCGTATGGGAGAGGACGAAGCCGTCATAGCAGACCATGACGGGGGCGTAGACCTCTTCGGCGATCCGGTAGGCCTGGATGACCGTGTCGATAATTTCCTGATTGTTCCGGCAGTAAATCTGTATCCACCCCGTATCCCGCTGGGAGATGGAGTCCTGCTGATCGTTGAAGATGGTCCAGGGAGCCCCGACGCCGCGGTTGACGCAGCACATGACGATGGGAAGGCGGGAGCCGGCGGCCCAGTGGAGCTGTTCATGCATGTAGAGCAGGCCGTTGGCGCTCGTGGCGGTAAAGACCCTTGCCCCGACGGTGGAGGCGGAGATACATACTGTCAGGGCGGAATGTTCTCCTTCCACGCGGACGTATTCGGCCTTCAGCTCTCCTCCCTCGATATATTGGGAGATGATTTCCGCTAATTGGGACTGGGGGGTGATGGGATAGGCGGCTACGACCTGGACGTTGCTGAGTTTGGCCCCGATGGCGGCCGCCTGATTGCCCGTCATGATCTGTACGTTACTCATGATCCTCTCCCTCCCTCCACATCGTGATGGCCTTGGCCGGACATTCTTCGGCGCAGATACCGCAGCCCTTTCAATAATCAAGATCAATAGCCACGGGGATTGCCGCCTTGACCACCCCTTCGGGGCAGTAGAGCCAGCAGAGAAAACAGGCCGATTTCTTCTTTACCGAGGGGATGCATTTGCCGTGATCAATGACGGGGCGCAGGCTGCGCCAATCTCCCGTTTTCCCCGCCTCGCCGATGGCCACCGTGCACATGGCCGAGATGCTGTCGTCATTTTTTTGTCGTCATGAGTTCAATCCTATTTTGTTAGCTAACGTTCTCCGACTGTTGTTTCTTCGTAGGCCGCCTTCACGGTGACGAAATTCCGCGCCCCCTGCTCCTTCGACAGCTTGTGACTCAGGGCTTTTTCGATATTTTCCAGGGAGACAAGTCCCGAGGCCCGGGCGAAGGCCCCAAGCATCGGGGTATTTACCACGGGTGCCCCTTCCTTGCTCAGATGGTGTTTCAGCGCGATGCCGGCAGCGTCAACAACGGCGATGCGGTATTCTCCCTTCCTTTCCCATTTCTCCAGGGGAGTCTGGGTATTGACGATGAGCAGGCCATCTTTGCGGAGCCTGCTGAAGATATCGACAACCTTGAAAAGACTTTCGTCGAGGACAACGGCAATATCAGCATCCTCGATCTGAGAAAAGATCCGGATCGGCTCCTGGGCAATCCGTGTCGAGGCCGTGAGCGGCGCCCCTCGTCGTTCCGGTCCGAACGTCGGGGCCGAAGGTCACTCCTTTGAATTCCTGCAGATAGGCAGCTTCTGCAAGCATCTGGGCGGCGACGACCACCCCCTGTCCCCCTCTTCCATGCCAGATTACTTCGTACATGATCGCCTTGTCCCCTTTGCAAAAATAAATAAAAAGGCCACGGATTCTCCACCCGTGGCCTCTTAGGATTTCTTATATATGTACTCCTTAACTCCTAAAATCGCCGGGCGGTGGGTATAGGCTCACCAGAAGCAGAGTGAGGCGCAATAACCCCAACAGATTGTTCACGCTGTCAACCATGCTTCTTTTCTTTCCAGTCACGATTTTCCAATCCTTACAAAAGTTTCGCCAAGTGTAAAATAAAAACAAAGGCTTGTCAATAGATAAAATTAACGGCTTGATAAAAATGCCTGATCCCGAGAAGTCATCATAATTCCTTTCCCGGGGGTGAGGGCGGAAGTTGTCTCGTCAACGCTTTTTTCCAACGTCTGAATAACGGCAGTTATCCGTTCGGCAATCAACCGGTGTCCGTCGGCATTCATGTGATCATCAAGGGTGAGATATTTGCCGGCGTTCAGCTCCTTACCCAGATCAAGGACGATCATGTTACGAATATGATCGGAGTATGAAGGGTTCTTGATTTGTTTCTGCAAGTTTTCAAGAAAAGGCCTGTCGTTTGCGGCATAAGGATTAGCCTCAAATACGATTATCTTAAAATGGCGTAAATCGGGATAGGAATGCTGCAACACCCGCAGGAAGGCGTCGATTTCATATGGTTCATAGGGAGACGCAAGCGGCCCCGAAATACTGATGTCCGGGCTTCTGATAATTTTAATCAGGCTAAGGATGTGTTTGCCCGGATAGTATCGGGTGTTGTCCTTATGAAAACGACGGACTTCCTCGTATTTTTCGGCGGAAGATATGTTCATTTGGTTACTGTTGCCGGCAAAGTAGCGCTTCTCGTCATAATCATTAGCGCTGTATTGAATAATGAGATATTTGAGCCGGCCCCTCGCGACGCGGTCGAGCATGATCATTTCCCGGGCGGTGCCATAAGAATAAACCCCCGGTGTTTAATATCTTTTTCCCGGTCTGCTTCCCAATGAGCGCCGGAAACGTCTGCTCTCTCCCGACGGCCCAGCCCATCGCCTGGGAATCGCCGACAACAACAATCTCGGGATTATTCAATGCCGCCTCATCATCACGGACCCCGAGGCTGTTAATCGAGTATTCCACATCGAACTCGCGATTGGCAAAGCGGCAGGTGGGCGTCCGGTTTCCGGCTGAACCTCCTGAGCACGATTGTCATGACCCGGGAAGTTGTGCCGGTGCTGAAGGAAAAGCGCTGGGGGAGAATCATCAATATGACCTCCATCTCCGTGAAACAGCCCATAGATGGCCGGATCCTTTCCAACACCATCCGTTCCGGTGTTATCGGTCTGGCTAAGACCCTGTCCAATGAGCTGGCCCCCTTCAATGTTACGGTAAACAGCGTCTGTCCCGGTTATACCTTGACGGAAAGGGTTAGAAGCCTGGCGAGGACGGTGGCGGCGAAGGAAAAGACAACCCCCGAAGCAGTCATCAAAAGGTGGGAGGCAACGATTCCCATGGGTCGCCTCGGAACGCCGGCGGAATTCGCCGCTCTGGTGACTTTCCTGGCCTCTGAGCGGGCAGGCTATATCACCGGTGCAGCCATCCAGATCGACGGGGGCTGGTACAAGGGCGTAATGTAAAATAAACGCGGACCAGCAGTGATGCATCACCAACCGGGATGATGGTTAGGTGGAGGGGGTGGGAGGGGCGCATGGTCCTTTATTGCTCTGCTTCCCTTAGTCCCGCGGCGGCGTTATTGTCACCGGGTCTGATCTTGAGGGCCTCCTGAAAATGGGCGGCAGCCGCGGTATTCCGGTTCATTTTCAGCAATACCGCTCCCAGCGTGACATGAAGGTCCGGGTTCCGTGGCTGCAACTTCAGGGCTCTCTCAAGTAGCGGTACCGCTTCCGCATAACGTCCCTGCGTGTAAAGGGCGGCGGCCATGTTCTGATTCGCCCCGGGATAATAGGGCATGATCTTCAGGGATTCGGCAAACCAGGTCATGGCCGCGTCGATCTGACCCCGGGAGGCCAGGGCGGCGCCAAGGTTGTTGGTTGCCCAATAATTGCCCGGGACCACCCGGGCCGCATGCTCATAAAGGGTAATGTTATCATGCCAGTAGCCCACCTGTTTCCAGGTCAGGAAACTTAGGATCATCAAAACAGCCGACGCCAGGGTGAAGGCGATCCGGACGGGGATAGGCAGCTCGGTCTGCGGCAGGCCGGAAACGGGGGGCGGTTTTACGTTGCGCGCCGAGAAATGTGACCCCGCCGCCAATTTCCCCTTCTTTTTCTTTTCCGGACCTTGCGGTGACGGCCCGTCCTTGGCCCGGTGATCGCCCGGTGTTGCGGGGACCTGTTGTCCCGCCAGGAATGCCACCAGATTCCGCCCTCCCCAGGCGATCATGATGAAAAGACCGATCAGGGGGATATAGGTATATCGATCCGCCCTGGCCTGGACCCCCACCTGCACCAGACCGATAACGGGAACCAATGTCCCCAGATACCAGAACCAGCCCGTGACCAGATAGGGATACCGGCGGGCCTTCCAGATAATGCCGGCGGAGAGGGCAAGCAATAGCCCCGCTGCGCCCAGGACTTTCCAGAGGGCGAGGCTGTGCAGGGGGTGGGGATAAAAGACGGCGAGGTTGACGGGCCAGAGCATCATGCCGATATAACTTACATAGGATACGAGGGCGTTTTCGAGGCGGATCTGCAAGGGGAAGGGGGTAAGGCTGTAAAGTACTCCCGATCGCTGCTGGACTAAAAAAACGATCATGCCGGCAATGAGGGACAAGGCGAAAAGGGGAAGCTTCTCCACGATGAGGCCCCTGAGGGGGACCTGCTTTTGCCCTTCCCCAGCTATTCTCCGGAGGGGCCAATAATCAAGGAGCAGCAAGGTAAAAGGCAGGGTGACGAGCATCTGCTTGGACATCAGCCCGAAGGTGAAAAAAAGCATCATCAGGCTGTAGCGCTTCCCGCCCGGCGTCTCGGTGTAGCGGGCGTACATCCAGGTTGTCAGTATCCAGAAAAACGTGCTCAACACATCCTTCCGCTCGGCAGCCCAGGCAACGGATTCGACATGGAGGGGATGGAAGGCGAAGAGGGCCGCTGCTGCTGCGCTCGGCCAGAGGGCGCCGGTCAGGCGCCGTAGCAGCAATAAGAGCAATATGGTATTGAGGAGGTGAAATAAGACATTTATCAGGTGGTGCCCCGCCGGATTCAGGCCAAAAAGCTGGACGTCCGCCATGTGGGAAATCCAGGTCAGGGGATGCCAGTTGTGGGAATGGTAAGAGACGAAGGCCCAGACGATGTTGTCCGCCGTAAGCCCTGAGTTGACATGGGGATTTTCCGTGATGTATTCATAGTCGTCGAAGTCAACGAAGGCATGGTCCTTCACCTGTCCATACAATAGAGATATCAGCAAGGCTATGCCCAGGCAGATCCCCAAGACCGCTTGCTGCTGCCCCGAGAGGTTCATGGAGAAGGTTCCCCACGTTTCCCGAGGCCTTTGACCAGGGACTCCAATCTTTCGATCAGCCGGGGCAGGGTGTTTTTCTCCAGCGCCGAGACGGCGACGGCGTCGAAGCGCCGGCACAGGGTGGCAAGGAGGGCCTTGTCGAGAACGCGGTCCTCCTTGTTGAAGACCATCAGGGTGGGTTTGTCCTTGATCTCGAGGTCGCAGAGGATTTTGTCCACGGCGGCGATGTGGTTTTCAAAGTCGGGATTGCCGGCGTCGACGACATGCATCAGGACATGGACCTCATGGAGTTCGTCCAAGGTTGCCCGGAAGGCGGCGAAGAGGTCCGGGGGCAGATCCCGGATAAAGCCTACCGTATCGGTGATTACCGCTTCGGCGTCCCTCGGAAAACGGAGGCGGGAGCTTTTCGGATCAAGGGTGGCGAACAGCCGATCCTCCGTGAAGACGCGGCTTTGGGTAAGGCTGTTGAGCAATGTCGATTTCCCCGCATTCGTATACCCGACGATGGAGATTACGGGCAACCCCTGCTTCTCCCGCTTGATACGCCGCTGTCCCCGGGCTTTTTCGATTTCCAGGAGGTCCCGTTCCAGGAGATTGATCCGTTCCCGGACGCGGCGCCGGTTGATCTCCAGCTTTGTCTCCCCCGGACCGCGGGCGCCGATGCCGCCGGTGAGGCGGGACATGGCCGTATGTTTCACCGCCAGTCGCGGCAGGAGATATTTCAGCTGGGCCAGTTCGACCTGGATCTTCCCTTCCCGGCTATGGGCGCGCTGGGCGAAGATATCGAGGATAACCTGGGTACGGTCGATTATCTTCATCTCCGTGAAATCCGCCAACGACCGTACCTGTCCGGGGGTCAGTTCATGATCGAAGATGAGGAGATTCGCCCCCATCTGCAGGGCCCTGATCAGGACTTCCGCAAGTTTCCCCTTTCCCAGGACGTAGCGCGGATCAAGGGTGTTCCGATACTGGGTGATGGCATCGAAGACGGCGACGCCGCTGGAACGCGCCAATTCCTTGAGTTCCGCCAGGGAGAGGTGGGTGTCGTCCGTGGGATTGGTCTCCACCCGGATCAGAATGCCTCGCTCCGTCGCTGCGACTTTGCGGACCTTCTGTTTCCGCGTGAATTCCCCTTCGAGGGCGGCAATGAAAGCGGTGAAATCGAGATCCCGCTCCGCGGGGCGGACCGGGGGAAGTAAGGTCCAATATTTCCCGTCCGTATTTTCCGGGATCAGATGGGCGCTGTGGATGACGCCGGGAAGTCCGTCGGGCATGGCCTCCACGGCGGAGATGAAATCGAGGCGGAGGAGGGCCAAATCCGTGAGGTCGTCGTCGGTCAGTTTTTCTCCGTGGAGATGGGTATGGATCAGACGCAGGCCCTTGAAACGAACGGAAGAAGAGCGGAATCCCTCCAAGCTGGGGATGACGATCCCCTGGTGATCACCGACGATGACACAGGCCACCTCTCCCCGGCGGCTGATCAGCAGTCCGAGCTGGCGGTTGATGGTCCTTGACGCCGCGGTGAGTTGACGGGCAAGATCGTGGGTCAGCAGCAGGTCGGGGGCGATGCGGCGCGGGTAGAACTGTGCGAGCCGCTTTAGCTGCTCCGCCCCCAGTCCGTTCAGATTGCCTTGGATTTTCTGAATTGCGGCGGCTCCTGTTATTTAAATTTATGGGGGTTGACCTTTTTCTCCATGGTATCGAGGAAGCTCGACCAGGAGTTCGTCTGGAAAGGCGTCACGAGTTTTTGCGGCTTATCTGACCAGCACGCGGGGCAGACTAGGGCGTCGGGAGGCTCCTGCATCTTCAGGAAGGCCTCAAACTTGAATCTGCAGTTGCGGCATTCAAAATCGTAGAGGGGCATAAATCTCCTTCAAATCTGCTTTGATAGCTGATCATACACGAAGAATATTCCCGAGGCAAGACGATATTTCCCAACAGGGCGGCGGGCGGAAAGAAAAACCCCGGTTGGATACTCCCCGCCGGGGCTCTTAAAGACTTGCGGTGTTACTTGAACATGCTTAGAAGTTCAAGGTCAGGCGGTGGGAAAGGAGGTAATTGTTGCTCACCGCGACGCCACTCTCATAACCCTTGAAGTAATCGCCTGTCCAGAGGTAGCCGGCGCCGATCATATAGGTGAGGTTGTCATAGATCTTGTAGGTAGCGGTCAGATCAAGTTCCTTACCGTACTCGGAGGATGCGAATTCGCGCACGGCGGCGCCGGTATAGTAACCTGCGCTACCGACGGCTCCCACGTCGCTCTTCGGTTTCTTGTCGGCATTGGCGATGGAGAAGGCCAACTTGATGTCCATCTTGGGCATGGGGGTGATCCCCGCGTAGATCTGATAGAACCAGACGTTATCCATGAACTGGTTGGGCTGATAGCCAACGCCGGTTCTGGCATTTACCATCGCCGTGGTGATGTTGCCGGGCATGGCGCCCATATTGTCGCCGTAGTCGGCGTTCCAGAGCATCAGGGTGCGGTTGAAGCCGTAGTTCGCCTGGAGCAGCGAGCCGAGGCCGCCGGTGATCTTGTCGCTGTTGGAGTTGTCGTCGCCGCTCATATAGACAAACTGCAGCCCCACATAGGCGGGTTTGAGATCAACCTTGCCGTGGAGGAACAGGTTCTGGGCGGTGACGCTTACGTCCTGAGCCAAGCCGTTGGTGCCGACTCTGGCGTTCGATGCCAAGCCGTTGTTCTCATAGGACCGCAGATTACCGAATCCGTAGGCATACTCGCCTTCGATGAAGAAGTTGCCGAAGGTCAGTTTTGCGTAGGGTAACAGACCGCTGATCTGGGTCAGGTAACCGTTGTTGTGCTGGGCCTTGTACTGGCTGCTGCGGGCATACTGATAGAGGAGGCCCGCTTCGCCGGCCTTGAACTTGTAGATGGCGCCGAGGTCATAGACATCCTTGTCGGCGTCATTGCCGTCGCCGATGTAACCGGACCCGCCGGAAGCAACTGCCGTACCTTTGGCGCCGACCTTCCCACCGGCAAGCCCCATATATTCAGCGCGCTTTTCAATAGCGGCCACTACCATCAGGGGACCCTGAGAAAAGTAGTAGCGGATGCCGCCAGCGGACAGGGGGGTGTTCAGGAAGTCCGTACCCCAGGTGAGGAACTGCATGTAACCGACCTGGAATTTACCGAAGGGGACGTTGAAATCCAGATAGGCCCGTTCGAATTCGATGTTTTCCTGAATTTTCGAACCATTTGCGGTACCATTCCAGGTGTTGGTGCGGCTCTGGGTCTCACCAGTGGCACCGGCCCAGGACTGATCGCCCCACCTTTTTTCCAAGGCGTCAATACGGGTGACCAGCTTCAGGCCTTCGACAACCTGGAATTCCGTCGTCAGGCGGAACTGCTGGGAATAAAAGGCATTGGCACTGCACTTGCTGTTGTTGGCCCAGGAGGTCGTCGTCGCGGTGTCCGCGGGAGCGCTCTTGTCCAACATGGAGGGGTTATCTACGTACCAGCCCTGGGCATAGTACGAACCGCTGAACTTTACATCTACTGCCGCGGCGGGCATGGCGAAGGCCATGAGCAGACCGAGGGACAGTAAAATTACCCAAAATTTCTTCATTTTCTCCTCCTAGAGAGAGTTGATTTTGTCGAATTTTCATTTGCTCCTCCGGGAACGGGCATTCCCATAAGGAGCTTCCTTTGCCGTTAACTTCCTTATATCAAATACTTACGAATTGCCAGGCACCTCTCCTCTCCTTACTATATTTTTCCAGACCCTACCATCCCCACGGGGGGATGTCAAGATCTTTTCGACAAAAATTGCCACTCCGGGGAGAAATTCGACAAATTTGTCGATGTGTTTTTGGTAACGCAATTTATATGCCCCCTGCAACTCCCATAAGATTCTTTATTGCTAAAGGCCGCCATGCGGACGTAGCTCCTGTTTTGCGAGGAGCGGGAGGGGCGATCCCGCCGGGCACTGGATATTTTGCGGCGCCGATGTGCGTCACTGGCGACACACATCGGCAAAGACCGGTTGCCCTTTTGACACGGTAGGCAAGGCCCGGAGGTAAGGCGGTGAAACAGCCAAAATGCCAAAATATCTCTTGACATGAGAGGCGTCTTGATATACTGTAAATCATGTCTAGTCGGGACCTCATGGTCATCTCGGCGTTTACCTTGTCAACACCGCAAAGTAGGGATATTGCCCCGTCGGATCGGCCACTGTGGTCGCTGTTTTTTTATGAATCGGAAACCTCATGACGATGGTTGTTCGGAGAGCGACCGGAGTGAGCGGGGCGCCCGCAAGAGTATCTTGACAAGATCATCCAAATAATTAGGGAGGTACAAAACAGTATGGCAGAAGAGAAGGTTCAGTTGAAAGAGGTATATCCGGTACCGGAGAAGATCAAGAAGATGGCTTTTATCAGCGGCAGAGAAGCCTATGACAAGCTCTGGAAGCGCTCCGTAGAAGATCCGCACGGCTTCTGGTCTGAGATCGGCAAAGAGTATGTGGAATGGTTCAAGCCCTTCGACAAGGTCATGGACTACAACTTCGATATCAAGAAGGGCGAAATCTATGTCAAGTTCTTTGAGGGCGGGAAACTGAACGTTTCCTACAACTGCCTCGACAAGAACCTCAAGACCAGAGCCAATAAAGTGGCCATCCAGTGGGAAGGCAACGAACCCGGTGAAGAAAGGGCCCTGACCTACAAGGAGATGCATGAGGAAGTATGCAAATTCGCCAATGTCCTCAAGGGACTGGGAGTCAAGAAGGGCGACCGTGTCTGCCTGTACCTCCCCATGATTCCCGAGCTCGCCATCAGCATGTTGGCCTGTACCCGCATCGGCGCTATCCACAGCATCGTTTTCGGTGGTTTCAGCTCCGACTCACTGAAAGACAGACTTCAGGACTCGGCAAGCAAGGTCCTCGTGACCTGTGACGGGACCTTCCGGGGGGCCAAGGCCGTTCCCCAGAAAGACAGCGCCGATGCCGCCGTCGCCGCCAGCCCCTCCGTAGAAAAGATCATCGTCGTGAAGCGCGTGGGCGACAAGATCAAGTGCGACATGACCGCTGGCCGCGATGTCTATTGGGATGACGCGATGGCCAAGGTCTCCGCCGATTGTCCCCCCGAATGGATGGACGCGGAAGATCCCCTCTTCATCCTCTATACCTCCGGCTCGACGGGCAAGCCCAAGGGCGTTATGCACACGACGGGCGGCTACCTTACCTTCGTCGCCTACACCCACAAGATGATCTTCGATTACCATGAAGAAGACGTTTACTGGTGCACCGCCGACATCGGCTGGGTTACGGGACATTCCTACATTGTTTATGGTCCCCTGTGCAATGGCGCCACCTCCGTCATGTTCGAAGGCGTTCCCAATTACCCCGATATGAGCCGCTTCTGGAAGACCGTGGAGAAATATAAGGTTAATATCTTCTACACCGCCCCCACGGCCATCCGCGCCATCGCCAAGGAAGGCAACGAGTGGGTGAAAAAGGCCGATATCTCCAGCCTGCGAATCCTCGGCACCGTCGGCGAGCCCATCAACCCCGAAGCCTGGAACTGGTACTACAACGTCATCGGCCGCGGCGAATGCCCCATCGTCGATACGTGGTGGCAGACTGAGACGGGCGGCATCCTGATTACGCCGCTCCCCGGGGCCATTGATATCAAACCCGGCATGGCCACCGTGCCTTTCATGGGTGTCTGGCCGGTCCTCGTGGACGACGAAGGCAAGGAGCTGACCGACACCGTCGCCTCCGGCGCCCTCTGCATCAAGATTCCCTGGCCCGGCATCATGCGGGGCGTCTATGGCGATCCCAAGCGTTTCCAGGAGACCTACTTCGAACAGTTCCCCGGTTACTACGTCACCGGCGACGGCTGCCGGAGAGATAAAGACGGTTACTATCAGATCACCGGTCGTATCGACGACGTCATCAACGTCTCCGGTCACAGGATGGGGACGGCGGAAGTCGAAAGCGCCCTCGTGGCCCATCCGAAGGTTGCCGAGGCGGCAGTCGTTGGTTATCCCCATGAAGTGAAGGGACAGTCCATTTACGCCTATGTCACCCTGAAGAGCGGCATCGCTAAGTCGGATGATCTGAAGAAGGAACTGGTTGCCCATGTCCGGACCTTGATCGGACCCATCGCCACGCCGGAGAAAATCCAGTGGGCCGACGGCCTTCCCAAGACCCGGAGCGGTAAGATCATGAGAAGAATCCTGAAAAAGATCGCCGCAGATTTGATCGGCGAACTTGGCGATACGACAACCTTGGCGGATCCGACCGTAGTCGATGATCTCGTCAAAAACAGACTCTAAAATTATTTTTTCCCTGTCCTTGTCCTTAATAGGGATGAGGGCAGGGAAGCTCGATTATCGCGACAGTTTACTAAAATCAGACATTAATTATCTGAAGGGCGTGCCGGTTCCGAACCGGGCGTCGGTTCAGGAAGGAGGACAATGTGAATATTGTTGCATGTGTAAAGCAGGTTCCGGATACGGAAGCCCAGATCAAAGTAAAAGGTGACGGTTCTGGGATCGAAGAGGGCGGCATCAAATGGGTCATGAATCCCTATGACGAATTCGGTGTCGAAGAAGCCATGAAACTCAAAGAGAAACTGGGCGGCGAGGTAACCATTGTTTCCGTAGGTCCCGCCCGGACGATGGAAACCATCCGCACCGCTCTGGCCATGGGAGCTGAAAAGGGCATCCAGATCGATGATCCCGCCCTTTACAACGCCGACGCTTATGCCACGGCCGAAGCTCTGGCCGCCGCAATCAAGGGCGTTCCCTATGACATCGTCTTCTGCGGCCAGCGCGCCATCGACGATGACTCGGCCCAGGTAGGCTCCATCCTCGCTGAACTCCTCGGAATTCCCCAGGTAACCTTTGTTACGAAACTGGAAATCGACGGAACGGCCGTCAAGGCAACCCGGCCCATCGAAGGGGCCGCAGTAGTCGTCGCGACGTCTCTGCCCTGTGTGATTACGGCCACCAAGGGATTGAACGAGCCCCGTTATGCCTCCCTGCCCGGCATTATGAAGGCGAAGAAAAAGCCTGTTGATATCAAGAAAGCCGCCGACATCGGCGTGACCGGCGCCTCGAAGTCCAAGGTTGCCAAATTCACACCGCCCCCCGCGCGACCCCCCGGAAAGGTCCTCTGTGCGGACGATACGCCCGAAGGAAAGGCTGCCGAACTGGCAAAACTGCTCAGGGAAGAGGCGAAGGTTATCTAAATTATCAATGAACACGGAGGAATAAGAAGATGGCAAAAGGTGTATGGATAGTTGCAGAACAGAGAGACGGCGCCCTGAGAAAGGTCAGCTTCGAGCTCGCCAGCACGGCCAGGAAACTGGCGGATCAGCTCGGCGAAGAGGTCGGCGCCGTTCTGTGCGGTTCCGGCGTTGAGGCCATGGCCGCTGAGCTTGCGAAATATGGTGTTGATAAAGTTTATGTGGCGGACAATGCCGCCCTGGAACCCTATACGACTGACGCCCATGCGACGGCCGTAGCGAAGATCGTGAAAGAAAATGATCCGGCCATTCTGTTTATCGGTGCTTCCGCCCAGGGCAAGGATCTCTCCGCCAGCCTCGTCGGCAAATTGGCCACCGGTATGGCCACGGATTGTACCGATGTCAAGGTAGCCGACGGCAAGCTGCTCGCCGTCCGTCCCATGTACGCCGGCAAGTGCTTTGGCGAAGTCGTAATCGATGCATTTCCTCAGATGGCATCGCTCCGTCCCAATGTTTTTCCCATCGTAGAGTGCGCCAAAGCGGGCGAAGTAGTCAAGTTTGACGCCGGACTGGGTGAGGCAAAGACCAAGGTAGCCGAAATTCTGAAAGAGGCTGCCGGCAAGATCGATGTGGCGGAGGCGAATATCATCGTGTCCGGCGGGCGCGGCATGAAGGGACCCGAAGGTTACGGAATCCTCGAAGATCTCGCAGGTCTGCTCGGCGCCGCCGTTGGCGCCTCCCGCGCCGCTGTCGACGCCGGCTGGCGTCCCCAGGCCGATCAAGTCGGTCAGACGGGCAAGGTCGTTTCTCCGAACCTCTACATTGCCTGCGGTATTTCCGGCGCCATCCAGCATCTGGCCGGGATGAGCTCCTCGAAGTACATCGTTGCGATCAACAAGGACGCCGAGGCCCCGATCTTTGCACGGGCCGATTACGGCATCGTGGACGACCTCTTCAAGGTCGTACCCGCGCTGACCCAGGAAGTCAAGAAGCTGTTGGCTTAAAAACCAGAACCGGGAGCGGCCCTAAAGCCGTTCCCGGTTTTTTCATTGTACAACATATGTCGCGAGGCTGGGAGAGATCGGCCGGCGGTTCTAGGGACGGTCCTCCCCGGTCGCGAGTCAGGGAGGATGTATGGAGCTATCAACTTTTTCGATAGGCCATGAGGGCAGGGAGGTATTTTGGAATGCCGAGCATTTCGAGCCCATCCTGTTCATGTTGACCTTTGTCGCCATGGCCATATTTGCCTATGGGGTCTATCGGCGCTGGCTTATGTGGACAGCGATCGGCAAACCCGAAGACCGAACGGATGACAGAAATGAACGGATTAAAGCGCTGCTGAAAAACGGGCTGCTCCAGATAAAAACTTGGTCCGATCCCTATCCGGGCGTCATGCATGGCCTGATCTTTTTTGGTTTTGTCGTACTCTTTTTTGGAGCCGCCTTCGATGCCACGGAGTTTCACGTAGCCGAGCCCTTGGGCGTGCCGTTTCTCCTTGGGAACTTCTATCTGTTCTTTTCCTTCCTGATGGACCTGTTCGGACTGGCCGTGCTGGTCGGTGTGTTTATGGCCCTGGATAGACGTTATCTCACGAAACCGGATCGCCTCGGTTACAAAGGCGAACCGGACAACCGGCCCGATGACGCGATCGTCCTGCTGCTCATT
The DNA here is from genome assembly GCA_020718905.1 of Syntrophus aciditrophicus. Lineage (GTDB taxonomy): Bacteria > Desulfobacterota > Syntrophia > Syntrophales > UBA8958 > UBA8958. The sequence goes on along the minus strand of DYRD01000030.1, from coordinate 9,502 downwards.
GCCGGGATCATTGTTACGGGCTTCATTATCGAAGCCCTCCGTATCAGTGTGACCTGGCAGCAGACGCCTTGGGAAGTCTGGTCCTTTGTAGGCTGGACCCTTGCCAAGGCCTTCACCGGCGTAGGTCCGGAGGCCGCAAAGGTGATGCATAAGTGGACCTGGTGGATTCACACGGCCTTCGCCCTCGGGTTTATCGCCTATATCCCTTATTCAAGGTTGATGCACATCATTACTACCCCGGCCAACTATTTCATGGCGACGAGGAAGCCCGTCGGCCAGTTAGAGCCGATCAAGGATTTCGAGAACGCCGAATCCTTTGGTGTTGGTACCATTGAAGAATTTACCTGGAAGCAGATCTTTGATTCCGACGCCTGCACCCGTTGCGGACGGTGTCAGGACGGCTGCCCCGCCTATCTTACCGGGAAGCCCCTGTCTCCCAAGAAACTGGTTCAGGATATGAAAGAATACTGGCTGGAGAAAGCCCCCGGGGCGGTTGCGTCCAGAAAAGAGCAACTCATGGCCTCCGGCGAGAGCGCGGAGAGTATCAATCCGAAGCTGAAGGCCCTCTTTGCCTGGCTGGACAAGGCGGATAAGATTATTGATAAAAATCTGCCCAAAGGTCCGGAACCGACGGAGAAGGCCATGGTCGGTGAGGTTATCGAGATTGATGAGCTCTGGGCATGCACCAACTGCATGTACTGCATGGAAAACTGTTCGGCGGCAATCGAACATGTGCCGAAGATCATTGGCATGCGGCAGTACAAGGTCCTCATGGAAGCTGATTTTGCTCCGGAGTTGCAGTTGACCTACCGGAATATGGAGAACAATTCCAATCCCTGGGGCGTGGGCGCCCATCTCCGGGGTGAATGGGCCAAGGAACTCGGCGTGAAGACCCTTGCCGAAGATCCCAATGTGGAATATCTATTCTATGTCGGCTGTGCCGGTTCATTTGACGACCGGGGCAAGAAGATCTCCGTAGCCTTGGCCAAGATCCTCCAGGCGGCCGGTGTCAGCTTCGGTATCCTGGGCACGGAAGAGAGCTGCTGCGGCGATTCGGCCATGCGGGGCGGCAACGAATACCTCTACCAGACCATGGCCCAGGCCAACATAGAGGTGATGAACGGCTACGGGGTCAAGAAGGTAATCTGCACCTGTCCCCACGGCTACAACGCCCTGAAGAAGGATTATCCCCATTTCGGCGGCAATTTTGAAGTATTTCACCATACCGAGATAATTGCGGACCTTATTGATAAAGGGAAGATCAAGATTAAGGTTCCTGTTGACGATGTCCGCTTTACCTATCATGATTCCTGCTTCCTGGGCCGTTACAACGATGTCTATGATCAGCCCCGGAAACTCATCAAGGCCATTCCCGGCGCTCGCCTCGTCGAGATGGAACGGAACCATGAGAAGAGCTTCTGTTGCGGCGCCGGCGGGGCCAGGATGTGGATGGAAGAGCACGGCGATCGCATCAACGACGCCCGGGCCAAACAGGCTATTGCTGTCGGCGCCAAGACCATCGCCGTCGGCTGTCCCTTCTGTCTGACCATGATGAGCGATGGCCTCAAATTCCACGGTAAGGAAGAGGAAATAGTCGCCCTGGACCTGGCGGAGATAATCTGGAAGGGTATGGGTCTCGAAGAAGAAAAGGCTCCCGTTGAGGTTTGCCATGCGTAGCGTAAGGATATAATGTATCGGAAGAAAGCCCCGGTCCTGTCTGAGAAGACGAGGCGGGGCTTTTTTTTGTACATGTCGCCTTCTTTGTGCTATGAGTTTAACAGGATTCGATTTTACGCGGGTTGATCAGTATGACCTCGAAAACTAGAATTAGGCAGGAAACAAAAATAATTTTCCCGAAAGGAGAGCAAAGCGTATGGCGGAAGAAAGCATTTATGTGAAAAAGCTGTGGCTCAAGTCCTATGAAAAGGGTGTCCCCGAATCTGTTTCCTATGAGGACATCTGTATGCCGGACATTCTGGACCGGACGGCGAAGCAGTTTGCGGAACGGCCGGCCCTGGTCTTTCAGGGGACGGTAATAAACTTCCGGGAGCTAAAGGAGATGGTGGACCGGTTTGCGACCTGCCTTACCGATTTCGGCGTCAAAAAGGGGGACGCCGTCGCGCTGCTCCTGCCTAACGTTATCCCTTGCGTCGCGGCGTATTTTGCGATCCTGAAGGTCGGTGCCCTGGCCGTAATGAATAACCCCCTTTATTCCGATCCCGAATTGGAACACCAGTTCAACGATTCCGGGTCCAAGGTTTTGATTACCCTGGATGTTTTGACTCCCCGAATGATCGCCTTGCGTCCGAAGACAAAAATCAAACAGATTGTCTATACGTGCATCGGTGACTACCTGCCGACGGTTAAGCGGGTGCTGGGGAAATTGCTGAAGAAATATCCCTTTGCCGACGTCCCGGCAACGACGGATGTCTACAAATGGAAGGATTGTCTTGTCAAATACGGCCCCAACCCGCCGGCGGTGAAAAACAGCTTTGACGAGGTGGCCATGTATCAATACACGGGAGGAACAACAGGCGTTTCCAAGGGCGTCATGCTTACCCATGCCAACCTGAGCAAGCAGGTTCAGCAGTGTTGCGCGTGGTTTCCAAAATTTAATAATAAGGGGACGGAGATCATGCTGGGCGCGTTGCCTTATTTTCATGTCTTCGGTCTCTCTGTCTCCATGAATTTTTCCGTCTACATGGGCTGGTCGCAGGTGCTCGTACCGCGACCCAAGCCCGAGCTGCTCCTCGAGGCTATCGGGAAGTTCCGTCCGACCTTTGCGCCGCTGGTGCCCACTATGTACATCGGCATGCTGAATCATCCGAACCTTAAAAAAACCGATATGAGCTGTATCAAGGGGGCTTTTTCCGGGAGCGCGCCGCTGCCCGTGGAGGTGATCCAGGAATTTGAGAAGGCCACCGGAGCGGTAATTGTTGAGGGTTTCGGGATGACGGAGACCACGCCCGTCACCCACATCAATCCCTTCGCCGGCGGCGCCAGGAAGGTGGGGAGCGTGGGCTTGCCGATCTCGGATACGGAGTGCCGCATCGTTGATCTGGAAGACGGCGTCAGGGACATGCCCGTGGGCGAGCGGGGGGAACTCATCGTCAAGGGGCCCCAGATCATGAAGGGTTACAAGGACCGGCCGGAGGAGACCGCCAATACTATCCGGGACGGCTGGGTGTACACGGGCGACATTGCCACGATGGACGAGGACGGCTATTTCTATATCGTCGACCGGAAGAAGGATATGATCATTTCCGGCGGCTTCAACGTCTATCCCCGGGATATCGACGAGGTCTATTACGAACATGCCAAAGTCCAAGAGGCCTGTTCCATCGGCATCCCCGCCGCCAAGCGGGGGGAGAACGTCAAGCTCTTCATCGTTCTCAAGGAAGGGGAGACGGCGACCCAGGAAGAAATGATCGAGTACGGAAAGACGAAGCTGGCTGCCTACAAGCTCCCCACGGAGGTAGAATTCCGCAAGGAGCTGCCGAAAACGAATGTCGGCAAGATCCTGCGCAAGGAACTCCGGGCCGAAGAGTTGGAGAAAAGGAAGAAATAGGCGATAGCGGCAAGGTGAATTAACTGGGGGGCAGGTCCCGTCCGGGACCTGCCCCCTTTCTTTATCCATCAGAGGGCGGCGACAAATTCTATTTCCCGGGGTAGTTTATAGGAAGACAAATATGACCGGCAGTGCTTCAGAATCTCTTTGTCGTCCACTTCCATGCCGGGCTTCTTGACGATCAGGGCCTTGACGATTTCTCCCCGCATCAGATCCTCTTTGCTTTCCACCCGGGCGGTTTGCACCGCCGGGTGCATCTCCAGGACAATTTCCACTTCGAGGGGATAGACATTGAAGCCGCTTGTGATGACCATCCGCTTCTTCCGGCCCGTAAGGAAAATATAGCCGTCCTCATCAATCCTTGCCAGATCCCCCGTATGGAGCCAGCCGTCGCGAATTACCTCGGCGGTCGCTTTGTCATCCTTGTAGTATCCAAGCATGACGTTTTTCCCCCGGACGATCAATTCCCCGATCTCCCCGGAGGGCAGCCCGGCGCCGTGGTCATCGACAATCATTACCTCCAGTCCCGGAATCGGAATCCCAATGGATCCCGGCTTTTGTTCAATGGTGATCCTCGATATGGAGCAGATAGGCGACGCTTCGGTCAAACCGTAACCCTCAAGCAGGGGTGCCCCGAATTTTTCCCGAAAAAGCGGGAGAAATTCCTTGGGAATGGCCGAGCCGCCGGTTATACAAAAGCGCAGAGAGCTGAGATCGTATTTTTCACCACCCTGGTGGAACAGCATGCCCAGAAACATCCGGGGTACGGAGCAAATATAGGAGACCTTTTCCCTTTCGATAGCGGTGAAGATGCTATCCAGGGTGAAACGCTCCAGCAGGACGACGCTGCCCCCGATATAGAAGACGACCAGCATATTGGCCGTCGCCCCGAAGGAATGAAAGAAAGGTATCACTGCCAGCCCTCGCTCGGCCGAGGTGCCTTGAAGATCCGTTTCCTTGAACAAAACTGCCTGGGTCATCAGGTTGTCCTGGGTCAGGACGGCCCCCAGGGCCCGGCCTGTCAGACCGGCGGTATAGATCATGACGGCCGGGTCGCTTCCGGCAATATACGGCATCTCCCAGACGACCGGATTGTTCCTGATGGCTTCGGTGAAGGAGCAGTCCGTATCCATGCCGCTTGTGGTCAGGAGATGTTTACAGAGGGGCAGGTCATTCTTGATCTCTTCGTAACGTTTCGTAAGCACGTCCTGGGTAATGAAGAGTCTTGCCTCGCTGTCCCCGATCAGATGCCTGAGTTCGTAGGGGGTAGAAAGAACGTTCAGGGTCACGGCGACGACGCCGAGCTTCTGGGCGGCAAAATAGGAGATGATGAATTCCGGGCAATTGGGGAGCATGATGGCGATCTTGTCCCCCTTCTCGATTCCCAGGCCGCGGAAATAATGGGCCAGGGCATTGACTGCCTTGTTGAATTCCATGTAAGTCATGCGGCATTTTTCATGAATGAAGGCAATATTGTAGGGAAATCTTTTCGTTGCTTCTTCCAGCATCTGTCCGAGGTTCATTTAGTGGGTACCCCCTGATTTAAGATAAGTGCCAAGTTTGTTTGGCCCTCCTTAGCACATGCCCGTTCCCTTTTCAATCATGGAAGGGGCTTTTTTTCTTGATCATGAAGGCGATTTCATATAGGGATAGGCTGCCTGCGGGTAGTGAACAAAAATTTAAGGAGGTTGTATTGATGAAAAGAACAATATTGATAGTTGCCATGATGCTTCTCTGTTCCGTTTCTTTAGCCCTGGCCGGGGGCTCGCCGGTGGGAAAATGGAAAACCATTGACGACGAAACGAAGAAGGCAAAATCCATCGTTGAGGTATACGAAACTGGGGGCAAGATCTATGGCAGGATTCTGCAACTGCTTCAGGAAAAGGACGGTGGGGCGAGCAAACTTTGCACAAAATGTGCCGGCAGCGACCTGAATAAGCCTATGATCGGTTTGGTAATAGTTAAGGGCCTGCAAGCTGATGGAGACGAATATACCGGCGGGACCATTATGGACCCCAATAACGGCAAAGTCTACAAGTGCAATATGGAGGTCGTTGAAGGAGGCGATAAGATGAAGGTCAGAGGTTTTCTCGGTGTCTCCCTCCTCGGTCGCACCCAGGTCTGGCACAAGGTGAAATGACCTTATGTCCGAGATTATCAACGGCAATGAAATATCCCGGGTGATCCGGGAAGAGATCCGCACTGAGACCCTGACGTTTCGGGAAAAGACGGGCGTAACGCCCGGTCTGGCCGTGGTGTTGGTCGGTGCCGATCCGGCTTCCCAGATCTATGTCCGGCGCAAAGGCAAGGCTTGCGAGGAAGTCGGGTTCCTGTCCCGGGAGTTCAGATTGCCGCGAGACACGGGAGAGCAAGAGCTTTTGGAGATCATTCGGCAACTGAATGAGGATCCGGACATTCACGGCATCCTCGTTCAGTTGCCTCTTCCCGGCCAGATTCGCACCTCGGTGATTATCGAAGCGGTTGACCCGCAGAAGGATGTGGACGGATTCCACCCCGTGAATGTGGGTCGCCTGGTTGCCGGCAATCCCTTTCATGTCGCCTGCACGCCCCAAGGGATCATTGAGCTCCTCGACCGGACCGGCGTTGCCATCGCCGGGAGGGAGGCCGTGATCGTCGGCCGGAGCAACATCGTCGGGAAACCCCTGGCCCTGCTCCTCCTGGCCCGCCATGCCACCATCACCGTCTGCCACACCCGGACGCGCAATCTTCCGGAGACAACCCGGCGGGCCGATATCCTCGTGGCCGCCGCCGGCAGTCCGGAGATGATAAGGGGGGAAATGGTTAAGGAGGGTGCCGTCGTCATCGATGTCGGCATGAACAGGCTAAGCGACGGTCGCCTGGTCGGGGATGTTGCCTTTGAGGAAGCCGCCTCCCGGGCGGCCTATATCACCCCTGTCCCCGGCGGTGTCGGTCCCATGACCATCGCCATGCTGCTGCAGAACACCCTGAACGCGGCGCGCCAGACCAAGAACCTTTGATCCTTTAAATTAAACCAATGATATCAAAAACTCTTTCAAAGCGCATTTCCCAGGAATGGTCACGGCGAGCCCGGGCAAAACCCTGTTCCCTGATTCTTTCCGCAGCGGCGGGATTGCCCAGAAGATAGCGGATCTTTTCGACAAGGTCTTCAAAATCCGTATAGGATACAATTTCTTTCCCCATTTCATAAACCCGCTCCAGTTCGGGATGATACTCGGTGAGATAGAGACCGCCGCTCATGGGAATCTCGAAATCCCGTCCTTTGAGACAGTAAGCGTCGGAGAAACCGATGACGCTGCCAAATCCCAGGTTGATACGGCTTTTTGAGTAAAGACGTACCATGTCTTCCGTGGATAGCGGTCCCTGCGGCCAGCCGTTGCCGTAAGCCTCGACGTGGATGCCCGCTTCCCGAAGCCGGGCGATGAGCGCCGGGCGATTACCGTAACACTGTCCGACAAAAGACACGGGAATGTCTTTTTCTGAATCGTAAGGGCGGTGAATTTCCGGGTTGGCCCCTTCGGGGAGGTAAAGGGGAGTGGCGCCTTCGACGCAGTATTTCTTCAGGGCGTCTTCCGTGCTGGTCCAGGAAAGGGAAAACCAGCGGCAGATATCACGATTGCCCATAGACAGACCGTTGCGGATCTTGCCGACAAAATGTTCCTTGTCGTTCAGGGCGAGATTGATCATGGGAATACCCAGGCAGGATAACTCCCGGACTGCTGCGGGGCTGATCAATTCGCCGGATAGATAAGCGAAGATGACGTCCCCTTTCCCCGCGGCAACATTTCTTGTCGCCCAGTCCCGCAAGTCACGATTCATGGCTTCTTTTCCCGACCTATGCCATTCCCGCTCCCGCTGATGGTTGAAACGGTCGTACCAGTCATAATGCCGGACAGGGCCGAACTTTGCCAGCGATGGCCGCAGGGACTCATTCTCCCAGTTATAGTGATGGTAGACGGCGAGAATCTGCAGGTCGCCTTTTTTCTTGGGTTTTAGGAGGGGAAATTTTTCCCGGAGATAACGCCGGACCGTTTCTTCGTCAGGCAGGACGAGGCGGCGGGCCGCAAATTCCTGTTCGTAATGGTCCTCTTCCCGTTGCAGTCGCCGGTCGTTGCACCAAATACGTAATTGCCGCCGGTATTTTTTCAGAGGATCCATTGACAAAGACTCATAAATTGCAGGCGCTTAAAGGCGATGGTGCGTATATAGCCTCGGCCCGTTAGATTTATCCACCCGATCGTTCATCATATTGAAGACATGGCCGGCGTCGATCACGGGAATGGAAAAGGCCGCGGCGACATCCACGCATACGGGCAGGGCGCCGATTCCCGCCCCCACCAAGCAGAGATCAGTATTAGCCGGTATATTCGCCAGGAGCTGATCTTTCATCGTTGGCCAGCGGGTGGCCACATATGCGGCGGGTATCTCGGCAAAGACAATTTCCGGGTAGCTATCAAAACGGGCGAACCAGCGCCGGCAGGCTTCCTGATCACCCTCCGAACCGATGAGGCAGATCTGTTTTCCATTCATCAGGCTGGCAAAAGGGGCGCTGGAAAGCCAGGCGTAAACCGCATAGAAGGGGAGGTAGTTGTCACCGGTCAGGGGAATGCCGCTTTTTTCAAGGAACTTGATGAATGTCGAAGCCGATGGCCGCTTGCTGAAGCGAGATACGAGGGCCCTTAACCCCCGGCGGCGCTGCTCGATATTGCCGGGAAATATGAGGGGGGCAATCATTCCCTCCCGGGACAATCTTTTCAGGGCGTCAATGTGCAAGGGCAAGGCTGCTTTTATGGCTGCTGCTGATTCCGCCTGGCGGTAGAGGCCATTGCAGTCAAGGCTCAGGGCGTAAAAGGCGTATTCTCCATCGGCGAAGCGGACGATGGGAAGGGGCAAGCGTTGGGCAAGGCCTGTTTGAACCCGGTCCTGAAGCTTCCGCAGATAGGCGTTGCCGTCGGCGATGGTACGATGGACCAGACAGATTTCCTCATTTGCCATTTCCCGTTTGTTGGCGGCGAGAACGTCGCCGTTGTTGATCCCTTCAATGATCAGGCGCTGAAAATGAAAATCGCCGTCCGGCGTTAAAATGTCGTCAAGAACTGATCCTACCATGTCTTCTCAAAATCTGCCGGGGTGTATGTCTTGCCCAGATCTTCAAAATAGCTCTGTCATTTGTTGGCCCGGAAGTGATCCACCCGGGAGCGGTTGAAGATTCGATAGACAAAGGCCAGGGGGGTGAGGATGAGATAGAAGGTCACCATCAGTATTACCCTGGAATTAAAGTCCCCGAGCCGGGCGGCAAACTTCATCCAGTACCGGGCGAGGGCGGCAGTGAACCGGCTTTCAACTGCATTGCCCAGGGTCAGAAGCACGGCAACCCCCAAGAGCCACGGGGTGCTGAAGATCACATAGGCAATGAGGACGGCGAGCGTCAGGACGCTGATGGTTTTTGAAGTGGAAAGGCGATCCAGGTTATCCATGCTTCCCTCGTCTAAAACAGGGTATACAGGGTATAGATGAAGGGGGCCACGGCGGAGCCGCTTGACATGATCAGAATGCCCATAAGGAGGAGCATGACGATCATGGGCAGGAGCCACCACTTTTTTCTTTCCTTCAGGAATCCCCAGAAGTCTCTCAAAATTTCCATTTTTTCATGTCACCTTACTGAAACAAACATTTGGTTGGAATTCAGCAATCGACGCCATCTCCTGCCTTGTCCCCAACTTGGAGGGGGATGAAATCTTTGGAGCCTCCCTATAGCAATGAGTTGTTGATTTTGCAATCGAAATTCTCGGCCCTGCGGAGAAGAGGCACGCGATCAGCTTTTTCCGGGCCTTTGGATCACGTCGCCCCTTCCCAACCATAACCATGCTGTATGTGGTGAGAGCGGGTATGGCAAAACTGGACAGGTGCATAAGTGGGAGGATTGTTCTATAA
>DYRD01000097.1 GCA_020718905.1 Syntrophus aciditrophicus | reverse complement strand
TGGCAGCGGGGGCACCAGTTGACGATATAGTCGCCCTGGTAGATGAGGCCATCGTTATAGAGGCGGACAAAGACCTCCCGGACGGCCTGGGAGAGCCCCGCGTCCATGGTGAAACGTTCCCGCTCCCAGTCGCAGGAGCAGCCGAGGCGCTTGAGCTGGTTGGTTATCACGCCGCCATATTTTTCCTTCCACTGCCAGACCCGTTCGATGAACTTTTCCCGACCCAGATCGTGGCGGGTGAGACCTTCCCGGGCCAGTTCCTGTTCCACCACGTTCTGAGTGGCGATGCCGGCGTGATCCGTTCCCGGCATCCACAGCGAGTTGTAGCCCTGCATCCGCTTGAAGCGGATCATGATATCCTGGAGGGCGTTGTTCAGGGCGTGACCCATGTGGAGCATGCCCGTGACATTCGGGGGAGGGATGACAATGGAAAACTGCGGCTTGGCGCTTCCATCTACGGCATGGAAAAAATTATTATCCATCCAGTACTGGTACCATTTCCGCTCCACTGCCCGCGGTTCGAATGCCTTGCTCAATTGCCCTCTGCCCATGAAAGTTCTCCTTACCTAGAATTTAAGCTCTTCTTTGAATTTCTTGATAATCAGCAAGGCTTCGACGCCGGACACCGTATTCATGGGTGCGAATTCTCCGGTGGAGAGGCTTTTGGCCTGCATAATCCCCCGGGAGGTCACTACCATGACGGCATTGAAATAGGGCAGGTCGGAGCGCAGGTCGGGGAAAGTCGACGTAGAACCGATAAACTTGGTGGCCAGGCTGTTGTCGCCCGTAACCTTGATCAAAATGTCTTCGATCATCAAGGCATAGGCGCCTCGGGTAACAAACTCGTTGGGATGGAAGGCCCCGTCGGGATAAGCCTCCAAACCCCGCACCCCCAGCTGGAGTATCCCTTCGATATCCATTTTCAGGGGGGTTGGCGGCGATATAAGTGGCCGTAGGCGCGCCCCTTCCCGGGACCTTGGCCCTGTCGGGGTCTTTGAAGGAGGTGTCGAATTCTTTGGGAGTGCGCTTCTTATAGAGGACATAGATCTTCATCTCTTCCATGAACAGGGCGGCGGCGCGGGTGAGTTTTTCCACCGGGGCGATCTTCTTTCCCGTTACCGTCCCCGGCATGGCCCGCTGGATATCCTGGACAAGCTTCCACTGGACGTCGGCCTCAGCGGTATATTCGGCCTTGAGCTCCAGGACCTTGGCAAACATTTCGCCGGATTTGCTGAAATTGAGGGCCGTTTTGTAGCAGAGGCCCATAAAATAATAAGCAGGGGCATATTTGGCGTTGATGGCGACGGCATTATCGAATTCGTTTGTGGATTTGTCAAGCCAGCTCGTATCTTGCGAACAATCCGTGCCGATGCGGGCGCAGGCGGCCTTGTTCATTGTATAGACGCGAATGTAGGCCACATGGATGACGAGTTTCTCTTCGTTGTTATTGGCGTATTCCCATGCCTTATCCAAGGCTTTCAAGGCGCCGGGAAAGTCATTCTGATAGGCTTTGACCAACGCCGTGCCCGTAAAGGCCCGGGAAAATTTCGTGGCTAACTGGATGGCCCGGTCAAATTCTCCTTGCGCCTGAGGATACTGACCCTGATCCAGAAGTTTCAGACCTGTAAACACGTGATGATCGGGAGTATCCATTTCTCCCATCGGTTTGACTGCCTTCGGTCCGCAGGATACCAGCATAAGGATTGCCGCCATGATTGCCAAGACAACAAACAGCCCTCGATAGTCTGTCCCTCGCTTCATAAGTCTTCTCCTTTCGTTACTTTATGCCTCCCCATATAGGGGCAGCGTTTTTTAAAGTCAAGCAATTTCAAGGCCCCTCGTTAGCGGGGTTAAAGGTTTATTGCAATTTGTAGTCATAGGGTCCTTTTTTGATTGTGTCAAGGATTGAGAAATGCGGCGATGCTTCTCCCTATCCCCGTCATATCGTCAGGGGACATCCAGATTATGTCCTTTTCCGCCCGGAACCACGTCAGCTGCCTTTTGGCGTATTTTCTCGTATCCCGGGCCATTGACGCCTGTGCCTCTTCCAGGCTGCACCCCCCCTTGAGATAGGCAAATATATGCTTATATCCCAGGGATTGCATGGGCTTGATATCTTCTCCGTAGCCCCGGGCCTGCAGCGACCGTGTTTCCTCCACCAGCCCCGCAGCGATCATGGCCGCGGCCCGTTCGTCGATGCGGGCAAAGAGGGTGTCGCGATCGGGGAAAATTCCTATTTTCAAGAACTTGTATCGTTTATCCTGAAATCCGTGCCGCCCCTGAGCTTCCGTAATCGAACGGCCTGTGGCCGCAAAATATTCCAGCGCCCGGATAATCCGCACGGCGTCGTTGGGGTCGATGGCCAGGGCTGCGGCGGGGTCCTTTGTCCGGAGTTTCTCATAAAGATAAGCCTTGCCGTGTAGGGCCACCAATTCTTTGTAATTGCCTCTCCGCACCTCGTCCGGGCCCGGCCCCGGAAGGAGTCCCCCCAGGAGGACCCGGATATACAGGCCCGTGCCTCCCACGATAAAAACCGTCCTGCCTTGCCCGTGCAGCATGTCGATGGCGAGGTCCGCCTCGGCGCGAAAACGGGCGGCGTTGAACCATTCGTCCGGGTTAGCGCAATCGATGAGATGATGGGGGACCGGCCCCTGCTCTTCCCGGGTGGGTTTGGCCGTCCCGATGTCCAGATAGCGGTAAACCTGCATGGAATCGGCGCTGATAATCCCGGCGTTGAATTCCCGGGCTAAGGTTAGGGCGAGGGCCGTCTTCCCGACGCCCGTCGGACCGGTAATGACAACAATGCGGGGTCTGCTGGTTTCCGCTGCTGACGGCATGAGGTACTAACCTCTTTATGTTCGTTTGAAAAGCCGGGCTAACTGTTTTCCCGTGATGACGATCCAAACCGGGCGGCCGTGGGGGCAGGTCGCGGCAAAGGGGAGACGATCAAGATCCTGGCAGATTTGTGACACCTCCGGCCCGGAAAGGGTCTGACCGGATTTGACGGCTCCCTTGCAGGCAAGAGAAATCAACACCTTATCCCTTCTGTCCTGCCAGGAGGCGGTTGACTCTTCACCGGCGAGCTGCCCGAGCAGGTCCTGGAGTAGTCCCTGAGGATTGAGATGGCTCAGGATGGCCGGCAGGGACTTGATCACCACGGCATGGCCGCCGAAGGGCTCGATTTCCAATCCGGTATCATTAATAATATCGAAATGTTCCATAAGCAGGCCGTGGTCTCCGGGGGAAAGGGCGACGACCTCGGGGAAAAGCAGCGGTTGGGCAATGACCTTTTCCCCCGCCCCCGTCTGACGAAATTTTTCATAGAGGATGCGTTCATGAGCGGCGTGTTGATCCACCAGCACCAACCCGTCGGGAGCGGAAAAAACGAGATATGTCTCTCCGGTCTGGCCCAGATAGGTCATCCGGGCGAAGGGGCTTGCTCTTGTCGCCGGCGGCGGCTCGGGGCCGGACGCAGTAAGGTTGTCGTCTGAAACCGATATCGTGTCTTCGCCCCCCCCGTTATCCGCCGATGGGGATTTGCGGAAGCCCGCGGGCATCTTATCTTCGGAGCAGGGGGGGGGTGCCGAAAACCCGGCGGGTCCGGATCGCATTCCCGCAAGTCCCCGTCCGCCAGCTGTCTCTTTGGCGGCATCCCCGTAGGGGAGCTCCTTCTTGCCTCCATAGACAGTGTAACGCTTCAGGGCTTCCTCGATCCGGGTTTGATAGGGAGCCGGGACGGTGGCTCTTAATGTTGACATCGGGGCAGGCACGGTCTGCCCGTCGCCCATGTCCGGGGAAACACGGGCGAGGCTATGGAGGAGGGCTTCAACGATCAGTCCGTAAAGATCCCGGGGATTGCGGAAACGGACCTCGAGCTTTGCCGGGTGGACGTTGACATCCACGTCCTCCGGGGGGATCTCGAGAAAAAGGGCCGCCGCCGGGTAGCGTTTTGTCTCTATGAGATTCCGGTAGGCCGTCATGATGGCGTGGTTCAGCAGCGGGTCCCGGACATACCGGCCGTTGACATAGCAATAGATGCTTTTGGTATTGGACCGGACGACCTCCGGCCGGGATATATAGCCGGAAATTGCCATGCTTCTCCGCACGCCCTTTACGGCCAGAAGGGCGTCGCGGGTGTCTTTGCCAAGGACGAGGCCAAGCCGCTGACCCTTATCCGGGGTGGCGGGGATATCCCAGAGTTGACGTCCGTTGCTCAGGACCCGGATCTTGACCCCTTCGTGAGAGAGGGCGGTCCGGGTGATTACCTCCAGGCAGGCCGCCTGTTCCGTAGCTTCCGTCTTGAGAAATTTTTTACGCACCGGCACGTTGTCAAAGATGGCGCTGACCAAGATCGCCGTCCCCACCGGGCAACCCGCTTCCCGTACTTCCTGAATCCGGGCGTTTTCCACAACGATCCGGGTCCCCGCCATGGATGGGGGCTGACGGGTTAGGAGCTCGACCCTCGCAACGGCGGCGATACTTGGCAGGGCTTCCCCCCGGAAGCCGAAGGTGGACAGCCGGTAGAGGTCGTCAAAAACGGCAAGCTTGCTCGTGGCATGACGCCGGAAGGCCAGGGGAACATCGGCCGGGGCCATGCCCTCGCCGTCATCGATGATGCGCAGGGATGCGCAGCCGCCCTTTTCGATCTCGATCTGGAGGGTAGTCGCCCCGGCGTCAAGGGCGTTTTCCATTAGCTCCTTGAGGATGGAGGCCGGCCGCTCAATTACTTCGCCGGCGGCGATCTTATGGGTCAGTTCTTCGGGGAGGAGGTGAATTTTCAATGGAAAATACCTTACTCCCTCCCTTTCGCGGGGAGGGTTGGGGCGGGCGCGGGCTGGACAGCATCCCCAAAAAAATGATGACCGCTGCCTCCCCGGACGGGAAGAGCCGTCATCATCTCAAAAAATTATTACCCAGGATCATAACGTTCAATCCAGAACGATCATAACCCGGCACTTTTTCAAAAAGCTGAGGTTGTCGGCGGAGGCCCGGATCCTCTCGGCGTCGGCGTTGCTGATCACGATATCGCATTTGCCCGGACCGTCAGCCTTGACACCTTTCACGCTGACGGGATTGTTCGTGACCCGGGGGTTGCTCTGGGCGGCAGTCAGATCCCGGGCATAGCCTGCCATGCCCTGCTGAATGGCGTACTGGCGGTCCACATTCATGGAACCGTAAACCTCTCTGCCGCTCTCATCGACGACCTTGGGCGACATGGCCGGCCGGGCGGCCATGTCCCCGGGCGTCAATGACGAGCCCCGTGAAGATGTCCCCTGAGGGAGCAGGAGCCGCGGGGGGAGGTGGTGCTGACGCCGGCTGCCTGTCAAAGGCCTTGGGCATAATTGTCTGGGACATCCGCCCGCTGAGATTCATCCGTATCGTCACCTCTACCGTGCCGTCGGACAGATACTCCTTGTTCATGACCTTTGCCCCCTTGACAAGGCCTTCCACGGAAGCCCGGATGACGTCGCTTTCCGTCATGAAATCCCTGACCACCGTATTGGAATCGATCCGCACTCCCTGAACGATTTCGAGGAGGTTACGGTAGGCGTCTACCTGGGCGGCCCGCAGCTCCATGGGGCGGGCGTTGGGCTTACCCATATATCGCTCCGGCGGGGCGCCGGTGCCTATAGCTTCCACATATCCGTCTTCGTAGTTGATAATACCCTTTTCGCCTGACTGTTCGGCTACTTTCGATTCGATGATCTTTGTCCATTCCGTCATGCTGACCTTACCGTCACCATTCTTCTGGCAAAATCCCGCCCCAGCGAAAAGAATCATTACGGCGATAAGGACCATTGTCAACATCCACTTTTTCATAGCTCCTCCTTTCAGAACTGGTTTCGAAACTCAAGAAAGAGTAATAGCAAAAGGGCTGAGCCGATGCAAATCTTTTCTACATATCCCTCCTTGGATATCATTGTCCCCCTTTGTGGTGTGGATAGCCGTGACACCGGACAATTTCGTCCTGTGCCTTAGGAAAGGGCTTAAATGGACCATATCAGTACAGCCTCCCAAACTCAAGGTGAAGTAAATGATTACGAATGAAATCTAGACCCGCAAGGTGAGTTCCTTTGCTAACCGCACCGGCAATAACCCTCCCGAAAGCAGCACCCTTTCGAGCACCGGACCGATGCAGGAAATCTCCCCCGTTGAATTGGCAGCGCGACCGCACTTTTCTCTTGACTATTCAATATATCCGTGCAACTTTTTAATATACTGGATTCTATCATCTAAATTATATAAGGAGGACTGAAAACATGGGGAAGATATTCTTTTTGGGCATGAGCTTTGTTTTGATATGCGCGGCCACGGCTTTGGCGGCGGATAATAAATTTCGAAACCGATACATTCAAGACCTCCCGGGGGGACCTGGCGATCACCTTTCTCCGCCATGGCAGCCTGATGATGTCCTGCGAGGGGAAGGTCATTCATGTCGACCCCGTGTTCGCCGATTACGCGCAACTGCCGCAGGCGGACCTGATCCTGGTGACCCATGAGCATTCCGATCACCTGGACCTCAAGGCCATCGGTGCCATAAGAACCGCCAAAACCGAGGTGGTCGTCACGGAGAGCATCGCCAAACAGTTACGGGGGGGCATCGTCATGAAGAACGGCGACGCGCAGACGGTCCAGGGATTCAAGATCGAAGCCGTGCCGGCGTACAACCTTGTCCATATGCGCAGCCCCGGCATGCCTTTCCATCCGAAAGGCGTCGGCAACGGTTACATCGTCAATATCGGCACTACGAGGGTCTACATCGCGGGAGATACGGAAAACACCCCGGAAATGAAGAAAATCAAGGGGATCGATATCGCCTTCCTGCCCATGAACCTTCCCTACACCATGACCCCGGAGATGGTCGCCGACGCCGCCAAGGCCTTCCGGCCGAAGATCCTCTATCCCTACCATTTCGGCAACACCGACACGGTGAAGCTCCTCGACCTCCTCAAGGGTGAGAAAGATATCGAGGTGCGCATCCGCAAGATGATGTGAACAAAAACGGATCAGCCTGGGGCATAACCACTTCGTTGCGGTGATGAATGAGAACAAAAGGAGGACATGACCTTTGCCGTTGTCCCTGGGTTGACATGAGTAAACCCGATTATGTTGCATATCATGATCAAGAATGGGGGGTGCCGGTTGATGACGACAGGTTGTTATTCGAATTTCTGGCTCTGGAATCTGCCCAGGCAGGTTTGAGCTGGTACACGGTGCTGAAAAAGAGGGAAAATTACCGCCGGGCATTTGAGAATTTTGAACCGGAAAAGATTGTCGGGTTTGATCAGGCGAAGATTGAAGAACTGTTGCTGAATCCGGGGATAATCAGAAACAGATTGAAAATTGCCGCCACCGTTAATAACGCCCGGCGATTTCTTGAGGTGCAGGGGGAATACGGAAGTTTTGCAAAATATATCTGGAGTTTTGTCGGGGGCAAACTAAAAATCAATAACATCCGGAAATTATCTGATTATCCGGCAACAAGCAAAGAGTCGGACGCCTTAAGCAAAGACTTGCAGAAGAGAGGCTTTAAGTTTTTAGGCTCTACCATATGTTATGCCCATATGCAGGCAACGGGCATGGTCAACGACCACGCTTGCGATTGTTTCCGGAGAGCGGAGATAATGGAGAAATATGGTGCGTAGCCGCCATGATTCCGAAACAGCAGGAAGTTCTTTAACTGGGAATTAATAGGATGACCTTAATTTTCCCTGTCAAGAGCAAATAGACTTGTCCGCTTTTACTGTTCTTGTTAAGGAGTTATCCATAGCCATTTTCCCGCGGCCCTTGCGGAGCAAGGCGGGAAATATGGTTGTCGGTAACTCCTTTGGGTCAAGAGGTGGTGTGGGTTGTTTGGACAGGATACAGGTTTTTATAAGTGGGAAATTG
>DYRD01000262.1 GCA_020718905.1 Syntrophus aciditrophicus | reverse complement strand
AATTTATCTTGATTTTATGCGTTACAGGATGTAGGAGCGGGGCCGTCCACAAAAATAAATCGTTTTTGATATAGAAAATGCGGCAACTTATAAGCACTATCTGAAACTTGAATTAACGTTTGCACTCCTGTCTGTTTTTTGTGCAGCAGCATCCTGAAAAGAGGAGTTGTCATAATCAAAAGATTATCTACATCTCTGATAGTAAGCTTTCGGATAGCGAAGAACCTCCCGCGAGGTTTCAGATATCTGCTGCCACCGGCTGCCAGCCCCGCCCCAAGAGCACTAATCAACCCCATAGAGATGTTAATTCAGTATGATGGTCGTTTGACGTTTCCATCTATGGATAAATAGGGGAGATGCGAATCATGATGATGCAGACGGAAACACCCGATCCTGAGCCTGCGCCGGATCCCGATGCCCCGGAAGGGGAGGCGACCGGGGCGGTTTGGAGGGAAATTCCCATCGATCGTATCGAAACGGGCGCGCAGGTGCGCACGGACATCGATCCGGAAGGCGAGTCCATCCGCGCCCTGGCGGAGACGATCAGGGAGCGGGGCTTGATCCAGCCGCTCACGGTTTGCCCGAGCGGCGAGGGGTACTTTCTGATCGTCGGGGAGCGGCGGCTGCACGCGGCGAGGCTTGCAGGTCTTGCGACCATTCCCGTCCGCGTTATCCCGACCGTCCAGCGGCAGGAGGATGTCCTCTCTCTGCAATTGATCGAAAACATCCAGCGACAGGATTTGAACCCGCTCGACATGGCCGAGGGGGTTTATGCCCTGATCAAAAGCCGTCACGGGGACATCCCCATAGACGAGGTCATCAACCTGTTCATCCTCTACGAACGGAGCCCGGAGCGGCTCCCGGAGGAGTTTGTAGGCAGTCTGCCTACAATCGCGAAATTCACTGGAAAATCATTAACATCACTCAAAAGATTATTGATGTTTCTGCGGCTTCCCGAGGCGTTGCGGGAGGCCCTGCGAACGGGTCTGATCGGGGTGACGCAGGGCTATTTGTTTGCCGATTACCGGGACAATCCGGAGCTGCTGCAGATATACCGGAACCTCCTGGCAGAGCCGGTGACGAACGAGAAGCTGAAGGAACAGTTGGAGGCTTATACGAAGCCTGCGGTGCGCGGCCGACCCCGAAAATACCGCCCTTTTCTGGGAATCCACGCCAGCATCCGGAGCGTCGGCGAGACGATCGACGATGAGGCGGCGCCGGTGACGAAGGACGACCTGACGAAGCTCCTGGATGCGCTGCACACCCTTGCCGACCGGGTGGAGAGTCGCCTCGGGGCGCTCCCGCCCGACGAATCCGTTGAGTCGCCGGAGAGTCCGGCATGAAAGACCCCGGACCAGCTGACTCGGGATGTGCTTTTTATTTACCGGTACAGGCCTGCAGTCTTAACCATGATTGTCAGGACGCGAGGATTGTTATGATTTCAAAATACAGGGCGGGCTCGGAATCCGCCTTATTCGTAATCAATGCGGCATGGGTGGTTATTTTTTAAGGGGCGGGTCACGAACCATGTCTATACTGATTCATAATTTAACATCAAAATTACTGGGAGACAGGGTATGAAAAATCTGTTTGGGGGCATGGTGAGGATACTGTCCCGCAGGATCGGGTTG
>DYRD01000261.1 GCA_020718905.1 Syntrophus aciditrophicus | reverse complement strand
TTTTTCTGGTTCCCATGCGCTGCATGGGAACCCATCCTGGATGCGTTGCATCCAGCTCAAAACAAATTGACCGACTGATTCCACAGGGCAGTCGATGCGACGCATCCCGTACTGCGTTCCCATGCGGCGCATGGGAACGAGGAACAAAATCCAGAATCCTTAACCAACAGAAGAGCACGAAGCAACGAATTACTATGACGACACAAATCAATCCACTTTCGGTACGGCTTGCCGTCAAGTCACCGGAAATTCGGGAAAGTCTCACCCGCATTGTCAACGGCATGAACGGGTTTACAGTGCAGGGTGAGCAAAACGCCGTCCGGGTGGATGTGCTGGTGCTGGAGATCGGGAGCAACCCCGAGGCCGAGTTTGCAACCATCAGCGCCCTGTTACAGGAAAAGGTTGTGGGCCGGCTCTTTCTTACCTCTCCGAAAACCACCCCTGATATCCTGCTGCCGGCGCTGCGCGCCGGGGCCAAGGAATTTTTTTCCCAGCCCATCAACCCCGAGGAGGTCAGAAACGCCTTCCAGAAGGTGCGGCAGGAAACCATGCTCGCATCGGAAAATGGCAATGGACAGGCAAAAGAGGGGAAAATCATCAGCATCCTCGGGGCCAAAGGAGGAGTCGGCACCACCACCTTCGCCGTCAACCTGGCCACCAGTATCCAGGCCCTTGATCCAAAACGGCTGGTCGCCCTGATTGACCTGAACCGGCTGGTTGGCGAGGTCCCCCTGTTTCTCGATCTCGAAACCGAGGCCAACTGGGAGGAAATCGGCAAAAATTTCAGCCGGATCGACGCCACCTATCTGCAAAGCGCCATGGTCAAGCACTCCTCAGGTGTGTATGTCATGCCGGCTCCCAGCACCATTGACCGGGAGACTCACCTGGCGCCGGGTTTTCTCTTTCAACTGGTCAAGGCCATGCGCCGCTTTTTTGACTACATCGTCATCGACAGCGGTATGGTCTTTGACGACAATTTATTCCGGATATTCAGGGATTCGGAGACGGTGTACCTGATTTCCATTCTCAGCCTCCCCTGTATTATCAATGTCCGCAAGCTGCAGGAATCCCTCCGCGTCTCTGCCGGCGTATCCGGGGCAAAGCTGAAAATCGTCGCCAACCGCTTTGAGAAAAAGGGCCAGATCAGCCTGGGCGAGGCCAATAAAATAATCGGCACCGAAATCACAACGACCATTCCCAATGACTACTCGCTGGCGATGAACGCCATCAATAACGGAAAGGTCTTTGCCGAAATCTCCGGACATTCGGAGATCGCCAAAATGTATCATACACTGGCCGAAGACGAGACCGGGCTGGCGGCTCACAAGAGCGGCGGCGGATTTTTTAAATGGTTCAAGTAGTTCTACTTGGTCACATTACCTGAAAGAACAACTGCTCGACCACCCCTAACCCCTCCTTATCAAGGAGGGGAATAAGGTTGCCCCCTGAATCAAGGAAGAGAATAAAGTTTCGCCCCTGATTCAAGGAAGGTAATAAAGTTTCCCCCCTGATTCAGGGGGGATTAAGGGGGGTTAAAGGCTTGCCGGATTCGACGGTTAAACATTGTGACAAAGCAGAACTACCAACTACTGACTACTCAATGTCGTTAACTTAAGCGGATATCGTTTCATTATCCATGC
>DYRD01000260.1 GCA_020718905.1 Syntrophus aciditrophicus | reverse complement strand
TTGTGGCATTGGGCGGGACGCCCATGCCCCTGTGGTTTGCACTTTTCGGAGATGCACCCAAGAGAAAAGGGGTCAGCCATTGCCTATTGACATCCGAGAACAAATCTGATCGGATTCCCCCATGCCGAGAAAAGAGCCAGCAGTTCTCATTTTGGACCCAAGCCCGATCATTGCCGAGGAGTCTGGAGGGTCAGACTCCAGTCCTGACCTGGGTGGAAAGCCCCGGTCAGGCGAGGACGCTGACCCTCCAAGGGAAGTCTCCTTCACCATTCAAGTCAAAATGAGAATTGCTGGAAAAGAGCGGATGGCCTTTGCTGGCGGGGTTTATCATGAACATGGGCGCGCCGAGCAGGGTGTGCCGGTATTGCAGTCAGGCCGAGGCCCGCGCAGACGTGAAATCGCATCTCAAGAGATTTCAGATATCAAAGAGCAAGGACCCCTTCGGCAAGATGGCAATAATAAATGGCTGACCCCTTTTGCACCTTTTGCAAGGGCCTTTGCCCTGTTCGCGATATCAATCTGCATGACAAGCCACACCTCCACCGCAACGGACAGGCTTTTCATCAACGAGGTCATCGTAAGGACTGTCGAGAATTTCCGGAGCCATGAGGACGTGGTGAACTTCGTCGAGATGGCTTCCGCCAAGAACATCGCCGTAATCAACCTGAACGTCAAGCAGGACGAGGACGACGAAGTCCCCTCCGGATATGTCTTCTACAAAAGCCGGATCGCCCCGATAGCCCCCGGCTATAAGAATTTCGACGCACTGCGGGCCGTGATCGCCGAGGCGCACATGAAAGGCATCCAGGTCAGGGCGTGGATTCCCCAGTTCCACGACAGGGCGGCGATCCTGAAGAACTCCGCCTGGCAGATGATGGCCTCCAAAAAACGGAAAGTCCTGCCTTACAGAGGCGCCTACCGGAACGAATATTTTGTCAATCCGCTGCACAAGGACGTCCAGAACTATGAGAGGTCGCTCATCCTCGAGGTTGTCAAGAACTATGACATTGACGGCATAGTCCTCGACTGGATGCGTTTCGACAACTTCAACATGGACATGGGCACGGACACCCGCACAAGGTACAAGGCCGCCTTCGGCTATGATCCCATGACGATCAATTTTTCCAAGGACAATGCCAAACGTCGGCAGTGGAACGACTGGCGCAGCACCCAGCTCGGGGAATACGTGAAAAGCGTCAGGACCGCCGTCAACGCGGTCACCCCGGACCTCTTCCTCGGCGTCTATGTCCTGCCGCCGGAATTCGTCGAATGCGGGCAGGATGTCGCGAAATTCACAGACCATGTGGACTTCATCTCGCCCATGGCCTACTTCAAGGACTGGGGCTATGACCTCGAATGGGTTTACGACGGGAACAGCGGCGTGCTGGCGGACACCAGGGACAAGGGGCCGGACAACGAGATAATCCCCGCCTTTGACAACTTCTGGTCTAACTACGAATACCAGAGCATCTACGCCGGCCTGAGGAGGAATTTCCCCGGAATCGCAAACGTCTCCTACTTCTGCTACGGACAGTGGACTGGCGACATGTTCAAGGCGATAGAAGAAAGAAGCGGGCTCTAAGAAGTCGCCGGGCGTCAGTCGTCAGCTCATGGCTCATGATCCCTAGCTGACATCTATACTT
>DYRD01000259.1 GCA_020718905.1 Syntrophus aciditrophicus | reverse complement strand
ACATGGAACCGGGGAAAAAGTCGAAGGTGGTGTCCATTGGTGATTACACAAGAGTGAAAAAGTAATGTATAGCGAATTGGAGCTGCGGAAATGGATATACAAGTGCGTTTGATCGCGAAAAAAGTTTTTCTGGTGTTGATGGCGTTAGTTCTGAACGTCACGGCGGGTCAGGCATGGGCCAATGCTGACAAGTCCGGGCAGAGCATATCTGCTGCCGCAGTGACAAATCACACGATCAGCTTGAAGGGTAAGACCATCTCCTATTCAGCCACCGCCGGGTTCATCCCGATTTGCAGCAAAACGACAGGCGCGCCGGAGGGAGAGATATTTTTTGTTTATTACAAGAAAAATGAAGACAAAGACGTCAGGAAGCGCCCTGTGACTTTTGCCTTTAACGGAGGCCCCGGGGCTGCCTCCATGTATCTCCACCTGGCTGCGCTGGGACCAAGGACGATCCCCCGCAGCTCCGATGGCGCAACCCTTCTGCCTCCGCCGTACAGTCTTCACGACAACGAGAACACCATTCTCGATTTTACCGATCTGGTCTTTATCGATCCGATCGGCACCGGTTTCAGCCGCGCCGTTTCCGGGGTCGATCCGCGTCGTTTCTGGGGAGTAGAGGAGGATGTCAACGCAATCACCGATTTCGTATTTCAGTTTCTCACTGTTTACAAAAGGGTTCTTTCGCCGCTTTTCATCGCCGGTGAAAGCTACGGCGGGGTGCGTGGAGTCGGCCTTGCCAGGGCGCTCCAGGATGCCGGACTTTATCCGGTGGGAATTGTCATGATTTCTCCTGCCCTTGATCTTCAGAACATCCAGTGGTCTTCTCTGGGAGACCGGGCCATGCTTCTTTCTCTCCCGTCTTATTGCGCCGCTGCCTGGTATCATCAGAAGGTTGCCCCCCGCTTTCGGAAGGACCTGGGGAAGGCCCTTGAAGAGGTCCGCACATGGGCCGCTACGGATCTCCTGACGGCCTTCTGGAAAGGAGATTCACTGACCGGCGAGGAAAGAAAGGGCGTTGCGAAACGTCTTTCCGAATATACGGGCATTGATCCCCTGTGGATCATGAGGAAAAATCTCCGGATCCGTGAACGGGAGTTTGCCGGAGAACTCCTCAAAGATGAAAACCGCTCGATCAGCGTCTATGACTCCCGCGTGACAGCGACTGGCCCCTACACGGGCGACGATAATGATGCAGGGGCCTTTCTGCTTGCGGGTCCACTGAAAACTGCGATGACGGATTACATCTCAAGGGAACTCAACTTCCGGACGGACCGGCGTTACATAAGCGGCAATCCCGAGGTTTACCTGGCCTGGAGATGGGAATCGGGACGAGTTCCTCCGGTCAATGCCGATTCGATCAACACGGGCTATCCGGACAGCAGCAATGACTTTGCCCGGGCTCTCAATCGCTGCCATTTCTTGAAGGTTTTTATCGCCAGCGGGATTTTCGATCTGGAAGTCCCCTACGATTCGGTACTTTATACAATAAACCATCTGGACATACCGAAAGAAAGAAGAAACAACATCTCCATAAAAACCTACATGGGAGGGCATATGCATTATGCCAATCCCGAGGCGCATCGACAGCTTCGTGAGGATATAGCGGAGTTTTACGAAAACGCACTGAAGGGGCTGTAAAAAA
>DYRD01000258.1 GCA_020718905.1 Syntrophus aciditrophicus | reverse complement strand
ATCCAGGCTACCAAGCTCCCTGTCTTCAGCTTTCAGTCTTCAGCCCGCGTTAGAATCGCTTACAATGGCAACTACTTGTTTTGGAGTATTTTTTCGCGCAGAGGTCAGTCGGTAAGCGCTGGTATACTTGATCAAGTTGATACCATTGTCGATTCCTCAGGTTTACCGGTGATTTCTTCGGGTTAATCCTATGGTTCTCAATGAGCGGTTTTTGTATTTTTTGCGGTAAAATCGAAAATTAGCTTGAAGATTTTTTGTGCAACAGAGATAAAGAAGGGGCAGCCTGTTCATTGGTTGGCGGGACCATTTGTTGATCTGCCGTCAGGATCAGATTTACCCGCCGTTGTCGTGTTGCAGGAGTCTCTGGCAACAGTCCTGGAATCAATATTTTGGTCATTTCGACCAGCGGGAGAAATCTTCAAGGGTGACATAACTATCCGGCCCGGCAAAGGTTCCTCGCTTCGCTCGGAATGACATCTGGTGTTATTCCGGTTCTCAGGTGCTGCATTGGAACAGAGGGATTGTTACGTTAATGACATTGGGTTGAACTCCATAAAAGAAGGAGCGTGAAATGAAAGCCGGAAAAAGAGCAGCCATCTTGATCGTAGTGTTTTTTGTTGTCCTTTGCGCCGGTCTGACAGTGAACTGTCCGGCCCATACCGGGGCGGGCGCCGGGGATGAGGCCGCCAAGGTCAGGATCGCCGAGGAGTATGGAAAGCTCCCCCTTGCCTTTGAGGAGAACCAGGGTCAGACCGGTGAGGAGGTACGGTTTTTTTCCCGGGGCAGCGGCCATGCCCTTTTTCTCACGCCGGAGGAGGCGGTTTTAACCTTACGGAAGACGGACGACGGCGGCAGGAAGGGCGATCCACGTAAGGAAAAGGCGGGCCTGGGGGCGGATACGCCGGACATGCCTGCCGGAAAGGCAATGGCGGAAGAAGGCGCGGTGATCCGGATGCGGCTTGCCGGGGCCGGGAAGAATCCGGAGATGGCCGGTGAGGCGAGGCTTCCGGGCGCGAGCAACTATCTCGTCGGCAAGGATTCCTCGCAGTGGCGCACCAATGTCCCGAATTACGGCCAGGTCCGGTATAAGGAGGTCTATCCGGGCATTGACCTGGTCTTCCATGGCAATCAGCGGCGTCTTGAGTATGATTTTGTGCTGGCTCCGGGGGCCGACCCATCAACAATCGGCATCGAGTTTCAGGGCGCGGAGCAGATGGCCGTGGATGCCAGGGGGGATCTGGTCCTGCACACCAAGGCCGGGGATGTGATCCAGCAGGCCCCGGTGATCTATCAGGAGATCGACGGGAAAAGGGTGGCGGTGGCCGGCGGCTACAGGCTGGACAAGGAGGGGTGCGTGGGTTTCCAGGTGGCCTCCTGGGACCGGGAGCAGGAGCTGGTGATTGACCCGGTGCTGGTTTATTCCACCTACCTCGGGGGGAGTAGTCATCGCGATGAAGGCTCTGGCATCGCCGTTGACGCCGCGGGGAATGCCTACGTCACGGGGCATACGCAATCATCGGATTTTCCCATCAAGAACGCCCTCTATCCGAACCTGCGGGGCTCCATAGATGCCTTTGTCACTAAGGTGAATGCCTCGGGCAGCGCCCTGGTCTATTCCACCTACCTCGGTGGGAGTTCTACCGAT
>DYRD01000257.1 GCA_020718905.1 Syntrophus aciditrophicus | reverse complement strand
ATAACCGCACCGATCCGGCGGCGGGCGATATTGACGGAGACGGTCTGCCGGAAATACTGGCTGTGGCTGCTCCGAGCTCCACCAAGGCGATGAACTACAGGGTGCTTGCTTTTGAAAACGACGGATCATACAAATGGAGCAGCGAGCCGGCGGACTTTTATAATTCATCTTACAATTCTGCCAGTATCATCCTTGCCGATATCGACAGAGACGGCAGACCTGAAATAATTGTCGGCAGGGTTGTTTTCGACAGTCAGGGAAAAGTGAGATGGACCGGGGCAGGAGGGACTCATGAAGGATATGTGGCCTGCGTCGCCGATCTGGATCTGGAGGGAGACCCTGAAGTGATTGTCGGAAACACAGCCTACCGCTCGGACGGCAGTCCTTACTGGCCGCAGCCGCAGCTTCCCGGTATCGGAGACGGCTTTGCGGCAGTAGCGGATTTTGACGGAGATATTTATCCGGAAGTTGTCATTGTTGCATCGGGAAAAGTCTGGCTGCTGGAGCACACAGGTGAGAGAATATGGGAAACGCCTGTTTCCATACCCAACGGAGGACACGGCGGTGCGCCGACTGTTGCCGATTTTGACAATGACGGCAGGCCCGAAATCGGTGTGGCCGGAGCATACAGATATGTCGTCATAGATCCGAATGATAGCAATCCGAATGAGTCTGACGGGAGAATCCGATGGCAAAAAGAGACCTATGATAAGTCATCCCACAGAACAGGCTCGTCTGTCTTTGATTTTGAGGGAGACGGGAGCGCAGAAGTCGTCTATGCGGATGAGAAATATCTTCGGATTTACCGGGGAACCGACGGATATGAACTTTTTAACACGCCGCTCGGTTCCGGAACAGTTCTTGAACTTCCGGTCATTGCCGATGCGGACAATGACAGCAACGCGGAGATTGTTGCTGTGTGCAACAGCGGAAATTACGGCATCCGTGTCTTCGGCGATGCGAATGACTCATGGGTCAACACCCGGAAAATCTGGAACCAGCATTCCTATCACATCACCAACGTGAACGACGACGGCACGATTCCGGTGAATGAGGAGAACAACTGGGACACTTACAACAATTACCGGCAGAATGTCATGCTCAACGCCAACGGCTGCACCGATCTTTCCGCCTCGTACATGCGCACCGGAGGCGGCACCCTGCCGGGCACGCCCGTGACCGTCACCGTGCGTCTGGGCAACTGCGGCGTGTTCGATACGACGCCCGGCACGGATGTGACATTCTACGACGGCGATCCCGGAGCCGGCGGAAGTCCGCTGGGAACCGTTCATTCCGCAGACCGTCTGGAACCGGGGCGCTACGAAGATATTTCTTTTGAATGGACCGATCCGACCCGGGGGCTTCACAGCATTTATGCGGGGGCTGACGACGACGGAACCGGAAAAGGCAGCATCAGCGAGTCAGATGAGACAAACAACACCGCACATGTCTCTGTCATGCTCGGCAACTATGCGCCGGTTGCGGATGCGGGACCGGGCAGGAGAGTGACCTTCGGTACGGCCGTCACCGCGGACGGCAGCGGCTCGTATGACACGAACGGCGACCCCCTGACATACCGCTGGGAACTGCTTTCCGCGCCTGAAGGCAGCAGTGCGGCGCTTTCGGATCCCGCTTCTCCCGCGCCTTTTTTCACTG
>DYRD01000256.1 GCA_020718905.1 Syntrophus aciditrophicus | reverse complement strand
TCAACGCAGGTATGCGAACCGATATAGCCCGCTCCGCCTGTTACCATGATCATCGATTGACCTCCTTTTCTTTCCTTTTTACCGGCCGTTGCATCCGAGACATTCGTCATGGGATCATCAATCCGTGATCCTTCCGGCAACCAGTTAGCATTTACGGGGGCCATTTTCCAAGCGAATTTTTATTCTAATAAATGGGCGTGATCTACAGACCGCGAGCAGGCTCCGGGACAGTTGAAGATACTAAGATTACTCAGAATACTGCCACCAGAAGGAAGCGGAATATTCCGATGCGCCAGGGATGATTTTCAAAAGTTTAATCCTATCTTCACAATAATGTAATAATCATTTGATAGAGATAAAAAAATATTTTCGGGAACTTTGCTGACCTTGAATAAAGGAACCAGAAACCCCGGATTGATCCATGAAGGGATTGGTCCGGGGTTTTTATGTGTGGGGCGGATGTTCCAATAGAGCCGTTGCCATTAAAATGAAAGAGGATCAGAGAAAAAATGAAAAAAAACGGATTTTTATTATGCGTATTAACCCTGATTGCGATGACCTTCTCTTCGGGCGCCGTCTTTGGGGCTTCCGATGTCGAAGAAAGCCTGAAAACGAATTACCCCGGCCTGAAGTACGATTCCGTCGCTCCCTCTCCGGTGGCGGGCCTCTATGAAGTGGTGGCGGGCAAGATGATCGTATATTACGCCCCGAAGGAAGCAATTGTCTTTGCCGGGCAGATGTTCGACAAAACCAACAAGAACATAACCGCCGAAAGGATGCAGGAACTGCTGGCCAGGTTTGACAAGGAGGTAGTGCGGAAGGCCAAAGAACTGCCTCTGGACAAGGCGGTCAAGATGGGTTCGGGAGAACATACCGTGATAGAGTTTACCGATCCGGATTGTCCCTTTTGCAGAAAAGCAGCGCAGTTTCTTGATAAACGCACGGATGTGACCAAATATACCTTCTTCATGCCTCTGGACATGCATCCCGATTCCAAAAACAAGGTGCGCTACATCTTCTGTCAAAACGATCGGGGCAAGGCCTTTGAAGAGGTGATGAGCGGCAGGATCGATGGCGTCAAATATGAGACGTGCGACAGCCCTGCGGTGGACGACCTGCTCAAGCTGCACGGGGCGATCGCGGCGAAGATGGGGATTTCCGGAACACCCTTTTTCATCATCGATGGAACGGTCGTTTCCGGTGCGGATATTCCCAGGATGGACTTGTTGCTGGGAAAGAAGAAGAGCGCGAAAGCGGAATAACCAGGGCGCACTGCCGCGGCTGCCGGGGCCTGTGAGGAAAGTCTTGCTGTCCCAGCGCGCGGGAATGCGGGAAAAATGTTGCCTGCCTGGCCGGAAAGGTGATCATCGTTTTCGTGCGGGGCAGGATCTGTGCGATCACCGCC
Source organism: Syntrophus aciditrophicus (assembly GCA_020718905.1). Taxonomy (GTDB): domain Bacteria; phylum Desulfobacterota; class Syntrophia; order Syntrophales; family UBA8958; genus UBA8958. The sequence continues at coordinate 254 of DYRD01000256.1, read as the reverse complement.
ATATCTTGATTCCATTTCCCGGCAGGTTAAGGAAAGTAACGGTTCGGCTATCCGTTTGGGAAGAGGGGGTGCTCTTCAGGTTAGGTACATTAAAGACTCAGGGGTTCTATCATGGGCAGGAAAGTTTTAACAGTCTTTGCAGCGTTTATGCTTCTCTTATGCGTCGCCGGGCAGGCCATGGCTTTTTTTGAGGAAGGACACCTGCTCCGTATTGTCTATGACAGGACATCAGGGGTCAAAGAGGTCGCGACGGA
>DYRD01000255.1 GCA_020718905.1 Syntrophus aciditrophicus | reverse complement strand
AAAAGTCCTTTTCAGCAGAAAACTCTGCCCCGAAGAACGGGGCCTGCTAAAAAGGACGTCATTATCCTTTCCTACCGGATCGAAAATACCGGGCGCTCATCTTGAGCGCTCTGTTACTTCCTCTCCTCCAAGCACGCACGTGGTGCCTGACAACGGAATTATAGCACGGCGATGCGGATTATCAATCCCGATATCATTCCCTCTGGGAATGATACCATTGATCGTTACCCCCTGTGTGCAAGCGGGGCTTTAAAGATCTTATGTACTACACCCAGGGTCTGGGCCGAGATTTATAAGGCCTTTGAAGACTTCCGGAAATTGATCAAAGGACCAGCACCTCGGAAGGTTCGGGAGCAAGCCCCCCGCACAAAATCTAAAGGCCTTGCGAAAAAGGAAGGCCAAACAGCCTATGAACCCACAAATGCCATCCGATGTAACGATGCTGAGCACCGCCGCTGGGTTCGCGTCAAAGAATGGTTTAACGAGCTCACAGAAACTGAAAACAGCCACAGGGAAAATGAAAAAGGGCACATAATAGAACTCCTGCAATCCTAGCCGATCAAAGGAGGTTCTAAAACTGCATGTGCCCCTATCAATATTACCATGTCATGAAACAGAGCAAAGATAAAAAACCGTGGCGTTATCAGATGGTCCAGTATGCCTTTGCCCAGGGCGTTAAGCCCGCGGCAAGGCACTTTCACACCAGCCCCTCTGTCGTCAGAAAATGGGTCTACCGCTTCAAGGCCGACGGATACTCCGGGCTTGGGGATCGCTCACACAAACCCCACCACTCCCCGAACGAAACGCCCAAGCATGTCAAAGACCACGTTGTCGCTCTCAAGGCCATCTATAAGCGCGTAGGGGCCGCACAAGTGCGTGTTCTCGAGAACCTGACCCTTGCACCCAAAACGATCCGCAAGATCTGGAAAGAGGCCAAGATCCCCTCAAGAAAGCGTCCTAAGAAACACGTCACCAAAAACAATCTTCGGGCCGTAAAGATGCGCTTTCAGCTCTTCCAGCAGTCCATGGAGGACACCAAAGACCTCATGGATATCCCGGAATACTATTTCCAGGCCAGAACGCGCCACCTGCCAAAGGTGCAATACACCTTTCGTGAGGTCTCCTGTGGAATCCTCTTCCTTGGCTTTGCCGAAAGCATCTCTCTGACTTACGCTCAGCTCTTTGCCACTTACATCAATCACTTCCTGAGGAAGTTCAACGCCCTTCCCGAGAGATCCATCCGGCAAACCGATAACGGAAGCGAATACATCGGTTCCTGGAACGCCAAAGAACCCTCAGCCTACACTCGATCCGTCGAATTACTACCGGGACAGCGCCACTACACCATCTATCCGGGGGCGCATCGTATGCAGGCCGATGTCGAAACGATCCACAATCTCATGGAGCAGGAGTTCTACGAGATCGAGGATTTTAAAAACAGAAACGACTTCATGGCCAAAGCGACGACCTATCAGCTCTTTTTCAACCTCCGCCGTCCCAACTCTTACAAAGAAGACAAAACACCGTGGCAACTCGCGCAGGAAAAGAGACCGGATCTGGATAAACATCTGCTCATGATCCCGCCGGTCGATCTGGATAGGCTCTTTCGTTGGAAAACTTCAATCGTTCAGGCGGGGGGTAAGGATCAGTTGACCGTTCCCT
>DYRD01000254.1 GCA_020718905.1 Syntrophus aciditrophicus | reverse complement strand
CCAACAGGCCGACGATCCGCTGCTGTTCGGCCAGCGGGGGGACGGGAATCTCAACGGACTTCGCCAATCCGATGTTGAGATTCCTCACCGTGCTACCTGCCGCAAGTCGGTCGAACTGGTCAAACACGATATCTGAACTGAGAGCGTGATACAGATAGTCGGGATCGACTTTGGGTTGATGCAGCACGAGCCATCCGTCATGAATGCACCCCGTTGTTTTCATGATGTAAGGCCGTCCAAAGCTCATCGAATTCGACAGAATAAAGTCTCCTTCGTAAACTATGCGCGAGCGTTTGACGCCCTCTGGCTTTATCTTCTCCTCCGTCTTGAAGATGTATTTGCCGCTCGCGGTGGCGTCCCCAATTTTAATCCAGTTGATGCCGTTCGGGTCGGTGGTGATGAACTCCTGGATTGGGCGCGGCGAACCACCGCGCTCGATGTCGCAGATTTCGCCCAGCGTTTTTATCTGCCACCCCTTTTTCATGGGAGCCTCCTTCTTTCATCGTCATTCCCGCGAATGCGGGAATCCAGGATATTCGATGACTCGGCAAGGCTTTTCTGGGTTCCCGCCTGCGCGGGAACGACGGGATGGGGTGTGCCGCCGTTCATTACGACGCATGCGTCACCCATTTTCTTTGTTACCCACCCCCTCTTCATCGTTTCCACCCGTCCTTCCGCTGCTGGTCCCGCGCCTGCAAACGGGCGCGGGTCATGCGCTCGCGCAGGCCGCCCTCCGTGAGGAAATCTTTTTCCAGCCGGCGAATTTGCTGATCCAGCAGGTAGTTGGCCTGGTGAATCAAGCAAATGGCGATATTGGCCACCACCTCGGCGGGCCGGGTGTCCATATATGTCCTATAGGTCTCATAGGTCGTATATGGTTTACTCCCCAGCTTTCTGGCATACCGGGCCTCCCGGGAATCCTTGTCCCAGAGGGAAAAATTTGTTACCCACCCCCTCTTCATCGTTTCCACCCATCCTTTCGCTGCTGGTCCCGCGCCTGCAAACGGGCGCGGGTCATGCGCTCGCGCAGGCCGCCCTCCGTGAGGAAATCTTTTTCCAGCCGGCGAATTTGCTGATCCAGCAGGTAGTTGGCCTGGTGAATCAAGCAAATGGCGATATTGGCCACCACCTCGGCGGGCCGGGTGTCCATATATGTCCTATAGGTCTCATAGGTCGTATATGGTTTACTCCCCAGCTTTCTGGCATACCGGGCCTCCCGGGAATCCTTGTCCCAGAGGGAAAAATCCCGCACCCGCAGGAAGTCACGGTAGTCTTCGAGCAACTCTTCCAGGCTGGCCCTGGCCACATTGGTCAGCTTGATCTCCATTTCCTTGGAGGTGCCGGAGGCCTTACTCCCTTCGACGATATTCTGTTTGCCGGAGCGGGCCGCCTGCACCATCTGGCCGATGGTGCGGTCCCCTTTTTTGAGATGCTTTTCGCAAAACCGGAAGGTCAGGTCATAGACCACCTCGGCCTTCTGGTAGGAAAGCAGTTCCCGGTAGTTGCCGTGGGGCAGGATTATGGGAGAGTCTTGATTGGGCATAGGTCGTATAATTCCTATAGGACTTATAAAAGACCTCTTATTTTTGCTAATATCTCGGCACTTTCGGCATCCAGCGCGGCGATTTCGTCCATGATTTCCTGCGGGCTGCGGTGGGCGATCTCCTCGCCGCCGTCGG
>DYRD01000096.1 GCA_020718905.1 Syntrophus aciditrophicus | reverse complement strand
CAATTTCCCACTTATAAAAACCTGTATCCTGTCCAAACAACCCCCACCACCTCTCCCCTCCTGTACGGCCTGCTGGGCGCCTGGACATATATCCTGCGAAGTCTCTCAAGTGAGATTCGCAATCTGACTTACACCGGCAAGTCGCGGATCAGATACCATGTGCGGGCAGTACTGGGCATGCTGTGCGGCCTCGCCATCGCGTGGTTTGTCCAACCAGGTGCGGCGATATTGAAGTCGCTGTCGTCTTTTGCCCTGGCGTTTCTTGCCGGTTACAGCGTCGAAATATTGTTCGCCGTCATGGATCGCTTTGTCGGCGCCTTCTCGGGCAGGGAGCCGGCTCAGAACAAAACCACGTGACCGCGAGGTACACATGCCATTCAAAAAACGGGTGTGGCGCAGGGCGGAGAATAGAAAAGCTTCCATAAACCACGTGGGATTGGAACCTGACATATTACTCAGGGAGGGAGCAGATGAACAAAATGTCAGACATGGCGATTGGATTGATTCTCGATTATGAAGGGCTGGACAAGCCGGGCAACTGGCCGGGCGGGGCATCGGGCATCACCATCGGCATCGGTTATGATCTTGGCTATGTAACCGTTGACCAGTTCGAGTCCGACTGGGGCGAGTTGCTGTCTGCCCAGGACATCAACGTGCTCAGGCCTGTTGTCGGATTGAGAGGGATAAGGGCAAAGCACAAGGCCGCAAGTTTGCCGGATATCGTGATCACACGGAGAGTGGCGGAGAAGGTGTTTGCCGAGCGGACGATACCGCTTACCCAGTTTAAGGCAGCCCAGGCCTTCCCCGGCATTGACAAGCTCCCCCCCGATGCCCAGGGAGCCCTGGTGTCGCTCGTTTATAACCGGGGCACGGCGATGGCCGATGATTCACCTGAAGACAGACGAAAGGAGATGAGAGCCATCCGGGATGCCGTGGTTCGACGGGATATGAAAGCTATTGCCCTCCAGCTTCGCTTGATGAAGAGACTCTGGGTCGGTAAAGGTCTCAATGGTTTATTGAAGCGTCGGGATGCGGAAGCGGCCTTAGTCGAATCCTGCCCCGGTTGATTTTAATAATGGCTTAAGCAGGGATTCATCACTGGCTTGTCCAGAAAATAAATGAATAAGGAGGACATATTATGGTACAAGAAGAGATCTACGTCTGTAATCAGCTTTATTCCCTCCCCTTGGCCGACCTGAAGCCCGATCCCGATCAGCCGCCAAGTATTTCGATCCGGCTGCCCTAGAGGAACTCACCGCCTCCATCGCCCGGAACAACGTCATGACGCCGATCTTCTTCCGAATACAGGATGGGAAGAAGGTGATCGTCGCCGGGGAAAGACGATGCGCCGCCGCCGGGAAAGCCGGTGTCGAGAGGGTTCCCGCCATCTATGTCGATGTGCCGAATTACACGGAGATTTCCCTGATCGAAAATATGGTGCGCTCCGACCTGAATCCCGTCGAAGAAGCGGAAGCCCTGGACCGGCTCATGAAGGAACACGAATACACCCAGGCCAACCTTTGTGAGGTCCTCAGCAAATCCCAGCCTTATATCTCCGAGACCCTGTCCCTCAACGGCCTGCCCGCGGAAATACGCGATGAGTGCCGGCAGAACCCGGCCATCCCCAAGAAGACCCTTCTGACTATTGCCAGGAAGCAAAGGATGGAAGAGATGCTGAAGGCCTACCAGAAGTATAAGGATAGCCTCAGCGCCGCAAAAAAAGCCACCCCGGATGGGACGGCCGCCAAGGTCCACGGTATCTTTAGCGATCTGAATACGGCCACCAAAAAGATCGCCGCCTTGGATGCAAAGACCTTCACGAAGGAGGAGCGGCGGAATCTGCTTCTTTCCCTGCAAAAGATGAAAGAGATCGTTGAGAAGGCCATCATTACCGTGGGGGAGTGAGGGGACGCGGTTTAATCGCTGCCGCCGTCCTCCGCGGCAGCGTCATCAGTAAGTGGCGCAACCGACAAAATGGGTGCAATCGGCATATATGTTGCTTAAACGCATATTTTCGGTTATTTTATAGCCATATCAATTAGTTGAAGCAAAATATCGCGCGGCGATATTTATTTGGGATCTCCCCGCAAATGGTCTGCTCGGCAAGGACACGAAAACGGTTGTGAAAAAATTGTCAAGGGAGTAGGGTCATTTCGGAATACATACAAATGGATAGGGGTTGTGAGCCGATACCCTTTGCATCTGCACTTCAACAATAGGAAGAATTCTTAATGGCCCTCTCTCTCAACAAACCGAAGCTCGACAACCTTGCCGGCCACGCCCGCGAAGGAGTTGCTCGCGGAATTCTGGAGACTGGAAAAAGAAGCGAAGAAAATGCTGGAGGGACTGGCGCAATGAAAAAATCACCAGAAGTCCCCATCGCCTCGCCGGAATACCGGCAGTTCATCGAGGAACTGAAAACGCGGGTGGTTTCCACCCGCATTTCCGCCGCCCGGTCCGTAAACCGCGACCTGATCCTGCTTTATTGGGACATCGGGCGGGGGATCGTGGAGAAGCAACAAGTACTCGGCTGGGGGGATGCTGTTGTCGAGATGGTCGCGGCAGACTTGCGGCGGGCATTTCCGGAAATGCCCGGATTCTCAGTGGCAAACGTCTGGCGAATGCGCCAACTCCACATGGTTTATTCCAGTGAAACATTTCTCGCACAGGCTGCGCGAGAACTTGAAAACCGCACCCCTGTGCAAGGGGCGCCATTATTTCCGGGACAAGTTGTCCCAGAGAATAAAGCCGTGCAGGCGGGATCCGAGGAGAACTCAATTCTCGCACAAGCTGTGCGAGAATTGGCGACGGCTGTCCCTTGGGGACATCACGTCCTTCTTCTCGGCAGAATTAAATCCCCGCCAGAGTTGCTTTACTACCTCCAGGCCACCGCCCGTTTCGGCTGGTCTCGCAACGTCCTCCTGAACCAGATCAAGGCCGGAACTTACGAGCGCGCCGTTACCGAGAAGAAGACCCACAATTTCCCCCTCGCCCTGCCCGAATATCTGGCCGAGCAGGCGGACGAGATGCTAAAAAGCTCCTACAACCTGGAGTTCCTCGGCATCCGCCAGAAAGTGAAGGAGCGGGAATTGGAAGACCGGCTGATTTCCCGTCTGCAAGCGTTCCTCCTCGAACTCGAACTCGGCCACGGCTTCTGCTTCGTCGGTCGTCAGCACCGGCTGGCCTTGGGAGAGAAAGAATATTTCATCGACCTCCTCTTCTACCACCGCTTTCTCAAGGCATTGGTGGCCTTCGAATTGAAAGTCGGGCCTTTCGAGCCGGAACACGCCGGCAAGATGGATTTCTACCTGAACCTCCTCAACGACAAGGAACGCGGCGCCGGCGATCAACCGTCGATCGGCATCATCCTCTGCGCCGAAAAGGATGACGTGGAAGTCGAATACGCCCTGCGCTCAAAAGCGAACCCCATCGGCGTAGCCGCCTATCAACTCCAGTCGAAATTGCCGGCAAATCTGAAAGGCAAACTGCCGACGGCGAAACAGCTCGCCGACGTCGTGCGGTCCGCCCTTCCCGAAAGGAGCGCCCGATGATCAGAGGCTTCCACCGTTGCCAGCCACCGCCGCCCGTGAAAGAATTACGCTCGGAGTTATTGAAGCTGGAGAGACGGGTGGAGAGGATGATGGAGGGGTTGTCGACAACATGACGAGTGCCTGTACAGAAAAGAAAAGTTCTGGCGTGGATTGGCTGGGGAAAATCCCAAGGCACGGGAACGTCTCTGCGCTGAAACGAGTTTTGTCTGAGCCACTGAAATATGGTGCGACGGAAGCCGGAGATTGCGATGATCGTTCGTTTCCGCGTTACCTCCGCATCACTGACTTCGACAATGACGGAAGATTGCGCGCCGACACCTTCGCTTCACTGCCAGAAGAAATAGCCCGCGACTCCTATGTGAACGAGGGTGACGTTCTCTTCGCACGAAGCGGCGCGACGGTAGGAAAGACGTTCTTGTCCCGGGATTTTCAAGACCGAGCGTGTTTTGCTCGCTACCTCATCAAAGTGTCGTCAGCCCGTCACAAACTCATGCCCGAGTTCCTATACTCTTTCACGAAGTCTCCTGCCTACGAGGCTTGGAAAGACCTCATCTTCACACAGGCCGCAATTCAAAATATCGGAGCAGACAAATACGCTTACCTCCCGGTGTGTTTCCCGCCGCTCCCCGAGCAACAGCGCATCGCGGCGTATCTGGATGCGAGTTGTGCGGCGATTGAAGCGGCGGTGGCCGCCAAACGCCGCCAACTCGAAACCCTCGACGCGCTTCGCATGTCGTTAATTTACGAGGCTGTGACACAGGGAAGCAACAGAAACGTTGCGACAGTTATTCACGATATTCAAAGCTATGGGAGCACGCCGAAGCATTGGAAGCGCTCAAAGCTGCGATACGAGATTTCTATCCAGAACGGCGATTTTGCCTCAGACAAGCTTCATGATGGCGGCACCTATCCAGTTCTAGGCGGCAATGGCGTGATGGGTCATACCGATTTATCGAACTGAGAAGCTTGCCGAATCGAGCTGCTGGACCACATCATCTTCAACAGAACCGGTTACTACAGTTTCATGGAAGCGGGAAAGCTGTAGGGGGATAGGAACCAGTTATGGTCAAATTGCCATAATGTATGGTAGATTGCTATTTATAGTTTTTACGGGAGGTTGTAAATGACCGCTGACCAGACGCTTCGGGAGCCGGGGAGCACTTCCGGCAATCCCGCAGGGAAGATGCCCGTCCTTTTCGTGGGGCACGGGAGTCCCATGAACGCGATGGAAGAGAACGAATTCAGCCGTGCCTGGATGGAAAGAGGCAAAGCCCTGCCCAGGCCGAAGGCGATCCTGTGCATCTCCGCGCACTGGGAAACGGAGGGGACCCAGGTCACGGCCATGGCAGAACCCAGGACCATCCACGATTTCTATGGATTCCCGCCCCCACTCTACAAGCTGACATATCCCGCCCCCGGTTCGCCCGAGGTGGCCGAGCTGGTCCGGGAAACCGTCAAGAAGGTCCCCCCGCCGGGATCACACCTGGGGCCTCGACCACGGCGCCTGGTCGGTCCTGCGGCGCCTGTTTCCCGAAGCCGACATCCCGGCAGTTCAATTAAGCCTGGATAGCACGAAGGAGGCAGCGTTTCATTACGAACTGGGGAAAGAACTGCACTCCCTTCGCTGCCAGGGCATCCTGGTTGTGGGCAGCGGGAATATGGTTCACAACCTGGGCATGATGTCCTGGCAGGATACAGGGTACGATTGGGCGCGGGAATGCGATGAAATCCTCCGGCAGCTAATTTTATCGGGAGATCACGACTCCCTTGTCCATTATGAGCGGCTGGGGAAAGCCGCCCGTTTATCGATACCCACGCATGAACATTATCTGCCTTTGCCCTACACCCTCGCCCTGCAGGACAAACAGGATCCCGTTCGCTTCTTCGCCGCGGGGGTGACACTTGGTTCGATTTCCATGCGCTCGTTACAGATCGGATAAAGCTCGGGGAGATGTCATTTGCAGCACTGCCGATGTAGATAAATTGGCCCCGGGGAATGCCTTATCCGGCCAATGGGTGGTCCATAGTTTTGATTATATGTTTTATTACTTCAATATTAAGGATAACGCCGCCAGCAGAACGAACAGGGTCTTAAGCAAACAACGGGAAAAGGAGCAAGTTTTCCCGGGATCGGGAAAGGAAATCACAATATGCCACGCGCCGACCATACCACCGCGCCCCCGTATCGGCAGATCATCACCCCGAGGGACGGCTGCGATTTTACGATTTACGATCTGATTGCCCGTAATGCCCGTATATATGCCCATAAAGAGGCGATTGTTTATGACGGCAGGCGGACCGACTTTAAAACCTATAAAAAACTATGTGATCAATACGCCGCCGGGCTCAGCGGGGAAGGGGTGCCCGCGGGCGACCGGATCGCCGTACTGGCGGGCAATTGCGACGACTTCTTGATCCTCTGCGGGGCGGCGGTGAAAATCGGCGCCATCGTGGTGCCCGTAAACTGGCGTCTCGGGGAGGAGGAAATCGCCTACATTCTCGCGGACACTACCCCGAAGCTGCTCGTGAGCGGCGGCGAATGCGGCGGCGGGTGATGGCCTCCCTTTCCGGACCCTCTGCCGGGAAGAGGGGTACGGTACGGCCGCTGTCGGCGGGAAGCCGCAAGGTTGCCTCCTCAGCCAGGGAAACATGATCGCCGTCGGCCTGCAGATTGCGGAGCTGCTGCAACTCGCCGGCGGGGACTGCCACCTTTGCATCCTCCCCCTGTTTCATATCGGCGGCCTGGCCATGACCCTGGCGACGATGCACCAAGGGGGGGAAAACGTCATTGTCGACCGCTTCGATCCCCGCCTCGTCTGGAAGCTTATCGCCAAGGAACAGGGCACGTTTTTCACGGCCTTTCCCCCCATCCTCGCCTCGATCCTGGATGTCCAGGAAAAGGATCCCGACTCCTTCGCCGGGACGAGTTTGCGAAGCGTCTGCGGCATGGACAGCCCGGAGACCCTGGCGCGTTTCTTCAGGCTGAACCCGCAGGCCGCCTTTTACAGCCTTTACGGCCAGACCGAGGCCATGCCCGTTTCGGGATGCAATTATCAGCAAAAATCCGGCAGCATCGGGCCGCCGGCGATCCTGACGCGGGTCGCCATCCTCGATGACCTCGATCGGGAAGTGGCCCCGGGAACGCCGGGAGAGATCTGTGTCCGTTCGCCCGCCGTCTTCCGGGGTTACTGGAATCGGTTGGAGGAGACGGCCTCCACCTTTCGCAACGGCTGGCATCACACGGGCGATCTGGGCCGCTGCGACGAAGAAGGCTATCTCTGGTACGCCGGTAGGAAGCCGGAGAAGGAACTCATCAAGCCCGGCGGCGAAAACGTCTATCCGGCGGAGGTGGAGCAGGTCATTCTTGGCCACGGCGCCATTGAGGAAGTGTGCGTCGTCGGCGTTCCCGATCCGGAGTGGGGAGATGCCGTCCAGGCGGTCTGCGTCCTCAGGGAGGGAATGACGCTGAGCGCCGGGGATTTGATTGATTTTGTGGCCGCTAAAATCGCCCGCTATAAGAAGCCCAAGTAGGTTCTTTTTGTCGGGAGCCTGCCGAAAACGGCAACGGGCGGTATCGACCGGGAAGGGGTCAAGAAGGCCTATCCGGGAGTAAACTAAATACAAACAAAAGTCCCTCGCAGAAAGTAAAAATCTACGAGGGGCGAACGAGATCCGCTTATGCCGTCTTGCCTTTTAACTGGAGTCCTTCACTTGAATACTTGGTCTTTTAAGGGTGATCAGCACCACAAAGATCCCGTGCTTCCTTGTTCGTTAACATCCAGTAGAATAGACTCATTACGTGCATCGCAGTATCTCGCCTGTTAATTCTCTTGGCGGCAGATCTTTCAAAGAACCTGGCTTAATTGATAACCGTTTTAGTTAATAAATAAAAACAATGAGAGCCGCAATGCCTGCTTATTTTTAAGCTGTAGTCAGCTTTTTAAGATAACCGCCCTTTCGGCAGTTCATTACCACGACTGATGCCTCGCGATGCTGTTCTTCTTACCTCCCAGTGAGAGGATTAATCCTTATCTTCATAACCCAGAGACATAATTCAAGCGGTGCATTGCAACTCCACCGCAAGTTTAATATGAACCTGATCATTCCTAATGTCAAGAGGCATATCAATAAATTAAATTTTTTATCATTCCCTTCCCCGGCCTACCCGAAGAGCATCGTCAACCATGAAAAGGCGAAATACAGTGCCGATAATCCAAGTAAAGACCAGCAAAAGGAACTACCCTATCTTTCCCCTTTCAGGATTTCCTGGTCCCCGGCGCTGTCTTCACCAAGCAAGTCTGACCCCCAGGCACTCGCTTAGGGTGGGGTGGGGGATGATCCAGGATTGCAGGGTCTTGATGTCGGCGCCGGCGCCGACTACGGTGGCCCCGACGAGGTTGTCTTTATGGAAGATGAACTTGGCGAAGCCCTGGGGAACCAATTCCGTGCGGGCCATGATGTTGGCCCCGTAATCGTTGCGCACTATTTCCACGGACCAGCCCTGTTCCCGGGCCTGTAACTCCGTCAGGCCGATCCGGGCGATGGGGGGTGGGAATAGGTGACGGCAGGGACGATGTCTTCCCGGTACACAACGGAACCGTCGCCGAAAAGACGGCTGGCCAGAGCCCGCCCCTGCTGCATGGCCCGGTGGGCTA
>DYRD01000253.1 GCA_020718905.1 Syntrophus aciditrophicus | reverse complement strand
GGGCCGTAATCGATCTTTCTTTCATAAACCCCACCGCCGACGCTTTCCACATTCGATCTGTTTCCCAATCCCAGTCGCACGAGGGCGGTTGTAACCCTGGCGGCCGCAAAACTGTCAAGTCGATCGAACCACTTACGAAAAGGACTCGCGCCGTTTGCCGCCAGATACTCGAGAATTTTCATTCGTCCCTTTTATTGGCCATACGGTAACACAAAAGTTACCATGCGTAAAGTTTATTTCAAAAAGGCTCTTTCCCTATCCCAGCCCTAGCCGATGCTGATTTCTGCCGGGTCATGCCCGCCCTCCGGCAAGCTCCTTTTGCGAAAGACCGGATTCCTTTCGCAGGGCGGCCAGTTCCAGTGCAACATCCCATGCTTCACCCTCCTTTTTGAAACGTTCGGTAAAGCCCTCATCCTTGAGCTGTTCCACAAGATACTGATCGAAATTTGTTTTGCCTTCATCTTCAATCTCACGTATCTGGCAGTTCTTCCGTAATCTGACCATCCTTGAGCACAATGACGCCTATCCCCGCCTGTGCGGCCCGCTGCCGCGCCTTCAGCGCTGCCCGCTTTAACGCTATTTCCGCGTTTATGAAATCCGGATCACGCTTTCGTTTATCATTACCGACATCTGCCTTTTCGGCACTCATCTCTTCCCTCCTTCTCCTATCAATACCGGCGTTCTCGATGAATTATCATAAACAACCCATTCATTTACAATTTCTTTGTATATTTCTTCAAAATTGTGAAGACCAGCGGTAAATCTGCATATGATTCGGCATCCTTCTTCACAGCTCATCCCGTCACACCCTCGATTATTTTATTGAACTCGGCCTCGATACGGGCCTCGAAATCGGTATCGATCCGGCGAGTGCGGTCTAATCCTTTCTGCTGCGAAAAAGCCACCAGTGTTCTTTCTTCTCGGGGTTTTCCAGATGACAACTGGGAATATCACCCTCAATTGTTACATCCTTAAATGCCGCGTCCGCCTGTTCAATACGTTCCCTGCAGCGGTTAAGCTCCTCTTCCGGGGCATATTTCAGCACTTCGTAAAGCTGTGATCTGGGCCATAGATCATGGTCGTACTCCTCGCTGTATCCTCTAAAGCTGACGCTCGATGCTTCAATATACTGGACTGATTGCTCCCACCACGAGACGTATGGTTCCAGCCCCTTGCTCGCTTCCTCATAGGAGCTGCCCTGCAATATCAGATATCGAGTTAAGGAGTTTAATTCCTTCCCGTTGGCAATAATTGCCTTTAATCTTTGTTTATCACGGTAGTGGGGCATTCAAATCTTTCTCTATGCTGACAGTGAATTGTATTTATTCAGTGGCCACGCGTTATCCTTCATTCTTTTCGATAACTTCCCAATGTCCTCCTCTGGCCGGGCCGACACGGCGGAGGCGGCCGTCACCCTGCAGTTGCCGGATATTACGTTCAATGGTTCGCCCTGTCACACCGATGAACAACGCCAGCTCCGGAATCGTGATTTCACCATTCTGGCGAATAACATCCAAAATTTTCCCCGACATTTTCCCCGACATTTTCCCCGAACCTTCTCCCGGCGTTTTCGGTGAACCAGCCGATTCACCGGCCCCCACGATCTCCTTTCGGTGCACCGTGGCGGTGAAGAGGCAGCCGTCCCGATCGTCGATAAAGTCGATATCCGGCCATTTTTCG
>DYRD01000252.1 GCA_020718905.1 Syntrophus aciditrophicus | reverse complement strand
CGCGTCATTTTTCATCGGAATATCCTCTGTGGAATGTCTTCTTAGGCGATAATTCAAAAAACTGCCAGTTTTGCTTCCATGAATTCACCCCATGATTCCCTTATACCACCCCTGGTACGACAAATAAGGTCACCCCAGATTTTTTTGGAAAAAATATTTTACCGGTACAGCTTTTCCATCCTCCGAATTTCCGCTTTAACCGCTTCCCGGAGTTCATCAGATGCTGGAAACAAGGAAATCGTCAAGGATTTTTCATGACATAGGTTTTCTTTGGGTCTTTCCGGCTGGTACCGATCTCGGCCAGAATCCCTTTCTCGACGAGGCTGCGCAATCTTGTCCGCGCCGTTCTGTCGGTTGTTTTCCACAATTTCGCGGCGTCCTTCGTCGTGATCTTCCCGCAGCCGGTGAAGTGGTCCATCAACGGATCAAGCCAATCCGGGGCTATCCGTTCGGAAACGGCTCCGGAAAACAGGGTCACCCGAAAGCTGGCCCCGATTTCCTCGAAGAGCGGCGGTTGAATACCTTGAGCCTTGCAGGCGGCTATAATTCGCCCTATTCCCGATCCCCATTGTTCGATCAGCTTAAGTTCCCGAAATACCCGGCCGATGACCCGGTTACGGAGTCGAGACACCCCGGATAAGGCGGCTTCGAGAGTCAACCCGAAGGGGAGAAAACCGGGATTGGTTATCTCAAGGCGGTCGTCGAAAACAGCTATCCTGATGTCCATTCCCCCAAGGGCGTAATCCGCATGAACCACTGCGTTGATAATGGCTTCGCGCACTGCCTGAATGGGATATTCGGGCAAATCCGTCCGTCGTATCCGCCCGATTTCGGCGGATTGACGGGTATGGCGTTCGATAAAGGAAATAGCGGCCTCGATCGCCCTGGGAAGGTATTCATCAATTTCCGTTTGATCCAGGAACCGCTCCGTCCCGGTCCCCTGAAAACGGGCGCAGCGGATGATTGCGTCGGGGAATATCGTACGCCGGTTTTTCCCGAAAAGAAGGATGGCCCCTCGGGTGGGAATGTTCTTGCCCCCTCGATTCACCAACAAACCGAGGGTCGTCATTCTGGCTTCATTTAACGACCGCGATACCTCGGCAAAGAACTCGGAAGCGGCTCGGAAGTCTATGGCTTCCGAGTTGACTTCCGTGCAGGGTTGCTCATCAAAAAAAGTATTTCTGGAAAGCCTCCGGATTTCTTCGATGATCTCCGGACCGGCGCGCCGGTTCGTGGACCCGAGCCGAATATAGACCCCTTTTTCGATCCCTTCCGATTTGACATAGTAAGGCCCCAGAGTATGGGGAATCGAAACAATGATCAATTCACGGTCGCGCCAGGCGCTGATCTGGATATCGGGAATCAGCAACGGCTGTATGCTGTCGGCAAAGGCATTCGCCAACTTTTCCTCATCGGCGAGCGGATCCGGCAGACCGACGACATCCTTCGTTCGGTCCCTTATGCCAATGACGAGCACGCCGCCTGCGGTGTTGGCAAAGGCGACGACAGACTGAACGATTCTGGACAGAGAACGGCAATTTTCCTTGAATTCAATCGTCTTTCCCTCTTCCTTTGCCAAAAGGCTTTCGATGCTGTTCCAATCGATCATGTTATTGTCCCGTAATTTCCCTTATACCACCCCTGAACTGACACATGATGTCATATCAGATGATTTCCCCA
>DYRD01000029.1 GCA_020718905.1 Syntrophus aciditrophicus | reverse complement strand
TATAGAACAATCCTCCCACTTATGCACCTGTCCAGTTTTGCCATACCCGCTCTACCCTCGATACGGATACACAGCTTCCCCGTGATGTGGCGTGGAAACTGGTGGGAGCCATGGCGCACCCGCTGAATCTTCCGCGCTATGATGAGGACAGGCAACGTATCTATGCCGGATACGGTATCCTTCAGCCACGGGTGGCCGTAAGCCTGTCCGACATGAACCGGTCACGGTATGCCCGCATGTGGGGAAGTGATGCCGGGATTGATCCCTATACCCGCGTTGTTTCTGATGTGTACCAGGACCTCTTCGGAGAAGGCTCCTTCATCGGCAAGGGTATCTACGATATTGATGCGTTCGAGCAGGCTCTCAAGGGACGTTTTCCTGAAAACCGTATTTTGAGCAATGATCTTATCGAAGGGTGCTATGCCCGGGCAGGTCTTTTAAGCGATGTGCAATTATATGAGGAGTACCCTTCTCGTTACAGCGCCGACGTGAACCGTAGGCACCGCTGGATTCGCGGGGATTGGCAGCTTTTAAGATGGCTGTTGCCGGGAGACTCCGGTCCGGATGCGAGATTTCAAAAGAATCCCCTCTCAGTGCTTTCCCGATGGAAAGTTTTCGATAACCTGCGGCGCAGCCTCTCGCCCTTGGCATTGACATTACTGCTGCTGATTGGCTGGACCGTATCGCCAAGGCCATGGTTCTGGACCTTGGCGTCCTGGGGATCATCTTGATCCCTGTCTTGATTAGCTCTCTGATGGATCTGATTCAGAAACCCCGTGATGTCATTCTGCACCGGCACATTCTTGCCGCTTTCCGCGAGACCGGGAGGAACCTTGGTCAGATTGCTTTTACCTTCATGTGTCTGCCTTATGAGGCTTTTTTCAGTATGGACTCCATTCTGCGCACCCTCTGGCGGATAGGAGTTGCGAAAAAACGTCTTCTCGAGTGGAACCCTTCAGGGGACTCGGATCGCACGATCCGGGAAGGACTGGCCGGTGCCGTCCGGACCATGTGGATCGCCCCGGGTATTGCCGTTGCCGCTACGATCTGTCTCGCAATTTCAAGGCCCGAGGCGTTGGTGGCTGCCCTGCCTGTTCTTTGCCTCCGTGAAGCAAGACTCACCTCCGAGCAGATCATCTTTTTGAGAAAGATATCCCGAAAGACTTGGGGCTTCTTCGAGACCTTTGTCGGTCCCGGGGATAATTGGCTTCCCCCCGACAACTTTCAGGAGGATCCCCTGGCCAAGATTGCCCATCGTACGTCACCGACCAACATGGGGCTTGCCCTGCTGGCAAATTTGTCCGCCTGGGATTTCGGATACATCTCTTCGAGGCAACTCATCGATCGCACGGCCAACGCCTTCCGCACGATGGAATCCATGGAGCGCCACAAAGGACACTTCTACAACTGGTATGACACGGAGACACTGAAACCGCTTCTGCCCATGTATATTTCGACCGTGGACAGCGGCAATCTTGCCGCCCATATGTTGACATTGCGAGCCGGGCTCCTGGCCCTTCCCGACGAACAGATCACGGGAGCGAAGGTATTTGAGGGGCTTCTCGATACGTTGCGCATTCTCATAGACTTTGTCGGTAAAACCGTTCCATTCCGGCTCATTCAGTTGCAGGATGATTTAGCATCCTTGTGCGCTTCGCCGCCTGATACGAGCGAGGCTGCCTGGGAGGACTTGGCCAGACTCACCGCGTCCGCCCTGGAAGCCACTTGTGTCTTTGATGCCGATCCGGAGAGTCTGGCCGCATGGTGGTCCCATGCCTTTGCCTGTCAATGTCGGACCTTCCTAGACGAGTTGGCCTTTCTTGCGCCATGGTCAACGATGTCTCTCTCAACTCAGGTGCTCGGCGACTTCCCGCCCCTCGGCAAGATTCCGACGCTGCGAATATTAGCTAATCGTGACAAGTGGTTAATGCCGGCAATGACAAATAGAAACGAAGGGACGACGGAGGGGCCGGAGCAGCATGATGCGTTTCATGAGGCAATCAAGGAGGCAAGTATCCGGGCAAGGAGAAGAATTACGGTTATCGAAGACCTTGCCTCGCAGTCCGGTGAATTTGCCCGTATTGATTATGAGTTCCTTTATGACGAGACTCGCCGTCTGCTTGCGATCGGCTATAATATCAGCGAAAACCGGCGGGACACAAGTTACTATGATTTACTGGCTTCGGAAGCGAGACTCGCAACCTTCGTCGCCATTGCCCAGGGACAATTGCCGCAGGAGAGCTGGTTTGCCTTGGGACGACTTCTTACTTCCGTTGCTGGAAAGCCGATTCTCCTTTCCTGGAGCGGCTCCATGTTCGAATATCTCATGCCTCTTCTTGTAATGCCCACCTATGAGCATACGCTCCTCGACGAGACCTATAAAGCGGTGGTGGCAAGGCAAATCGAATATGGAAAGAAACGGGGGGTGCCCTGGGGTATTTCGGAATCCGGGCATAACACGATTGAGGGTCAACTGAATTACCAGTACGGTCCCTTTGGCGTGCCCGGTCTGGGGCTGAAGCGCGGACTTTCCGGGGCTCTGGTCGTTACCCCTTATGCCGCGGCACTGGCACTCATGGTAGCCCCTGCAGAGGCTTGTATTAACCTCGAGGAACTCGCCGCTTTAGGCCTGGAGGGGAAGTATGGCTTTTATGAAGCCCTTGACTACACCTCTTCCTGCCTGCCCCGCGGGCAAGTGAGGGCGGTGGTTAGGTTATTCATGGCCCATCATCAGGGCATGAGCCTTCTGGCTATGGCCTCATTGCTCCTCAACTGACCTATGCAGCGGCGATTCGAGTCGGACCCCTCGTTTCATGCAATTATGCTTTTGCTTCAGGAACGGATGCCAAAGGCCACGGCCATATATTCGCACACGAGCGAACTTGCCGAGGTGCGGACAACTTCACATGACTCGCAAGAGATGACGATACGCGTCTATAAGAGCGCCAACACGCCCATGCCGGAGGTTCAGTTGTTGTCGAACGGCAGATATCATGTGATGATCACAAATGCAGGTGGAGGTTACAGCCGCTGGAAAGATCTGGCGGTGACGCGGTGGCGCGAAGACAGCACTTGTGATAACTGGGGGACATTCTGTTACATCCGTGACCTTGCAACCGGCGCTTTCTGGTCAACGGCCTATCAACCCGCACTCAAGGCTTCGAAGCACTACGAGGCGATATTCTCGGAAGGACGAGCGGAGTTTCGCCGCCGGGATCATGGCTTCGACATCCATACGGAGATTGCTGTCTCTCCTGAGGATGATATCGAAATTCGCCGGATTACCATCACCAACCGGGCGCGGGAGCGCAGAACGGTAGAGGTGACAAGTTATGCAGAAGTTGTTCTTGCCCCGCCTGCTCAGGATGCACTGCACCCGGCCTTCAGCAATCTCTTTGTCCAGACCGAGATTATCCGCAAGCATAGAGCAATGCTATGTGCGCGCCGGCCACGCTCACTTGAAGAACATTCGCCATTGATGTTCCATCTCATGGCTGTCCATGGCGCCGAGACCGGCGAAATATCCTTTGAGACCGACCGTATGCGGTTTATCGGCCGCGGAAATACCGTTGCCGATCCGGAAGCGATGAGCGATCCATCCGGACTCTCGGATAGTGAGGGATCAGTGCTGGATCCGATTGTCGCGATCCGGTATCAAATAACCATCGATCCGGAAAAGGCGGCGACCATCATTATTGTCACCGGTATCGCCGAAACCCGCGATGCCTGCATGTACCTGGTCGAGAAATATGAGGACCGGCATCTTGCCGATCGTGTCTTTGATATGGCATGGACCCATAGCCAGGTGCTACTAAGGCAGATCAATGCTACGGAAGCCGATGCCCAGCTTTATGGACGCCTTGCCGCCTCTGTAATATACGCCAATTCATCCCTGCGCGCCGATCAGAGGACCATAATTAATAACTGCCGCGGCCAGTCGGGACTCTGGGGCTACTCAATATCCGGCGATTTACCCATCGTGCTGCTGCAGATTGAAGATTCGGCGAACATAAATCTGGTGCGACAACTCGTTCAAGCCCATGCATACTGGCGTCTCAAAGGACTGGCGGTGGAACTGGTCATCTGGAATGAAGATCACGCTGGTTATCGGCAAGTTCTTCATGAACAGATCATGGGGCTCATCGCTGCCGGTGCGGAAGTCAATGTGCCCGATCGACCGGGCGGTATTTTCGTGAGACCTTCCGACCAGATATCGAAAGAAGATCGTCTCTTGTTTCAGGCGGTTGCTCGTGTCATCATCACGGACCGCATGGGAACCTTAACGGACCAGTTCAAGGAGCGGATCTTTACGGAAGCGATGTTAGCGGACCATATGCCCACCCGCGCGGCACGGAACGTTACTTGTTCTGTTGCAGCAAAACCTCGCCAGGATCTGATGTTCGGGAACGGGTTGGGAGGGTTTACTCCCGACGGTCGGGAGTACATCATTTCAACTGCCCGTGGGCAGGTAACGCCGGCCCCGTGGGTGAATGTGCTTGCGAACCATCTTTTCGGGACCGTGATTTCTGAGAACGGTCCCGCCTATACCTGGAGCGAAAATACCCACGAGTTTCGCCTCACCCCCTGGTACAACGATCCGGTCCACGATGCGAGAGGAGAAGCCTTTTATGTGCGCGATGAAGAGCACGGTTGCTTCTGGTCTCCTATGCCGCTGCCCACTCGCGGCGCCACGCCCTATGTTACTCGCCATAGATTCGGTTACAGTGTCTTCGAGCACACGGAGAATGATATTGGCACCGAGGCGTGGGTATATGTGGCCCTGGACGCTGCTGTCAAGTTTACGGTGCTGAAAGTGCGGAACCAGTCCGGGCGGTCACGGCGACTTTCTGCCACGGGATATGTGGAATGGGTGCTGGGAGATTTGCGGCCTAAAACCGTCATGCATGTCGTGACCGAGATTAACCCGGTAAGTGGTGCCCTCGTTGCCCGTAATCCTTACAACGCTGACTTCGGCAGCCGCACGGCATTTTTTAATGTGGACGATGCAACCCGCACCATGAGCGGCGATCGGACAGAATTTATCGGGCGCAATGGAACGCTCACGAATCCCGCGGCAATGGGGAGCTCACGGCTTTCCGGCAGTGTAGGGGCCGCTTTGGATCCTTGCGGAGCAATACAGGTGGCCTTTGACCTGGCGGTTGGGGAAGAGCGCGAAATCGTCTTCACCCTGGGCGCAGGCCAGGATGCCAATGACGCCGGCAACCTGGCAAACCGCTTCCGGGGAGCAGCAGCCCGCGTCGCCCTTGAAGCCGTATGGCAGTATTGGACCCACACTCTCGGTGCCGTGCAGGTGGAGACATCGGATCGGTCCGTCAACGTCCTGGCCAACGGCTGGCTGTTGTATCAGACCCTGGCCTGTCGGCTGTGGGGGCGGAGCGGTTACTACCAGTCAGGAGGGGCTTTTGGCTTCCGAGACCAGTTACAGGACGTGATGGCTCTCATTCACACCGAACCCGGTCTCCTGCGCGAACACCTTCTTCTTGCCGCAGGTCGCCAATTCCCAGAAGGCGATGTCCAGCACTGGTGGCATCCGACTTCGGGCCGGGGCGTGCGCACCCACTGCTCCGATGATTTCCTCTGGCTGCCTTTGGCGGCGTGCCGTTATGTTATGGCTACCGGGGATAAGGAGGTGCTTGATGAACCCGTCCGCTTCATTAAGGGGCTTCCCGTCAAGAACGATGCCGATGCCTATTACGATCTGCCCGGCAGATCTGAAGAAAAGACGAGTCTCTACGATCATTGTGTCCGGGCGATCGCGAGAGGCTTCAAATATGGCGATCATGGACTGCCGCTCATCGGCTCGGGCAACTGGAACGACGGCATGAACATGGTAGGAAAAGACGGCAAGGGCGAAAGTATCTGGCTCGCCTTTTTCCTATATGACGTACTGATGAAATTCACGGGGGTGGCGCGTTTCCGTGGAGACCTATCCTTCGCCGAACGCTGTGAGGCAGAGGCGTAGAATCTTCGCCGAAACATCGAGGAGCGTGGCTGGGATGGTGAGTGGTACCTCCGGGCTTTCTTCGATGACGGCAAGCCCCTCGGTTCAGCAGGTAACTATGAATGCCGAATCGATTCCATTGCGCAAAGCTGGGCTGTCTTGTCCGGGGCAGGGAATCCTTTGCGCGCGCACATGGCCATGGATGCGGTGGATAAGCACTTAGTATGCCGGGATCATGCGTTGATCCAGCTTCTCAACCCGCCTTTCGACAAGTCGGATATGAATCCCGGCTATATCAAGGGTTATGTCCCAGGAGTCCGGGAAAATGGCGGGCAGTACACCCAAGGGGCCATCTGGGCCGCTATGGCCTTCGCTGCCATGGGTGACGGCCGACGGGCGTGGGAGCTACTTGCCATGATCAACCCTGTGAATCATGGAGGCTCGGCGGAAGGAATCGGGATCTACAAAGTGGAGCCTTACGTGCTTGCGGCTGACGTCTATGCAGTCCCGCCCCACACGGGTCGTGGCGGGTGGACGTGGTACACGGGAGCGGCGGGATGTGGATGTACCGGTTGATCATTGAATCGCTCCTTGGGCTTAGACTCGCAGTAGACAAGCTGTATGTCGAGCCCTGCCTACTTGACGATGGGGAGGGTTTCACAGTGCATTACCGATATGGGGAGACCATTTACCATATAAAGGTCGTACAGGGACAGACGAGTGAAGATGATGTATGCGTGACCGTAGACGGAGTCGTGCAACAGGAGCAATCGATACGCCTCGTAGACGATGGCAGTGACCATATGGTTGACTATGTCATAAATAATAGAAAAGGCGCCTCCCGTTAAGGAGGCGCCTTTGAATGGTTATTTCCTGATTTATTCAGACAGGTTTCAGCCTAACTTCTCGGCGGAAATTCTCATGCCGTAGAAGGAACGATAGACGAAGATCAAAGCGATCACAAAAAACGCGACAGCCAGGCCTATCTTCAGTCCATGATTTGTCATTGTCACGGCGATTTCCGTAGCGAGGAGACCGAAGAGGGTCGTGAACTTGATGATCGGGTTCATGGAAACCGAAGAGGTATCCTTGAAGGGGTCGCCGACGGTGTCGCCGACAACGGAGGCTTCGTGAAGGGGGGTGTTCTTCTGCTTCAGATCCACTTCGACGATCTTCTTGGCGTTATCCCAGCAACCGCCGGCATTGGCCATGAAGATAGCCTGAAAGAGGCCGAAAAAGGCGATCCCGACGAGGTAGCCGATGAAGAAGTAGGGATCGACGAAGGCCAGCCCCAGGGCCATGAAGAAGACGACGATGAAGATGTTGATCATCCCTTTCTGGGCGTAGACGGTGCAGATCTTGACGACTTCCTTGCTGTCTTCGATGGATGCTTCCGCCTTGCTGAGGTCGATATTTTCCTTGATGTAAACGACGGCGCGGTAGGAGCCCGTCACGACGGCCTGGATCGAAGCGCCGGTGAACCAGTAGATAACGCAGCCGCCCATGAGGAGGCCGAGGATGACTTCCGGCTGGACGAGACTGAGTTTGGCAATCACGTTACCGTACATCTTCTCCAGGAGGATGATAATCCCGAAGACCATGGTTGTGGCGCCGACGACGGCGGTGCCGATGAGGACCGGCTTGGCAGTGGCTTTAAAGGTATTGCCGGCGCCATCCGCCGATTCCAGACAGTGTTTGGCGGCAGCGAAATCAGGGTCGATTCCGTAGTGTTTTTTAACAACTTCCTTCGCATCGGGGCGGGATTCGATCATGGACAGTTCATAAATGGACTGGGCATTGTCCGATACGGGACCGAAGCTGTCGACGGCGATGGTCACCGGACCCATGCCGAGGAAACCGAAGGCGACAAGACCGAAGGCGAAGACCGGGGCGGCGAACTTGAAGGCCGCCGGCATGATTTCCATGACCGAGGGCACCTGAGATACGAGATAGGCGACAAACATGAGGAGCAGAATGGTCAGGCCTTCCCAGAAGGCGGAGAAGTTACCGGCAACTAATCCGGAGAGAATGTTGAGGGAAGCGCCGCCCTGACGGGAGGCATTGACGCACTCGTCGCAGTGACGGGAACTGGTGCTCGTGAAGACCTTCGTAAATTCGGGAATCAACGCACCGGCGATGGTCCCGCAACTGATGATGATGGAGAGGGCCAGCCAGAGTGCCATGCCGCCGCCTGCATGAGGCAGATCAGCGAGGAGAACGTAGCTTGCCACAAAAGTAACGATGATGGAGACGATGGAGGTGATCCAGACCAAGTTGGTCAGGGGATGCTCGAAGTTGAAGACTTTCGGTCCGCTGAAGAGGGACTTGCTGACCGAGTCGTTCACAAAGTAGGAGGCCAGGGAGGTTAGGATCATGAGAATACGCATGGCGAATATCCAGACGACCAGTTTGCCGCCCATGACGGGATTGTCAGCGAGGGCCAGAGCCAGGAAGGCGATGAGGGCAACGCCCGTGACGCCGTATGTTTCGAAGCCATCCGCCGTGGGGCCGACGCTGTCACCGGCGTTGTCGCCAGTACAGTCGGCGATGACGCCAGGGTTTTTGGGATCGTCTTCGGGAAGGTGGAAGATGATCTTCATAAGGTCGGAGCCGATGTCGGCGATCTTGGTGAAGATACCACCGCAGATACGCAGGGCGCTGGCGCCGAGGGACTCGCCGATGGCGAAGCCGATGAAGCTCGCTCCGGCCAGTTCTTTGGGGATGTAGGCGAGGATGAGAATCATGAAGAAGAGCTCGATGCTGACGAGCAGGAGGCCTACGCTCATACCGGAACGGAGACAGATGTTGACGATGTTAAGAGGCTCGCCGCTCAAGGATGCGAAGGCGGCCCGGGAGTTGGCGACGGTGTTGATCCGGATGCCGAACCAGGCGACGCCGTAGGAACCGAGAATTCCCATAATCGAGCAGAAGAGAACAACGATAACGTCGAACATGGGCATGTGAGACAGGGCGCCGAAATAATACACGATACAGATGGCGATCAGAATCCACAGGGCAGCCAGAAACTTGCCCTGCTGCAGAACGTAGGTCTTACATGTTTCCCAGATGGTCTGGGAAACATCGAGCATCGCCTGATGGGACGGCAGGGCCTTCGTCTGGGTGTACTGCATCCAGCCGAAAGCGATACCGATGGCGCAGACTATAAGACCCAGATTCAGGATCATCATACCGCCCAGCGCCCCGCCCATAAACGAAACCTGGGACAGGTCAGGCAGCTTGATATCCGCCTCACCGGCAAAAGTCATGGGGACCATCAGGAACAGCATAATGGCCATGACTGTTAGAAAAGAAAACAAACTTTGTTTACCCTTACACATCATTAAACCTCCTCAGATAAATTATTTATGGTACTGCCGTTATATTGGTTCATAGCCGCCTGAATCCCTGAAGAAACTATCTCCCTGACCGCCAAACCGGCTGTAGTAACAACCGCGGGCAGACGTTTCATCTCTTCTCCGGAGAAGGGTGCGAGGACGTGTCGTTCAGTCATTCCCTTGTCGGCCGGCTTTCCGATGCCTATGCGCACTCTCAGAAAATCCGGGCTTCCAAGATGCTGAATGATCGATACCAGCCCCTTATGCCCCCCATGACCACCGCCCGCTTTCAACCGTATGGCAGAGAAAGGAAGGTCGAGGTCATCATGAACGACTATGACGTCTTCTGGTCTTTCCATTTTGTAGAAGTCAAAGAACCTGCATATGGCCTCACCGCTCAAGTTCATGTAAGTCTGTGGTTTAATAAATATGACGTGAGCATCTTGAATTTGTCCTCTCCCCGTAAGGGCGCCATACTTTTTCTGTTCCACGGAAATATGGAGATCCGAGGCCAGATGGTCAACGACCATGAATCCTGCGTTGTGGCGCCCTTGCTCATAACTCTTGCCGGGATTGCCAAGTCCAACTATCAAGATCATCCGGTTTTTATCCCCCGGCGCCGCCGCCTGTCCGGCTTTTCCCTTATTCCTTAGCCTTCTGCTTCAAAGCTTCCGGTTCTTTTGCTGCTTCCTCCGCCCCTGACTTCATTGCTTCCCTTGTTACGGAGACCATGGCCAGGATTGCATCCTCCGATTCGAGGATCGTCATTCCTTCCGTAAGAGGCAAATCCCTGATTCTCAAGGCTTCGCCGACCTTCAGACCGCTGATGTCCACGGCAATGTGATCCGGAAGGATCGAAGGTAGACAGGAGATCGAGATCTCTTTTTTCATAATCTGCAATTCTCCGCCCGGTCCGATGCCTTCTGGGGTTCCCTCGAAATGGACGGGAACATCGACGGTCACTTTATGGTCCATGCTGATTTCATAGAAATCGATATGAATGATCTGTCTCGTCAGGGTATGAATCTGGATGTCTTTGATAATGGACATCCTGTCGGTTGCCTTCCCCTCGTCCTCGATCTGCAGGTTGATGAATATATTCTCGTCATTTTTCTTGAGGATGTTTTTCATGTCTCCGGCGCTGACAGTCAACATGAGCGATTCCGCCTGGGGGTTATAAAAAACGGCCGGGATCAACCCGCTCGTACGAGCACGGCGGGCGGGTCCCTTTCCTGATGTCTTGCGGGCATACGCCCTTAATGCTACGGCTTCCATGCATGCCTCCTGAATCTAAATAAAGAGTGAACTGACTGAATCATCATAATAAATCCTTCTTACCGCCTCGCTGAGAAGACCGGCGACAGAAAGGACCTTAACGCGCTCACAGGCCTTTGCCCCGTCATGAAGGGGAATTGTGTCGGTGACGATAATCTCTTTGATGTCTGAGCTTTCGAGACGTTCAATGGCGGGTCCGGAGAGTACGGGATGGGTGCAGCACACGGCTACATCAAGCGCCCCGGCCTCCTTCAACGCTTTGGCCGCCTGGACGACGGTGCCGGCCGTATCGATGAGATCGTCGAGAACGACCACCTTCTTGCCGGCGACATTGCCGATAATGTTCATAACCTGGGCTTCATTCGGACCTTCACGGCGCTTGTCGATAATGGCAAGATTGGCGCCCAGGCGGGTGGCAAAGGCCCTGGCCCGCACGACGCCCCCCGTATCGGGAGAGACGATCACCGTATTGGTGCGATAATCTTCCCTGATGTGGTCGAGAAGGACGGGGGTGGCGAAGAGATTATCCACGGGAATATTAAAGAAACCTTGAATCTGTCCGGCATGAAGATCCATGGAAAGAACCCGGTTAGCCCCGGCCGTGGCGATCAGGTCGGCCACGAGTTTGGCCGTAATCGGGGCCCTGGGTGCGACTTTCCTGTCCTGACGGGCATAGCCGTAATAGGGAATGACGGCCGTAATCCGGTAGGCGGAAGCCCTTTTCATGGCATCGATCATGATGAGGAGCTCCATGAGGGTGACATTTACGGGCGGACAGGTCGACTGGATGATAAAGACATCCATTCCCCTGACGTTTTCATTGATCTCTACCCGCGTTTCTCCATCACTGAAGATTGATACATTGGCTTTGCCTAGGGGAACACCCAGGTTCTTGGAGATATTTTCTGCTAAATCAGGTGTGGCATTTCCCGTGAATATGCGAATTCTTTCCAGCATCAGAGTCCTCTTTTGACACGCTCTTGTACTAATTGGCTGGGGCGGGAGGATTCGAACCTCCGAGTGCAAGATCCAAATTCTTGTGTCTTACCGCTTGACGACGCCCCATTATTGTCTGTGATCCGTGAAAAACGCCTCGTTCTGACGAAAAAACAGCGAGAGGATTGTGCCGGAGTGAATATTTAGATGGAGTGGGCACGAAAAAGAGACCATATCCCGCATCCCTTCAATGATTGTTCCGTCTTCATAGCCATCTCTTCGCTGTCAAAGATGCCGAAAACTGTGGGACCGCTGCCTGACATTAAGGCGCCCGATGCGCCATGAGTAAGGAGAAGTGTCTTGATTTCCTTCAAGACGGGGTGAAGATTGATGGAAACCTTCTCCAAGTCATTATGCAGCCCCATGATGACATCATGGCGTTCAAAAAATCTGGGAATGCTATAATGGATTGGCTCTTTTGTCAATCTTAAATTCAAACCTTCGTAAACATCCTTTGTGGAAAGCTCGAAGCCGGGATTGATGAGCAGAAAAAAAAGATGCGGCGCCTCGGATACAGCCTCCAGGTGGTCACCGATGCCAAAAGCCCAAGCGGTCTGTTCCAGAATGAAAAAGGGAACATCAGCGCCCAAGGAAGCGCCCATTTCCATCAAGGTCGTTGTGCTTAGTGGACACCCCGCAATTTGATTAAGAGTCATGAGGGTGGTTGCAGCATTGGAACTGCCGCCGCCAAGCCCGGCGGCAACAGGGATGGATTTATTTATGGTTATGTCGATACCGTCCGGGAAGGGCACTTTTCCGAAAAAAACGGTGGCGGCACGGTATACGATGTTGTTGCCGTCTTCAGGAAGGTTTGATTGGGGACAATGGAGGGCGATCGGCCCCCCGCCTGGTTTGAAGATCAGCTCGTCATAAAGGCTGATGCGCTGCATCAGGGTGGCAAGGTCATGATAGCCATCTTCCCGCTTCCGGATTATCTTCAGATAAAGGTTAACTTTGGCCGGGGCTAAACGAACGATGGGGTTCATTATCCCCTTAAACGTTCTCTTTAACGTAGCGCATCCGGAGCTCAAAAAGTACCGCGTCGATCAGCGCCTTTTCATTATCGTCCAGATTCCCTTCCGTCTTGGTTTTCAGCATGCCGATGTTGTCGATGGTATGTTTTGCGGCGGCAAGATTTTTAGTGGCCTTGCCTGAGGACGGATCAGGATAATCCCCGAAGTGAAACATGGCCGTGGTACTCAGGGACAGAATCAAATTCATGAAGTTGACTTCCGGAAGATAGCCCTCGAGATCTTCCTCAGGGATGTCTTGCAAAATAGTGTCCCCGGCCTGTTCTGAGGGAGACGGTTCCGCCGCCGCTTTCGCGGGCTTCACTTCCTTGGGGGAGGGTTCCGATTCTCCCCGCACCTCCCCGGTCTCATCGAAGTGGCGCCGGTCCCTGATCACAAATCCTTTTTCACTTTTTCCTTCATCCATTTTCCTCTCCTTAATTTAAGCTGGTCGCATGCCCCGCAATCTGGAAATTCTTTCCTCAATCGGGGGATGGGTGCTAAACAGGTTCATCAGGGCCCGTCCCGACAGTGGGTTGACGATAAACATATGGGCCGTCGAGGGATTGGCGTCCATAGGAATAGCCTGAGACGCCCTTCCCAGCTTTGCAAGAGCGCTTGCCAGGCCATAAGGTTTGCCGGATACCCTTGCCCCTCCCTCATCGGCCAGATATTCCCGGGAGCGGGAGATGGCCATCTGAATCAAAGTTGCCGCCAGGGGGGCCAGGATGGCCATCAGGATCAGACCGATAATTCCCCCGCCGCCTTCATCATCATCCCGGTTGACGCCGCCGAATATGGCGGCCCACTGGGCCATATTGGCCAGCATCATAATCGCCCCGGCCAAGGTAGCGGCGATGGAGCCGATCAGCATGTCCCGGTTTTTGATATGGGTCAGTTCATGGGCAAGCACCCCCTCCAGTTCATCGGTGCTGAGTATCCGCAGAATTCCCTCCGTCACGGCGACTACGGCATGCTCTTCATCCCGACCCGTAGCAAAGGCATTGGGCGTTTCTTCGGGAATGATATAGACCTTGGGCATGGGCAGGGATGCCCTCATGGCCAGCCCTCTTACGATGGCGTACAATTCCCGGGCCTGGCTTTCGGTAACTTCTTGGGCGTTATACATTTTCAGTATTAATTTATCCGAAAACCAGTAAGCCCCGAAATTCATGACGATAGCGAAGATAAAAGCAATGACAACCCCTCCTCTTCCGCCGAAGTAGCCGCCGATCAGCAGGAGCAGGCCTGTTAAGGCGCCTAGTAAAAGGGTTGTCTTAAAGGTATTCATGATGATCTCCTTTTTTGGTTTCTTTCTTTAAAAACTGTAGTTCTTCCTTGTTATTGAGATCCACGATAATTTTATCGCCCTCTCCAAACGTGCCGGACAGGATCTTCAGGGCTAAGGGATCGAGGATCATTTTCTGAAGCACCCGCTTCAGTGGTCTGGCCCCATAAACGGGGCTGTAGCCGGTACGGGCTATATAATCTTTCGTCTGGTCTGTCAATTCGAGGGTCAGCTTTCGCTCTTCAAGGCGTTTCTGGACAAGGGCAAACTGGATATTGACGATTTTTTCGATATCCTCAATGGTTAGAGCGCGGAAGGTGATAATATCATCGATACGGTTAAGAAATTCCGGCTTAAAGGTCGCCCGCAGGGCATCCATGGTCATGAGGCGCTTTTTCTCTTCGTCGAGGTCCTGATCCTGGATCCACTGGCTGCCGACATTGGAGGTCATGATCACAACGGTATTCTTAAAATCCACGGTGCGGCCGTGACCATCCGTCAGCCGGCCGTCGTCGAGAATCTGGAGGAGGATGTTGAATACATCGGGATGAGCCTTTTCAATCTCGTCGAAAAGCAGGACCGCATAGGGGCGTCTTCTGACCGCTTCCGTCAGGAATCCCCCTTCCTCGTAACCGACATAGCCGGGAGGAGCGCCGATCAACCGGGCCACGGCGTGTTTTTCCATATACTCGGACATATCGATGCGGATCATGGCCTGTTCGTTATCGAACATGAATTCGGCCAACGCCCGTCCCAGTTCCGTCTTGCCGACACCCGTCGGTCCCAGGAAGATGAAAGAGCCAATGGGGCGGCTAGGGTCCTGCAAGCCGGCGCGTGCCCGGCGCAGGGCACTGGATACGGCGGCGATGCCTTCATCCTGGCCGATGATTCGCTTCTTGAGGCGGTCTTCCATATAAATCAACTTCTGAACGTCACTTTCCATCATTCTGGAAACAGGGATCCCCGTCCAGTTGGCGACGACTTCCGCCACATCTTCCGCATCAACTTCCTCCTTCAGCATTTTTTTATCCTGTTGGGCCGCTTCGAGACGGGTCTGTTCATTATCTATTCGCTTATTCAGTTCGACAAGCCTGCCGTAACGAATCTCCGCGGCCCGGGCGAGGTTTCCTTCCCGTTGGGCGTTGGTTTCCTCCGTCTTCAGGGTCTCTATCTGGCTTTTGATCGTCTGGATCTTTTTGATTGCTTCCTTTTCGCTGTTCCAGTGGAGCTTCATCTGGTCCATGGATTCCCGGAGTTCCGCCAATTCCTTATCGATCTTGTCGCGCCTTTCCACGGAGGTCGGGTCCGTCTCATTTTTCAGGGACTGGCGTTCGATCTCCAGTTGGATGACTTTTCTGTCGATGGCGTCGATCTCGGCAGGCATGCTGTCCAACTCGATGCGCAGGCGGGAGGCCGCCTCGTCAATGAGATCCACGGCTTTGTCCGGTAGGAAACGATCGCTGATGTAACGGTTGGAAAGAGTGGCGGCGGCGATAATGGCCGCATCTTTGATCCGGACGCCGTGATGTACCTCGTACCTCTCCTTGAGTCCGCGCAGGATGGCAATGGTGTCCTCAACGGAAGGTTCCCGTACCATGATCGGCTGGAAGCGCCGTTCCAGGGCGGAATCCTTTTCTATGTACTTCCGGTACTCATTGAGGGTGGTAGCCCCAACGCAACGCAACTCTCCCCTCGCCAGCGCGGGTTTGAGCATGTTGGAGGCGTCCACTGAACCCTCAGAGGCGCCGGCGCCGACAACGGTATGGATCTCATCGATAAAAAGAATGATTTCCCCTTCCGCGTCAATTACTTCCTTAAGGACAGCCTTGAGGCGTTCTTCGAATTCGCCCCGATACTTGGCCCCGGCGATCAAGGCGCCGATATCGAGCCCGACGACGCGCTTGTCTTTCAGGTTCTCCGGTACATCGCCGTTGATGATCCGCTGGGCAAGGCCCTCGACAATGGCCGTTTTGCCGACGCCGGGTTCACCGATGAGGATGGGGTTGTTCTTGGTCCGCCGGGAGAGTACCTGCATGATCCGGCGGATTTCGTCGTCCCTGCCGATGACGGGATCGAAGGCCCCTTTTCTCGCCAGCTCGTTAAAATCCTTGGCGTAACGTTTGAGGGCCTGATATTTTTCTTCCGGATTGGGATCGGTGACCCGCTGTTTCCCCCGAATATCAACAAGAATCTTAAAAATACTGTCTTTTGATATTCCCGCCGCACCCAGGATGCGGACTGCTTCGCCGTTCTTTTCCTCGGACATGGCGATAAGGAGATGCTCGGCGCTGATGTACTCGTCCTTGAGGCGAGCTGCCTCCGTCGTTGCCTGATCAATGATCTTGTTCAGGCGGGGGCTGAGATAAGGTTGTCCGGCGCCGGCGCCATCTACCTTTGGTAACCGGGTAAGGTATCTATGCAGAGATTCCTCAACGGTCCGCGGGTCGTCGCCCAACTTCTTTAAAATCGCCCCGGCTATCCCTTCCGGCTGGTGAACCAAAGCGAGGAGCAGATGCTCGACTTCGATAACCTGGTGCCCATATTTACCGGCCAGGGTCTGGGCTTCCTGAATCGCCTCTTGGACCTTGATCGTCATTTTATCAAATCTCATTTATATCCTCACTTTTAATCTATCGGTTTTTCAATGGTAACAAAGATCTTGCCGTTCTTGAAGATGCTTACGTTTCCAGTCGACTCGGACAAGACAATGGCCGTGGCTTTAGTAATACCGGTGATACCCGCAGCAGCGATATGGCGGCTGCCAAGACCCTGAGGGAAATCCTTGTTTTCCAGGGCGGCGCTCAGATGACGGCCCGCAGTAATAATCGTTCCATCTTCCTTGATTACAAAGGCCCCGTCGATGGCGGAGAACTCCTTGAGGGTTTCCTTCAATTCCGGGTTCAGGACATTTCGCGCGGCTTCCGAATAGCCCATAAAGGGGTTGATAATCATCTGCCGGGAGAACTGGAGAAGCCGATCATGATCCCCGATAATAAAACTGGTGCCGACTTTGCGTCCCTCCCGCCCCTGGGCGGCCAGTTCGATGGATAAATTGAGAATCGCCCCAAAAACCTCCGGATAAACCTTTTCCGTGAGATCTACCAGATGTTCCGAGGTAAGGATCTCGAACTCTTTTCCCACATCAATGACAAAGATGCTGTCCACATAGCCGAACCGGGGAACACCACTCAGGCAAACGACTTTGTCGCCCTTCTTGAAAATGCCCATAGCTATTCCCTTGGTAATGGCGATCTTGATCTGGCCTACCCGGGTAAGATTGACGTCTGGAACATTGAGGGTGATACATACCCCTTCAAACCGCTCCGGAATATGTCCATCTTTTGTTACGAGAATCAGATCGAAGCCCGGAAGCCTATCTTCGCAGAGAGGGAGTTCCGAAGCGGCGTCGGCATACATGAGCAACGCCCGGGCTTCTACTTCCTGTGCGATCCGGCATCCATAATCCAGTATGACTTTTTGTATCCCTGTCACGTCCAGCCCGTTATTATTGTATTTGCGCGTAAATTAACCACCTTAAGCGTTGATGTCAAGATATGGGCGGCATGAGAAAAAAACCTTGACAGAGGTCCCAAAGCAGCCTATAAAATGTAAACTTATGTAATTATTTGAATATGGGGATTAACATTTTGGATTTTCCAGCCCTTACGGGCACTCTTGATCGCTATATCGCAGAAATCAATCAATTCCCTCTTCTTTCTCCGGAAGAGGAATTCGCCATTGCCGTCCGTCTGAAGAAGTTTAACGACATGGCAGCGGCGGAAAAGCTCGTTGTGTCCAATCTGCGCTTTGTCGTCAAGGTCGCCCATGAATATCGTAATTACGGGATCAAGCTCTCCGATCTTATCCAGGAAGGGAATATCGGTTTGATGCACGCGGTCAAGAAGTTTGACCCCTATAAAGGTTATCGCCTCATCTCCTATGCCGTTTGGTGGATCAGAGCGTATATGCAGAATTATATCATTAAAACCTGGAGTCTGGTCAAGATCGGTACCACCCAGGTCCAGCGAAAATTGTTTTTCAAATTGGGACAAGCCAAAAAAAAACTGGAAACCCTCTCCCATAAAAATCCTGAATTTGGTGAGATAGCGGCGTCCCTCGGCGTCAAATCGGGCGAAATCCAAGAGATGGATTTGCGGATGACAAACCGGGACGTATCACTGGATGCCTACATAAACGATGATAGTGATGCGATGCACATCGATTATCTCACCTATGGGGGTGAGAGCCAGGAGGCAG
This sequence comes from Syntrophus aciditrophicus, assembly GCA_020718905.1. Lineage (GTDB taxonomy): Bacteria > Desulfobacterota > Syntrophia > Syntrophales > UBA8958 > UBA8958. The sequence goes on along the minus strand of DYRD01000029.1, from coordinate 9,190 downwards.
CCCTTATTAAGAAAGAGGAGACGGAAATTGTCTCGAGACATATTGCCGGAGCCTTGGCCAAATTGACTGAAAAAGAGGAGTTTATTATCAAGCAACGCGTCATGGCGGACAATCCCATGACCCTGCAGGAGATCGGTGACCGGTATAAAATCACCCGGGAGCGGGCGCGACAGATCGAGAAGCAGGCCTTGAAAAAACTTCGCATGTCCATTCCTTATTCCGGCGAAGCGCCTCCCCTTCTAGAGAACTGACAAACTCTTAATCATCCATCCGGGCAAGATTTTCAAAGGACGTGTATTTTTCAAGGAAGGCCAGCTTCGCCATGCCGATGGGGCCATTCCGCTGCTTGGCGATGATGACCTCGGCGATCCCCTTTTCGGGATTGTCTTCCGCCTTGTTATAAACTTCATCCCGGTAAATGAAGGCGATGACATCGGCGTCCTGTTCGATGGCTCCCGATTCTCGCAGATCCGCCATCTGGGGGCGGCGATTGGTGCGAGCCTCTACCTGCCGGTTGAGCTGGGAAAGGGCGATTACGGGGACGTTCAGTTCCTTGGCAAGGGCCTTCAGGGAACGGCTTATTTCTGATATTTCCTGTTCCCGGGAGTCTTTCCTCCCCCCGCTCCTCATGAGCTGCAGATAATCGATAATGACCAGACCGAGACCATGTTCCGCTTTAAGGCGTCGCGCTTTGGCCTTCATTTCGAGGACGGTGACTCCCGCAGAGTCGTCGATGAACAGGGGAGCCTCGGAAAGGCTGCCTGCCGCCGTGGTCAGCTTCGGCCAGTCCGTTTCTCCGAGAAATCCCTTGCGGATCCTCTGGGAATCGACCTTGGCCGTCGAAGCGAGCATACGCATGGCGATCTGCTCCTTGGCCATTTCCAGTGAGAAAAGGCATACTGGGATAGCTCTTTTGGTGCTGACATATTGGGCAATATTAAGGGCAAAGGCCGTCTTACCCATGCTGGGGCGTCCGGCAATGATGATCAGATCGGAGTTTTGCAGTCCCGAAGTCAGATCGTCAACCTTATCAAAGCCCGTGGGAACCCCGGTGACCAATTCTTTGCGGGCATAGAGATCTTCGATGGCGCGAAAGCTGTCCTTGATAATGTCTTTGATCGGGAAAAACGCCGGCCGGATCTTGTTTTCCGAGATTTCAAAGATAGCCTGTTCAGCTTCATCGAGGACAGTGTCCACATCGGCGCCGGCTTCGTAAGTTTTAGAGAGAATCTCCGTAGCCGTACTGATGAGCCCTCTCAAAATTGCTTTTTCCTTCACAATTTTGGCATAGTGGGCGATATTGGCTGCGGAAGGGACATTGTCTACCAGTCCGGCCAGGTAGGCGGCGCCGCCTACCTTGTCAAGCTGCTTCTGGTCCTTGAGGATGTTACTGAGGGTGATCAGATCAATGGGTTCACTGCGATCCGACAGGCTGAGGATCGCCTCGAAGATCCGACGATGGGAGTCACTGTAAAAATCACGGGCCGACAGGAGTTCCACCACGGCATTGAGTCCTTGATTGTCAAGGAGGATTCCTCCGATAATGGATTGTTCCGCTTCCAGGTTCTGGGGCGGGATGCGATGGAGGGTTGAATCAATGTCCTTGCCGCCCTTCATCTATTTAGCCTTCCTTTACCACTTGAACTTTAATTTCGGCGGAATAACTGGCGGCAATTTTGATTTTAACCATAAATTCTCCGAGGGCCTTCATCGGTTCGTCCATTACAATGTCCTTGCGGTCGATGTCCAACCCCTGTTCCTTCAGGGCGCTTTCGATGTCCTTGGTGTTCACGGAGCCGAAAAGCTTGTCCTGTTCACCGACACGCCTCGCGATGATGCAGTTGACGCTGGCGAGTTTATCCATAAGGACCTGGGCATTATGTTTTTCCTTTTCCGCTTTCTGGAGAATCTTCTTCTTCTCATGCTCCAGGGATTGGATGGTCCTGCTGCTCGCCTCCGCAGCTAATCCCTTGGGTATTAAATAATTCCTCGCAAACCCGTCAGAAACATTGATTATTTCTCCAATCTTGCCGTGGTCGTCGATATTTTGTTTCAAAATTACTTTCATATTCTTCCTCCTGTATTTTGGCTAAGGCTATGGGTTTAGGTTTTTTGTCGGTGCCGGCGTTTTCCTGAAATCTATCCATAGGTCGAACAGACCGGCGGCGACAACAAAAAACATCAAGTATTGCTGGATCATGATAAGGAAGTAAACGAGAAAACGCAAGTAAAACGGCGCATTCTTCCTTTTGAAGAAAAATTCAATAATCGCGATCCCCTGGAGAAAATAGATGAAGAGACACAGAAGCAGAAAATTCAGGGCCGTAAACTTGATCCATGACAAGGGAATCATGACGCTTGCCCCGGAGACAATCACCAGCCAGATCAGATAGTCCGATGCTTTCCATAGGGACAGATCGCCAAAATCGGGGTTTCCAGGTGTCGAAACTTTGAGCAATGTTCGGCAAATAAGGACGTTAACCAAGATGATTACGGACAGGCTGATCAGGGAAAGGGAAGGGAAGGCGTAGGTAAGGATGCGCGCTATTTTGCCGGAATTTTCCTTGATATATTGCATTTGTTCCGAGGAAAAATCGAGTTGCCCGTATAACTTAATGTTTTCTTGAACTACACTGGACACATAGGCATATATCTGATCCCAGGGAAGCTTTCCATAAAGGATATTGTTATAAATAAGGATAGCGGCCATGACGAAAAGGCCCGCGAATGCGGCAATGGAAACCGTCCAGCCTATCGAAAGGTCCCTCTTCATGGTTTCGGACAAAACAATTCCCAACGCGCCCAGAGTAAATAAGATAGTCACGGACGTATGAACGGCGACGGCATACTCCACCGTCCCCGCAATCAGCAGGGAAAGGACAAAGACCAAAGAACCTTTAATTCTGCCAAGTTTTGTAAAGAAGAAGCAAATCGGAAGGGGAACCATGATCAGCATCATAGTACTGAGCATAGGAACCAGGGTAACGGTCAGAAATACGAGGGACGTTACAAAAACACCCCTGAAAACCTCAACGATCAAGAAGCCCCTTCTTCCCGTGTCCACTGACAACATCCGCCTTCTTACGATCCGACCGGAACGGGCTCCCCTGCGGGTGTGTCCATTCCGGTCGCGAGCCGGGCGTATTTATAGGTCAACCTTCGGATACTGCAAAAGGCAACAGCGCGATAGTTCTTGCCCTTTTTACGGCGAGGGTCAGAGTCCGCTGGTGTTTTGAACAATTTCCGGTGATTCTCCTCGGCATAATTTTGCCCCGTTCGGTGACAAAGTCCCTCAAAGTGTGTGGGTCTTTGTAATCAATTTTCAGATTAGAATCCGTACAGAACCGGCAGAACTTACGGCGATGGAAAAACTTTTTCTGTGGCCTTTGCGGCCTTGAGCTTCTTACGGGTGTCACGTTTTTTTACCTCCCCTTTGATTATCCTGATGTTTCGGTGGAAGCGGTTGCCACGGATTCCTTTTCCTCTTCGGTATTTTCGGGACCGGTGGACTGGACAACAGCTTCATCGGGTTTGGTTTCCTTGGCGGGCGAGTTGATTTCCGTTTCCAAGACCTTCAGATCAACAGCATCTTCCTTCTTGATGGTCATGTACTTGAGAATCTTATCGTCAATCTTGAAGTTTCTTTCCATTTCGTTGACGACATCAGTCTGGCCGGCGAAATCAAGCAAGATATAGTAACCTCTCAAATGATTTTTGATTTCGTAAGCCAGTTTCCGCTTGCCCCATTTTTCGACCTTGACCAGGATCCCTTTCCGTCCGGTGATGATGGCGCTGTACCTTTCAATCAAGGCGTGCAGTTCCTCATCAGGTATGTCGGCGGGGGTAATGAAGATGGTTTCGTATCTTCTTGGCATCTGTCCTCCTTTCGGCTCTAAAGCCCAGGCACCGGGCCTGGACAAGGAGTCCTCTTAATTTGTGTAAAACGAACGCGTTCACTACATCAGCTTTCTTCAGAAATCAAGTAATTTGTGAAAGTAAAAAATCGGTTAATGAATCACCTTGAATATCTGAGCATATTCGGGTAAGTTTATAAAGTAGCTCCATATCTCTCCCGTGGTGTGACCCATGGTGTAATAAGGGTAAACTATCGCCTGACCATAATTTTCTGTGAGAAGGCTGGTTTTACGATCAAATCGGTGATATGAGTGAATACATAGTGGACGGGATTGTTCACATTTAGAGATAATTTACAATCAATATTAAAGAAGGAGGAATAGTTTTTATGGCAACGATTATGCCGGACAGCGACGACGTACAAAGGGCGATTAAGTGGATTTCGCAGTGTATTGAAGAAAAACCGGACCAATCTATTCCGAAGCTTATCGAGCAGGCGGTCTTTAAATTCGATCTTTCTCCTGTAGATAGTGAATTTTTAATGGGTTTCTTCAAAAAGTGCAAATAGAGGGATTTGCCAAGGATTATCGATCCAGGCAGACTGATGATTAAGGTAGAAAAATGAGGACGTTGATAAAAAAATTACTGATTACCGGACTGATTTTCATGCTCTGCGGTTGCTGTGCAGCGGTCAGGGAATCTGAACTTTTCAAGCATGATTCGGTCTACAATGACTGGAGTCATCTGGGTTTCAGTTGGGCCGGCTATCGCAACATCGATCAGAACGATGTCAAAAAATCGCAGGAACGAAACTGGTGGGGTATTACCAAAGAATATAAACCCGCGACCAAGAAGTAATAAAGCGTAAACACTTAACATAATAATTATTTCCGCGCCTGCTGACGACATTAAGCAAAGTTGTCAGCAGGTGTAAGGCCCATATTCGAACCGATGGGTGACGAAAAGTCGAAATGACATTAAGGGTGTTTCCCGACTTTTTCCGAACACCTCAATTAAGGTGCCTTATGGTTAGGGGAGGCTAAACACAAGAGGAATCCTTGCTGTTACCTCCCTTCGGCAATTACGCGGACCTTTGCTTCCAGATTGATCCGGTAGGGCCGTACGTCCTGAAGTATTGCCCCCGTATCTTCAAAATCTTCCTTGAATATCTTTTGAACCACTGACTTGCGGTTTCCATGGAAATCCGTCAAGTAATGTTCAATCCTCTCCTTGAAGAGCACCGTCTTGCCGATAGATTTTTTTATATATCCTCGGGCGTCTTCGTTGGTAAGGGTGAAAAAATGGCTCATCATGAGGAGTTCAATGTCCAATGCCGCCAATTTGTTCAGAGAGTTCATATAGTCATTATAACTGGACGTAAATTCCGGATGGATGTTAAGATTTCTGTCAAATACGCCCACCGCCTCACCGGTGATGATGGCTTTCAGCGCGGGGATGTAGAAGGAAAGCGATGCCCGGGAGTGGTCACAACCATGCAGGTCCGTCCTGCTCCCAGATCGATCTTCATGCCCCCGTCGAGAACAAGGTCGATTTCAAGGCCCCCGAAGGTTACATCCTCGTTGCCGATCAAATCCCCGTATTTTTCCTCCAGCGGCCGGCTGAGGTTCCGGATCAGCTCGATGGCGTTAGGTTTTCGGAAGGTTTCTGCCGCCGCCGAACTGGCGCCGGTCTGCATGTTCGGTATGTGCCTTTTTAAAAACGGCGAGGCCCCGGCGTGATCGAAGTGGGAATGGGTCAGGAAATGGTATTTCAGGCGGTTGACGTCTTCCAGGCGGTTTTTCAGTTCGGCGGGATAGAGGGGGCCCATGAAGGTCATCCCGGCGTCAAGCAGGACCGGATATTGCCCCGTGAAAAGATAGCCGGGTAGTTCTGCGGCGCCGATGGCATAGATCCCGTCCTGAATCCGGCCCTTACTTTCGATAATCATGTCGTCCTCCTATGATGAAATCTGAACTGCGCATAAGAAAAATGGCCCGCAGCCAGTGGGAACGCCACTTTGCAAGTCCCTCAAGGTATTGTATAAAAAAGGGAAATATTTCTATCTTTCCTGTTTGCGACGTGCGATAATAAGCTTATTGTCGTATTAATCAAATTAGGGTGGTAAAAAACTCTTATTTGTAGTTATAGCACGAGGAGGAGGATTTGAGCTATGGAAAACAAGGGTATAAGTGTGGGGAAAAAGGCAAAAGATTTTATTCTCAGAGATCAAAAGGGCCAGGAATTTATCCTCTCTGAAGGTCAAGGAAGGAAGGTGCTCCTTTCTTTTCATCCCCTTGCCTGGACGCCGATTTGCGCCAATCAGATGAAGGATCTTGAGAAAAACCGCAAAGTATTCGAAAAATATAATACGATAGCCGTAGGACTGAGTGTTGATAGCGTCCCTTGCAAAGCGGCATGGGCGAAAAGCCTGAAGATTCATTACACCCGTCTGCTTGCCGATTTCTGGCCCCATGGCGCCGTCGCGAAATCGTTGGAAATCCTCCGCACGGACGGGCTTTCCGAACGGGCCAATATAATTATTGATGAAAAAGGCAAGGTGAGCCATATCAAGGTCTATCCCATCAAGGAATTGCCTGATATAAATGAAATTATTAAACTTCTGATCCCATAAGGAAATACGGGTGAAGATGCATTTGTTACCTCGTGTCAAGCCTGTTCTCACGGGAGCGGGGATAGGGTCGGGCTGCATATCAAGTCCGAAATGACGGCCAAATCGTAAAGGTGAAAAAGGGGTCAGGGATATTTCTCTGAGTGTCACCCATCAGTCAGACTTCGCGATCCGATTGGGATGTCTGGATCTGCCTAGACCGGCGGGCCTTTGACGATAGGGTTGCGAGTCAGTTCAACCAGAAGGTCAATCTTGTTAAGGACTGGTTTGATGCGCACCTGAAGATACCGGTCTGGTGATTATGCCATGACGATGAACATCCTGTCGACTATCATCAATTGCTCGATGAATATGGGCGCGATGTTTATGGGGACAGTGATCTTAGCGATTTTGGCCATATAGAGTCTGTTTGCAGACAAAAAATTGTTATGTTTTCTCTTAAATCTTTACCGTTTGTATGATTTGTGAATACTGTCCCATGCGTTAAAAAGAAGCAACAGATAGATTTTTCAATGCCGCAATTTTCGTTTGACACCTAAATTGATATTGTGTATTTAGGTACAATGTTTAAACATTTTCTTATCAATACTACCCATTTTGATTCACGCCAACACCATATATTAAAACAGGGGAAATCTGGATCAAAGATTCCTTCATAACGAACATAAAACTGAGGATGCGGTTTCAATTTTCTGCACAGGAAACATTAGGATGAAAAAAAAGAAGCCTGATGAGACTACTTTAGCAAAAACTGCAGACAAAATGCGCCGGCTGGCAGAGAAGATCGCCAGGGATAATACTGTCCGGATGCCGGAAAGACAAGAGGCGCCGACGTCCGAAGAAGCGCGACAGACGCTTCACGAACTACGAGTGCATCAGATTGAGCTGGAGATGCAGAACGAGGAGTTGCGCCGGATACAAGCGGACCTGGACGCTGCTCGGGCGCGTTATTTCGACCTCTACGATTTGGCACCGGTGGGCTATTTAACCGTCAGCGAGATGGGGCTGATCTTGGAGGCCAATCTCACCGCCGCTACTATGTTGGGGGTCGAGAAAAGCACTCTGGTCAAGCAGCCCCTGACTTGCTTCATCCTCCGCGGGGATCAAGACATCTACTACAAGCATCGCAAGCTGCTTTTTAAAACGGGCATCCCGCAGTTGTGCGAGATACGGTTGGTAAAAAAAGATGGTTCTCAATTCTGGGCGCTACTTGAGGCCAACGTGGAGCAGGACGCAAACGGAGTTCACGTATACCGCGTCGTAGTTAGCAACATCACCAAGCGCAGGAAAGTAGAGGAGGCACTGCAAAAAGCCCACGACAATCTCGAACGGCAAGTAGAGGAGCGGACGGTTGAGCTCAGGACGGCCTTTGCTGAAATCAAAGCAATGAAAGACCAACTGTAAGGCGAGAATATTTACTTCCGTAACGAGACCAAAATGAAACATAACTTTGGGCAAATTATCGGGCAAATCAATGGTCTCAAGTACGTTCTCTATCGAGCGGAACAGGTCGCTCCCATGAACACAACCGTCCTTATCCTCGGTGAGACCGGTACGGGAAAGGATCTGATTGCTACCGCCATCCACGATATGAGCGCTCGCAAGAATCGGCCGCTGATCACGGTCAACTGTGCTGCCTGCCGGACAACTTGATTGAGAGCGAACTCTTCGGCCGTGAGAAGGGGGCATTTACCGGAGCCGATAACCGGCAAGTAGGTCGATTCGAAATTGCCAATGGTTCCACTCTCTGCCTTGACGAGATCAGTGAAATGCCGCTGCCATTGCAGGCCAAGCTGCTCCGGGTGATTCAACATAACGCATTTGAGAGTCTGGGCTCATCCCAAACCATCAAAGTCGATGTGCGGATCATAGCGACAACCAATCGAGACCTTGAGGCAGAGGTCCGCAAGGGCCGGTTCCGGCAAGATCTTTACTATCGTCTTAACGTCTTCCCCATAACTATTCCTCCCATCCGGCAGCGGAAAGAAGACATCCCGCTTATGGTCCAGGCCTTCATAGCAAGATATTCCAGGAAATTGGGCAAACAGATCACGTCGATCCAGAAGGAGAATATGAAGGTGTTGCAGGATTATCCATGGCCAGGGAACGTCAGGGAGCTTGAAAGCATCATTGAACGGTCGGTGATCTTGTGCCACGGAAAAGTGTTGCAACTGGCAGATAAGCTGGAGATTTCATCCCCCCCGCTTTCATCCGCCCTGAGGACTCTTGAAGAGGCGGAACGAAACCAGATTCTTAAAACCCTTTCTGAGACCGGTTGGCGCATCTAGGGAAAGGATGGGACTGCGGCGATCCTGGGTCTCAACCCGAGTACCTTAAGGGCGAGGATGCATAAGTTAGGAATAATCCGGCCGGAGACAAAACTATTAGATTTAGACCACCCCCATCGATCCCTTCAAAATATCCCTCAATAGATTGAGGCCAAACGAATTATCTCATACTTTTAAGCTCTTCTCTTTCGTTAATCTAACCTCTTGTAATCAAATGATGAATTCATGTTCATGTCAGTTCCGGTTGTTGGCAAGCCATTTGCGTTGCATAATTAGCTAATCTTGGCATCATACCAACGAAAGTCCCTTCCGAAAAAGGATGACGAGCGAAAGCGAGTTCTAATGCAGCGCACTTCCAGAACAAGAGAGCGGGTATGGCAAAACTGGACAGGTGCATAAGTGGGAGGATTGTTCTATA